>CAYNJG010000028.1:0-53562 GCA_964397295.1 uncultured Pirellulaceae bacterium
ATGATGCAATTCTGTCATCAACACTTGTTTATTGGGATCCGCAAAATGCACCTTTTCCGAAAGAACCAGGGCGCCGCCATCACGGAGCCCTTTACATACCGTTCGCAGCAGCTTCGCACGTTCTTCCGCAGGTACGAACTGCAAGGTGAAATTGAGAATCGCGAACGACGCGTCTTGGATATCGATTTCGCGGATGTCTGCTTCGATCGCTTCTATTGCCGCGAAATTCGAGGATTGTTCGACAACTGACGCTCGCAACTTTTCAATCATTGCGGGCGACGAGTCGATTGCCCGAATGCTACAGCTCTTTGGCACGCGCTTACGTAACAGAAACGTTGCGGCGCCAAGTGAGCAACCAAGATCGTAGACGTTCGAGCCGGAAACTGCATATCGCTCGCCTAACTCCGCTGTCATCGCGAGAACTGAGGCGTAGCCCGGCACTGATCGCGAGATCATATCGGGAAACACCTCGACGACCATTTCGTCAAACGTGAAATCTCCGACGCGATCAAGTGGCATCGAATAGATGCGATCTTCAGACATGCGGCCTCGATTCTAGTGGCGAGCTCGTCTGCCTAAAATAGTTTGCAATTGTCGCTACTGAACTAAACCGCGTTTTACTGCCCACACTGCAGCTTGCGTTCGGTCCACAGCATTAATTTTGCGAAGAATGTTTTGTACGTGTTCTTTCACCGTCTCAACGCTAATCCCGAGCGACTGACCGATCTCACGATTGCTCAGTCCCAATGCAATGTGACGTAGCACTTGGAGCTCACGATTGGTAAGCGGAAAATCAGCATGTGCTGATTTGCGTTGCGCCATGGTTTCTTTGACTGAATGCAAAATACTGTCTTCAGTCGGCGGTTGATCCGTAGCAACCTGACGAATCCGGGCTAGAAGCTCTTCCTTTGAACTGCCCTTCAATACGTAGTCTTTCGCGCCCAAGGCAACCGAACGAGCAACGTAAGTAGGATTGTCGTAAGTCGAGAGAATCATGACCCGCGTGTCTGGCGACTGCTCACGAATCATCTTCAACGCCTGAAGACCATCTGTTTTGTGCATTCGGATGTCCAACAACACAACATCGGGCGTCAGGGCAACCGTTTGTTCGACCGCACCGTTTGCATCGGTTGCTTCACCAACGATCTCAACCTCTGATCCTTCCAACATACTGCGTAGACCAGATCTAACGATCGCATGGTCATCGACGATTAGCACTGAAATGCCCATAGAAATCTTGACTCGACTTTCTCAATCTCAATTCTGCCCTATCGCCATGATCGATATCCTTCGATCGAGTTCACATTGTAACGCCATCAACCCAACAACAATATACCACCATCGAGAGGGTTGTATCGGTTATGTGCCCGTCGGACCGGACAATCCAACTAAGAAAGGGCCCTGCATGATGTCATTCGGTTTACATCGTTGACCCTGGGAAAGCAGTGACGTAGATAATCTACGTAACGGTCGCAGGAAGTATGCGCGATCACCACAACTTCGCCGAATGTTGGGTTGTTTCGCACATCGTTACTAAAAGGAATCGGGAAAACCACGTGGTCCGCCATTCCTACGAATATGAACCGGAGCGTGTGACTCTCGCTTCCAACAGAGCTTTCCAAAGACCCAAAGAAACCAAACCATGACCCACCTGGCTTCTATACTCCTCGTAGATGACGACCGTCACGTTCTCGATTCCATGTCGCAATGGCTTCGAACGAAGAACTACCGTGTTGACACTGCTCGAGATGTTCCTACCGCAAATTCGCAGATTGATGCGAAGACCTATGACCTCGTCATCTGTGACGTGCGTCTGGGTGCTGAAGACGGTTTTCAAGTTTTGGCTCATTGCCGAACCAATCATCCGAATCAAACCGTCATTCTTGTGACTGGGTACGGCACGGTCGAAACAGGCGTCGATGCTCTCCGAGCTGGTGCGTTTGACTTGCTGACGAAACCGATCTTGGACCAAGAACTCGAAATGTCGATCGAGCGAGCTTTGTCGCAACGCGAAGTTATCAAAGAGAATCGCACCCTCAAGGCACAACTCGACAAGCAATTCGGATTGGAGAACATTGTTGGCCACGATCCACGCATGCAACGTGTTTTCGACATGATCGACAGCGTCGCCGATACCAAGGCAACTGTTCTGATCACTGGCGAAAGTGGAACGGGCAAGTCGATGATCGCGCGAGCCATTCACCGACGCAGTGAACGACGTGACGGCGCATTCGTCGAAGTTGCGTGCGGAGCTCTTCCAGAAAACCTTTTGGAAAGCGAATTGTTTGGCCACGTCGCCGGTTCGTTTACCGGTGCCACCGGCGAAAAAATGGGCAAGTTCCTTCAAGCCGACGGTGGCACAATCTTCCTGGATGAGATTGGAACTGCTCCGATGAGCATGCAGGTAAAAATGCTTCGCGTCTTGCAAGAAATGCAATTTGAGCAAGTTGGCGGAACTAAAACGTTTTCCGTCGACTCACGTGTCATTCTCGCGACCAACGAAAACTTGGCCGAGTGCGTCGAAGCGGGAACCTTCCGCCAAGACCTGTACTACCGAGTCAACGTAATCAACATCGAGTTGCCCGCACTTCGCGAGCGGCCGACAGACATTCCGCTGCTCGCAAATCAGTTCCTCCGCGAAGTGTGCGAAGACGCAGGTAAGGAAGTCTCAGGATTCACTTCGGACGCGATCGATCACATGCAAAGATACCGATGGCCTGGTAACGTTCGCGAGCTGCAAAACATCGTTGAACGAGCTGTCTTGCTCGGCAAAGGTGAGCTGATCGGCGTTGAAGATCTTTCGACAAACATCACAACTTCCTCTGCAGCAATGACGATGCCTGTCGCCACTGGTCGAACGCTGAAGGAAGCGTTGGCCGGTCCTGAGCGACAGATCATCTTGGAAGTCCTTGAGTCAAACGGTTGGAATCGCAACGCGACCGCCGACGCATTGGGAATCAACCGCACGACGCTTTACAAGAAGATGAAGCGACTCGGTCTCGAAGATCCAGTGACGACGATTCGACAGCAACAGCCCTAGTGGCCAAGCGTCTACTGAGGCACAGAATGTAAAACCAACCGGCCAGCGATTAGTCTCGCTCGGCCGGTTTTTTCATGCGCTCACGAGCTACCTGCACGGCCGAGCCTTGAGATCTGGAGCGCTATCGAGTTTAATCGAACTGCGACGGTCTGACTCCAAGCTGGCAAAGCAATTTTGTTTTGCCTCTCTGGGGCTACCCCAGGGGATCCACTTAGCACGGTTTTCAAACACAGGGCGGCGATGGCCTCGCCATCAATACCCTAGTGACAACGAGACTCGTTGGCGTGGGCCGTCGCTTTTCTTTCTCTTTTCGACAATTGAGGATCCAACATGCAGGATCCCGTAAGATTTGAATATGTCTGCAAAGCCATCACGCTCAAAATAGGTGAAGCCGAGTGGGATGAAAAAGATATCGTGCGCGAGTTGCGTGAATTCATTGGCACGCGTCAGAACTGGATGAAGGCAATTAGCAAGTCGATGATTGCCGAGTTTGCGAAACGTCCAAACGACCGGTTGGTATTCCATTTCGTCACAGGCTTCGCACCACTACAACGCTGCTTCGTTCGCAGTAAGCGACTCCGAGAGATCGCCGGCAACATCCCAACTCCGTCTCAACATCGCAGTGTCGGCATAGCATCACAACTGGCAATTACGCTGGCCAATGGAACTTGGTCGCGAGATAGCATTGCGATCGAACTTGAGAATCTAATCGGAAAGAATGAACCCTGGATGGCAACGGTTGCGGCAGATTTAGTAGACCAACTAGGAGAAGCGAGGCCTAACTCGCGAGCCATTTTCCAAACTCTGCTCGAAAACGAACATCTTCAAGCAGCCAAAGGGCTGCCGTTCATTGATTCAAGCGAAGTGGCTACCTTTGCACGAACGATGCAGCCCGCAAAAGGAAATCCGGAAACATGGCAGGTACCGGAACTACTCACTCCCGCGGATCTGGCCGAGTGGCTGACGATCCCGCTACCGCGATTGGCTTGGCTCACAGACTTGCGTGCCGCTTTTCGAGTCGATGATTCACAGTGGCACTACCGGTGCCATTGGTTGAAGAAGCACTCGGGTGGTTCGCGACTAGTCGAAGCCCCGAAGTTGCGGCTGAAGCAAGTTCAGCGCACGATCGCGCATGACATCCTCAATGAGATTCCACCGCATTCGGCAGCCCATGGGTTCCGCCGGGGTCATAACATTCGATCTTTCGTTGCCTCGCACACGCAGAAATCATTCGTACTCCGGATGGACTTACAGGATTTCTTCCCGTCCATTCATCGCGCTCGCGTGGCAGCGATCTTTCGTACCGCTGGATATCCTGAGACCGTTACGAAAATGCTGAGCGCGTTGACGACTACCGTTACACCACCGGCGATTCTGCAATCGGACGGTTCATCACCCGACCAAAGTATCTGGAAGAGCCCGCACTTGCCGCAGGGGGCTCCAACTTCTCCTGCGCTTGCCAATTTGGTTGCTTATCGTTTGGACTGCCGCCTGCACGGACTCGCGCGACAATTCGACGCCGACTACACGCGATACGCGGACGACCTGCTGTTTTCTGGTGGCGATACCCTGGCAAAACGCAGCAAACGGTTCCATGTCTTCGCACTTTCAATCGTCCTCGAAGAAGGTTTTCGCATCCAACCGCGAAAGACTCGAATGATGCGACCAGGATCACGGCAAACAGCCGCCGGACTGGTACTCAACGCGTTTCCCAACGCCCCGCGGCGCGACTACGAGCAGCTTAAGGCGATCCTTCACAACTGCAAAACCCAAAGTGTCGACTCGCAAAATCGCAACTCGCACCCGTCATTCCAACAGCACCTATTGGGACGCATCCAATTTCATGCTCAGATGAATTCAAACCGCGGGGAAAAACTCATGCGAGCTTTTCGAGACGTCTTTCAAGACGCATAGCTCGCTCAACCAATTCGGATTCAATCCAAGGCAGATTGTCCTGATATAGTTCAATGATGAACGAACTAGTACCTAGAGCTTCTCTCACCACCGGATAACGAAATGAAGTGCTTGCAATGCGGTTCGTCGGACATCACTAAAGATGGAAGCCTTGAAGGCAGGGCGCACATTCGGGTTCGGTTCCACGACAATCCAGATGCATTCTTGTTGACAGGCTCGAGGGACTATCGAGTTTGTGCCGCCGTTTGCACTAAGTGCGGCTTCATCATGAATACTGTATCTCAAGATGATTTAAGGACACTACGCCAGAAGTTCGAGTACGACGAGAGTTAGGCTGGAAGTAAATCGCTGTAGAGCGAACAAGTTCGGATCTACCGGCTCGCGTTCTTCCTTGGCTACTTCTTTGTCGGTGTCACTAGCAAGTGAAGCAGCAGTTGTAATCGACGAGGGATCGATGGACTTGACCTCAACGGGCTCGTTGATCTGAATCGTTGGCTCATCCTCGAAGCTGCTCGGATCAAAATCGGTCGCATCGTCCGCCAAATTCTCATCGCTGATGTCAGCTCTTCGTCGTCCCACATATCGGGGTATGATTCGTCGATAAACTGTGCCGGTGTACCGTCAGGAACGACTACCTGCATCTCGTCGCGCGGGAGTTCCATCAAGAACTGGCTGGCGATCGTTGGCGAAAGTTGACCACGATAGTCGCGGTATTTCGCGAGCGGCCGACGGACATTCCGCTGCTCGCAAATCAGTTCCTCCGCGAAGTGTGCGAAGACGCAGGTAAGGAAGTCACCGGATTTACTTCCGATGCGATCGATCACATGCAGCGATACCGCTGGCCTGGTAACGTTCGAGAGTTGCAAAACATCGTCGAAAGAGCCGTCTTGCTCGGCAAAGGCGAGTTGATTGGCGTCGAAGACCTTTCGACAAATATCACGACTTCGTCAGCAGCCATGACGATGCCCGTCGCAACCGGTCGCACGCTGAAGGAAGCGTTGGCTGGCCCCGAACGACAAATCATCCTGGAAGTACTCGAGTCAAACGGCTGGAATCGCAATGCGACCGCCGACGCACTTGGTATCAACCGCACGACGCTTTACAAGAAGATGAAGCGACTCGGTTTGGAAGATCCAGTGACGTCGATTCGTCAGCAGCCTTAAGCTGCAACGTCGAAAAAGCACGAGGCATTTCGGCCAGCGAACTATCCGCTGGCCGATTTTTTTGAAGTAATCGCAGCCTTACTGAATAACCCGAGAATAAAGGTTTGGGTTGTGAACGGGGGCAACAGCACTAGTCGCTTCGGCGTGGGTTCTTCTCAGGTTAAGCCGGTAGCAAGTCGCTGTATGTCAGGATGAATTTCTTTTCGCCTGACATCACAAAGTTCACCGTCGCTGTGCGATTGGTACCTTCGCCGGACAACGCAACGATCTTGCCAAGTCCGTACTCGGGATGCTTGACACGCATGCCGTGCGCGAACAAGTTCGGATCGACGGGATCACGTTCTTCCTTCGCTACCTCTGCCGATACTTCGTCGTTGCCCGCGAGCGACGCGGCGGTGGTGATTGAAGAAGGATCGATCGATTTGATCTCCGTCGGCTCATTGATCTGAATCGCGGGTTCTTCTTCGAAGCTGCTTGGATCGAACTCAGTGGCGTCGTCTGCTAAGTCTTCTTCGTTCAGGTCTTCTGCTTCCCACATATCGGGATAGGATTCGTCGATGAAGTGTGCTGGAGTTCCGTCGGGCACGACGACGTGCATTTCGTCTCGCGGCAACTCCATCAAGAACTGGCTGGCGATCGTCGGCGATAATTGGCCGCGATAGTCGCGGTATTTTGCGTAGCTGATCGTCAACGATTCTTTTGCACGTGTAATGCCCACGAACATCAGTCGGCGTTCTTCTTCCAGTTGAACCGGGTCTCTGCGGCTGCGTTCGTGCGGCAATTTGCCGTGTTCGACGGCGACCATGAAGACCGCTGGGAACTCTAGCCCCTTGGAACCGTGTAGCGTCATCAGCGTGACTTTGTCGGTTTCGTCTTCCCAGGCGTCTGTATCGGAAATGAGCGCACTTTGTTCGAGGAACGCGTCCAAATAGTCCGATCCCGAGTGGTACATGTCGAACTGCCTTGCTGCGGAGAGCAATTCGCGAATATTGCCCGCGCGGTCTTCGTCTGCCCGTTCATCGCGGTCAGCAACGAAGTCTTCGTAGCCTGATTTCGCCAGAATGTGTCCTAGAATCTCTTCCACTGGCGATGTCGCGTAGTTTTGAAACTCGTCGATCATCTTGACGAATGCGTCCAACGACTTGGCAGCACGTTTGCTGAGCTGATCACTCATCTCTCGAGACGCATCGAGCAAGCAGAGTTGATGTTGTCGCGCGTAGTCGGCGACTTTGCTGATGGATACTTTGCCTAGTCCTCGCGCTGGCGTATTCACGACTCGCAGAAACGCAACGTCGTTCTTTGGATTGTTTGTGAGCTGCAAATACGCAACGACATCTTTAACTTCTTTGCGTTGGTAGAACTCGACGCCATTGAGAATCTGAAATGGAATGCGCTGCTCGCTGAGCGTATGTTCCAGGTAGCGAGACAACGCGTTGACTCGATAAAAGATTGCGTAGTCACGATAGTTGCGTTCGCCTGATTCAACTTGTGCCGTGATCTGTTCGGCGATGTATTGAGCCTCGTCGACTTGTGTCGGAAAGGCGAGCAATCCAACTCGGTCGCCAGAGTCGTGAACCGGGATCAACGACTTTGCTTTGCGTTGTTTGTTGAACTTGATCAGTTCATCGGCACAGGAAAGTATCTCGGGCGTGCTGCGAAAGTTTTGCTCCAGCCGAATGACTTTCGCATCTGGATAGTCTCTCTCAAATCCCAAGATGTTGCGAATGTCCGCGCCGCGCCAAGCGTAGATCGATTGGTCGGGATCGCCTGTCACCGAAAGGTTGGGGAAGTCCACCGACAACGCCCGTGCGATGGCGTATTGCGCTGGGTTGGTGTCTTGATACTCATCCACCATGACGTAGCGATATCGTTCGTCCAAGTCATGTCGCAGTTCTGGATTGTTGCGCAGTAGCTCAACCGTGTGCAGCAACAGATCGTCGAAGTCGACAGCGTTGGACGTCATCAGCTGGTTTTGGTAAGCCGGATAGACGTCGGCCAACAGTACCGCGACCGTCTTTCCGCCGCGAGGCTGGTACTTATCGGCGGTGATGAGTTTTTGCTTACAGTCGCTGATGCCCTTCAGCAATTTACCGGGCGGAACTTGCGAGAGATTCAGATCTTCCAAGCCTTCGACGGCGTGCTTCAACGCGCGTTCGCTGTCCCCCATGTCGAAGATCGTAAAATTCTCGGACAGTCCGACCAACGACGCGTGCTCCCGAAGCAACCGTGAGCAAAAACGGTGGAACGTACTGACCCAGACCGATTCGCCTGGCGCCATTTCGTTAACCCGCCGCTTCATTTCGTCAGCGGCTTTGTTCGTGAACGTCAGAGCCAAAATGTGCGCCGACGGAACGCCGCGCTGCAGCAAATTCGCGATACGATGCGTGACGACTCGAGTTTTTCCACTTCCAGGTCCAGCAAGAATGAGCAGCGGTCCATCGACGTGCTCGGCCGCTTCTCGTTGAGATTCCGTAAGATCGTTGAGGCTAAACGACATAGGTTGTAGGTCCGTTGTTTGCAGAAAATGCCGCCGCAGGATGCCGACTGTGTTTTATCTTTCCGCAAATCTTTGCGGGAGGCTGCGTGCCCGTTCCTACGAAACAAACTGGCTAGCACGCTTTCGTTCTAAGGGGCGAAATCTTCTACTTTCGCACCTTCTGGGAAAAATCGTAATTGAGCGTCGTTTTTGAGATTTATACACTTGCGAAAAATATATCGTTGCTAGAATGCGGCGCAACAATTCTTTTTACTTTGTTCATTTTACTCATTAGGGAGGGACCCCGTAATGTCGACACGCATTCCGTTAATCCAAGCCGACGAAGAACGCCGCAACCAACAAGAACGCTTGGAGATGAGCACAGCGGAAATCGGACTCTCGGTACGAACGACCAATTGTCTTGAAGAGCGAGGCATCTTTACAGTTCGAGATCTTCTGCGTTGCACTCGCAAAGATCTACTCGAGATTTCTAACTTCGGTGAAAAGACTCTGGAAGAAGTGTACGCTTCGCTGGAGAGTGTTGGCTTTTTCCGAGAAGGCCGCAAGCCTCGATAACTTCTGCTATCGAGTTTGCGAAACGCGCCCGGTCGAACCGATCGGGCTTTTATTATGCGCGATCCCTATTGCCATCCGTCAAGTCGCGAACCTTTGGCAAGAGGCACTTATTCGTCGATGTCAATCGTTTGCGAGACTTCTTGGAATCGACATTTCCCATCACGGACACCTCTTCGTCGAAACGAGATCGTAACATCACGCGAACGAATAATTCAACGATGGGCGCTAGATGATCGGTAGCCTATCACCATGAACATCGTGATCGAGACGACTACCAGGCAATGTCCCGTGATAAAGAACCCACGGTTCTGCGGAAAGGCTCTTGTCGAAACGGTCTTTACCGAGCTCACAGTAGTCATCGCAAAACGGGGCAATTGCAATTCGATCGACGCATCGGATTGACTCGTAGCAACCTCCGCCATTCGATTTGTAGCTGAACCGCTCGTAGGTGAGTATTTCAATGTAGTGACTGCATCCCAGTCCTTATGATTGGGCTCGAGGCACAATCGTGATATCCACTTGGTCAGTGATACCGTTCGTTTTCGACCGTTTTCAAGATTTGTATGGCCTCGGCAGCATCGAGCCAATGCCCATTCGGTTGGCAGATATCGTTCCTTCTCGGGAAAAACTCCACCGTCTGCGATCGTGAGGTAGCCCCCCAAAAAACACGCAAGTAGCAAAGGGAAGACTCGGCGCGTCCAAACGCCAAACACTAAAAGCGCGATTATACTCGTTGCCGCAGCAAGCATCATGAGTATCGACACTTCGACTACCGGGTTGCCCAATGCGAAGCTGGCAACACTCGCGGCAGAAACGAAAATCAGCAACGACCTAAGAGAAAACGATGGTATTGGTGCTCTACACTGCTTCACGAATTGCTCTTACGGTTTCTTCGCAAGTCACCTTCCGCTGCAGCTGATCGCAAAACCGTGACGCCGTGCCATGAATTTCAGTCGCGCCGGTTGCGTGAATAATCTCAGCAGCGTTCTCCGGTCGAACACCAGCGCCTGGCATCACCGCGACCTTGTCGCTGCGTGGGATGAGTTCTCTAATTCGTTCCACGCCCTCCTCTGCACTCGGCTTTTGCCCAGAAGTCAGCAAACGGTCGACCCCCATCCCCTTCAGCTGATCAAGCGCCGCAAGCGGATCCACCGCTGCTTCGTCGAACGCACGGTGAAACGTTACCGCAAGCGGACGTGCCGCCTCAATCAGTGTCTCGTTGGTTGGAATATCAAGCGCCCCGTCACCTTCAAGACACCCGAAGACGACACCAGCCACACCCAGCTTTTGCGCAAGCGCAATGTCACGCAGCATTACGGCAACTTCGTCTGCAGAATAAACAAACGACCCACCTCGTGGCCTAATCATCATCATTACCGGTAAATGAGTCTGTTCGAGCACGCTCTGTACGAGCCCGAAACTGGGCGTAATGCCGCCTTCTGACAGTGCGCTGCAAAGCTCTAGCCGGTCAGCTCCGCCCCGCGTCGCGGCAATGGCACCGTCCACCGAGTCAATACACACCTCAAACAAAACGTTGCTCATACACCCTCAGAATAAGAAACCCAAAAACTTGCCCCTATTTTGCACACCTTGTGAAGATTCGGCAGAGGTGACAACTGCTGCGTGCTATGTTTTTTTGTCACGGGATTCCCGCAAAAGAGTAGATCTATCCAATCGTCGCCCACTTAGAAATCAACGGGTTAGCACGTGTCCCACCAATTCCCTGCGAAAAACACAGACTTGTCGTTACAAAGCGTTGACGAGGAACTACCCGCGGGAGCTCGAAATCGTCACAAGTCACGTTACGCTTACTTCGAGACGGTTTCAAACGGCGCGAGGAGTATTGTCCAAACGTGCAGGGATCTCCACCTGGGCCGCACTGTTTGCTACAAGTCGCTCGCGCCACATTTGTCCACTAATCCGCTGCAGCAGAAACTCTTTCTGCGCGAAGCTCGCATTACGGCAATGCTTGAGCACCCAAATACGGTGCCCGTCTACGACATCTGTCGAGACATAAGAGGGCACTACTATTTCACGATGCCACAGATTGTTGGCTCAACGTTTGACGAGATGCTGGACTCGCTTCAATCGAACGACCAGATAGCGACCGAATGGGATTTGGATAACATGGTCGATATCCTTATCCGAGTCTGTCACGCACTCAATTACGCACACAATCGCGGCGTGTACCACTGCAACTTGACACCGAAACATATCGTATCGGGAGCGTACGGCGAGGTTCACGTTTTAGATTGGGGATTGGCGAGATTGAAAAACGTTCCGTTAGAAAAAGTTCAAGCCAAGCTACCCGATCCTCTCTACATGTCTCCCGAGCAGGCCGCAGGCGGCGTGATCGATCCAAGATCCGACATTTACAGTGTGGGAGCAATCCTTTTCGAGTTACTCACGCTAGAAAGCCTCGATTGGGGTTCAAACTTGCAGGAAATGCTGGCTGAAGGAAGTGCCACGCCGAAGGAAACTCCAACGCAGATCGAGGCAATCTGCCTCCGATGTGTGGCCAAGCATCCGGACCATCGTTTTCAGTCGATCTCTGAACTGATCCACGCGCTACATTACTGGCGACGCCAGCGACAAGACTCGTTGCAACTAGCCGGCTCTTACTAACACGCGTTGATTTCCCGCACTACGCTTGCCAGCGTGGGTATGGGTTTGTCACGCGACCGTCTATTTCTTCAGTCGCCGCCGCATGCGGTTTCGCCGATTTCCATCAGCCAATACAATCCTGGATTACGTGGCATTGCGAAGATGCCACCGGGCAAAATGCCCGCACCGATACCACTGAAGCTCGGTAGTACTCCCGCATGAAGATCTCCTTGGACTGGCTCAGTCAACACGTTGACGTTTCCGACATCTCCACCAAACAGCTTGAAGACTTACTCACGTTTGCTGGTGTCGAAGTGGAAGAAGTCGATGAACACGTGATTCACGAAAACGTCGTGGTGGCGGAAGTTCTGCAAAAAGACGGTCACCCTGACGCAGACAAGCTCAGCGTCTGTCAGGTGAAACACGGCGATGCAACAAGTCAGATCGTTTGCGGCGCGAAAAACTTCAGCGTGGGCGACAAGGTTCCGTTGGCGCTGCCCGGTACCGTCATGCCAAGTGGGCTGAAAATAAAGAAGGGGAAGCTGCGCGGCGTCGAATCGCAAGGCATGATGTGTTCGGGCCAAGAGCTCGGAATTCCATCTGACGTGGACGGGCTTCTCATCCTCGACAAGACCAGCGTCGTCGGTACGTCGCTCAAGACGATGTACCCCGCCGATACGCAAATGACGGTCGAGATTACTCCGAACCGCCCGGACTGGTTGAGCCATCTCGGCATGGCGAGAGAAGTGGCTGCCGTCACAGGCAAGAAACTAAAAAGCGAACCTGTTGCCACTTCCACGAATTCAACGCGGCCAGCAAAAGACGACGAAGTGCGCATCGACACCGACAGCGCTTGTCCGTTTTACACTGCGCGGATTATCAAGGGTGTGAAAGTCGGACCTTCGCCGGCCTGGTTGCAAGGCCGCCTCGAATCAGTTGGTCTTCGGCCCATCAACAATATTGTAGACATCACCAACTTTGTTTTGATGGAGCTGGGACAACCGCTACACGCGTTCGACACAGCGAAACTCGACGGTGGAATCCACGTCCGACTCGCGACGAACGGTGAAGAACTGATAGCGTTGGACGGCGAGACCTACAAACTTTCGACTGAAGACACAGTCATTGCCGATGCCAAGAAAGCACTCGCAATCGGCGGGGTCATGGGCGGTGAAGACTCTGGAGTCACCGAAACGACGACCGACATTCTACTCGAAAGCGCGTACTTCGAGCCTCCACGCATCCGTAGAACATCACATCGACTCACGCTTAGCTCCGATTCAAGCTACCGATTCGAGCGTGGCGTGGATCCACAACAGGTGCTTGGTGCGTCAGAACTCGCGACAAAATTGATTCTCGAAATCGCTGGTGGCGAAGCCGAACCAGATATTCAAGTTGCTGGCGCCGCACCGTCGTTGGGGCACGAAGTCGAACTCGATCACGCCTTCTGCCGAACAGTCCTCGGAACAGATATTCCCGATGACCAGATCACGAAAATCCTTAACAGCCTTGGGCTAGAGGGGACTTTCAATGCAGGCATTTCCATGTGGAAGATTCCCAGCTACCGACTCGACCTGCTTCGACCGATCGACCTAGTCGAAGAAGTCGCCCGGATATTCGGACTCGACAATATCCCTGCTTCGCACATGTCGGTTACTTCGTTGCCACGAAAAGAAGATACGACGTACGACATCGTCATGATGATGAAGCGACGATTGGTCAGCCTTGGTTTCTGCGAAACGCCCACACTATCGATGGTGTCGGACGGCCAAGTCAAAACGGGTGCCGCCGGTCACGACCGAACGGCCGTACCGATCAAGAACCCGTTGGGTACGGACTACGGAGTACTGCGAACGACATTACTGTCTGGGCTCGCCGTGAATGAACTTTCATCTGGCTTACTAAACGTGGCGAAACGAAATGCAAACCTGGGTTCGCCAACCGCTCGTGTCTTCGAAGTCGGCAACACCTACAGCGACAAAGGCGAAGAAACGTTGGTCTCCATGTTGATCGCGGGCAATGCAGATGAAACCGGCTGGATGACGCCGAAGCCGCGTTCGCTGACGATTCATGATATGCGTGGGGTCGTCGAAGCAATGTTGCCAGACACTCGCTTTCGCATGGAGTTGCTGGATGATTCTTCATTGGCCCTTGCTGCCGAGCTATTCGTCAAACTCTCTGGCAATGAAACGTCACTAGGCGTATTCGGTCAGTGTTCACCCACCACGTCCCGAAAAATCGGCTATGACGCTGTGCTGGTCGCCGAGTTGAAACTGAAAACCATCGAAAAACTCATGTCGCAGCCGTCGAAGTACGTCGAGATATCGCCCTACCCGGCCATCACACGTGACATTGCAATGGAAATCGATGGCTCCGTTGCAAACCAAACGGTAAGCCAGTTCTTTCAAGGCTACAAGGAACCCTTACTTGAGAGCTTCGAGCTGTTCGATGTATTCGCTGATCCAAGTGGTGAAAAACTCGATGCATCGAAAAAGTCACTGGCTTATTCGCTTACGTATCGATCGAAAGACAAAACACTCGAAACGAAAACGGTCGACAAAGCACACGCGAAAGTTCTATCGGCGTTGCAAGAAAAACTGGGCGTGTCGTTGCGTTAGTCCTCAAGGTCTAGTCCAAGCTGATAAATCTCGTCGATGTCCAACACATAATCGTTGGTTTCGAAGATCCGTCGAATCGCCGCCTTGTGGATTTTCATTTTCGTTCCACCGGCACCAATAGCGCCGTAGCAGATTTGACCGTTGACATCGTTCGCAGCATCCATGACATCAATCCCACCGATCCCCAATGGCGGAACAGCGTTGAGATCAATTGCAACTTTCAAATCGGAACTAGCTCGCATCTCGTTGGTGAGGAGTTCAACTCCCGCTGCACCTGCAGCGATAACAAGGTCAACGCCAGTCAATGCTTCTTGTAAATCCGGCGATGACCGAGTTACTACTGCGTGTAGCTTTGCACCAGCAACGGTCTCGGCAATCTTACCCGCCAGCTGCTCCGCACGGCTCAACGACCGAGATGCGACTTTCACATACGCTCCCGCACCCGCCAGCAATCGCGAGACGCGTTGCCCTACGGGCCCGGTAGCGGCCAATACGAGTGCTCGTGTCGACGATAGATCCAGGTGTCGCCCTGCCGCCACGACCGCTGCCGCTGCTGTTGTGTTCGCGCCGCTCGCGTCCATCATTACCGACACGCGAATCGGCCCAAAGAAGCATTCCGTCGTCTTCTTCAATATGGCTTCCCCGGCCGCAACGTCACTACCGCCAATGAAAATCGCCGTACTCTTAAGATCGACAGGACCTCGCGTGAACATCGCACCGTGGACAAGCCCGGGCACTTGATCGAGCTCCACCGAACGATGCTGTAACAAGTGATCAACGTCCGAATCCAAAGCGACAATGGCGTCAAACACACTGGACTGCGGGTCGGGATCAAGCTGGACAAGGATTTTGGGCTTACTCATGACTGAGCTTTCGTGGTTTCGCGAGGGATGTACTGTGTTGACTGCCGTAACTTGAATACCGACGAAATCAAGACAATGGAGGGAAGACGCTATCTTGCCGCGGCAAACCAACTTTGCCTAGAGGAGCCTTCAGTGATAGGCTTTGAGTTCACCGACTTTCCAACAAACAACCCGGGATTCCATCCATGCGGCATCTCTCGATAACACTTTTGCTCGCGTTGGTTCTGACAATCGTTTGCTCAAGCTCCCAGACAATGGCAGACGACTGGCCGCAATGGCAGGGAGTGAAACGCGATGGCGTATGGCGAGAGCCAAACATACTGAAAAAATTCCCGAAAGACGGGCCAGAGATAATATGGCGAGCTGACGTGGCGGGTGGATACTCGGGGCCAGCGATTGCCGATGGAAGAGTTTTTCTTACGGACTACGTTGTAAAAGAAGGTGATACCGAGCCGAGTCCCGACAAACGCAATGTGCTGCAAGGCACGGAGCGAGTCGTTTGCTTTGACGAGATAACGGGCAAGCAACTCTGGAAACACGAATACGATCGGCCCTACGAAATCAGTTATCCAGCTGGCCCACGTGCAACACCGCTCGTGGACAACGAACGCGTATATTTGCTCGGCGCCGAAGGTGACCTTTTCTGTCGAAGTGTGGACGATGGCGAAATCATTTGGTCAAAGAATCTACCGGATTTGTATTCGACCAAAGCTCCGATTTGGGGCTACGCTGCTCATCCACTGATCGTCGACAACATTCTGTACTGCCTCGTCGGCGGAGAAGGCAGCGCGGTTGTCGCGTTTGACAAAATGACGGGGAAAGAAATATGGAAGTCTTTAACAACGCCTGACATCGGCTACGCTCCTCCAACGTTGATCACACATGGTGGCAAACAACAGCTTTTGATTTGGCACTCGAAATCGTTGAACAGCTTGGATCCGAAAACAGGCGAACTCTATTGGTCCGAAAAGATCGAAGCGGACTACAACATGTCGATCGCACCACCATTGAAAGTGAACGATTGGCTGTACGTTGGTGCAATCAAAGACAAATCGATGGCGTTACGATTGGATGCCGGCGAACCGAAAGCCACGGTCGTCTGGCGCGGTAGTAGGAAACTGGGAGTTGGACCTTCGCATTGCCCAATCGTGCCGGACCCCAAGAATTCCGAATACATCTACGGCGTCGATCGCGGGTCGTTGCGTTGCGTCAAGCTAAGTACAGGCGAACGTGTCTGGGAGACGTTCGAGTTGATGAAGGACCGCAAACGCTGGTCGAACGCAGGTACGATTTTCCTCAATCGAATCGAAGATCGCTTTTTCTTGTTTAGCGAGACTGGCGAATTGGCGATCGGCACGCTCTCCCCCGACGGCTACGAAGAAATCGATCGAACCAAACCTCTCTTAGCGACAACCCACAACGCATTTGGACGCGAAGTACTGTGGAGCCCGCCAGCGTACGCTAACGGTGCGATGTTTGTACGCAACGACAAAGAACTGATTCGCGTTTCGTTAGTGGCGAGTGGCGAGTGACGACTGACGAGCGAAGAATTGCGAAATGTTCTGGCCCATAATCCTCCCACTTAAGATCACTTTCTGCACACTGGCACTAGCGGTCTTTGCAGTCACTCTGTTCGCGCAATCGTTGAAATGGAAACGCGGAAAAGCGTTTCTAGTCTCGTCGTTACTTGCGATCGTGGGGTTCATACCGTCCTGCACCGGCATCCAGCTTGTTGCTGACGCATTCCGTTTCGGTCACTTCGAATACGCAACGTTTGATGACATCAACGACTTCCGAGCTGAACGGTATCTACCGAACACCGCATCGAATATTACGATGTACAAATACGGTAATGGATATCACGCGCAATACACGATCTCGGAACTCGATTTTCACGCGTATCTAGACAAGCTGTGGGAGCAGTACGGCGACTTGTCTGTTGTGAAACGCGGCGCAGAACCACCGGACGGTACGCCTGCCTCGGAAAAAGATTTAGTGAGCGTGTCCTCTGGACTCGAATTGAGACCGTCTAAAAACGCAGTCAAATACATTAGTCCGCGAGAGCCAGACGGGGGCGGAGCGACTTATTACTTCGACCGTGAAGTTGGCGTCGTTTTCCAGCGCACGGGATACTGGTAAATGCCACGCGAGACACCCTAGCTTCCGAGTAAGCGACGAACTGGCAAAAGTAATCGCTGGACTGGGCGATCAATCAATGGTGATTGTCGCCGAGCTCGAAAACTATCCACTAACACTAAGCGTCACGGGTCGAAAGATCGCCAACTTGCTCTCTTAGATCGCCTCAGATTTCAGAGTCTGAATGACGCAAAGCAGGGTTCAAAGTCTGCCGCTGATTTCCTTCTCCCAGATTCGGCGAATCAACTGAATTTTTCGCTCGACGGTTCTTCGCACGCAGCCCAGACGTTTTGCTATTTCGACGTTCGATTCACCCGTCATCTTTGCCACAGCAATGCGATGAAGATCGGGATCGTCTGCCTTTTCTAGCTTCTTCATCAAGCTCTCGAACTCGGTGCTCATTTGCATCGCGAAAGATGGTGAGGCGCGTTCTTCAATAATCTGACTAAGCGGAACCGCACGAAGGCATTTCTCCTGATCGCCGGTCCCCCCTCGCTTCCGCCGATTCTCGTACCGGATCAGGTCCGTCGATTTGTGGACAACGATCGCGAATAACAGTGACCATAAACTGTCTCGATCTGAAAGCTTGGGAAACCGGCCAGCCTCAGCACCTATGCACAAACTCTTGAAAGCGCTCAGCGCTACGTCTTCCTCGTCGGCTGCAGCACGCTTCGCACCTTCAAGCTTACGTCTGGCCAAACCAACAATCTGAGAGAAGTAGTGTTCCCAAAGTTTCTGCGCGGCCTGTTCGTCACCCTCCTTGAGTTCGTCAATCCATCGCGTAATCGAGTCGGACATGAGGTTGCTCAAGGTGCGGTTTCTTCAGGCGATCGTTTACCCACAATCGGCACTTCGATTTCTCGTCTGGCTGCGCGAAGAGACGTCATGGACATAAGTTGGTCGTGCCAATCGAACTCCCAACGCCGTTCCTCGTACGGCAATCGGCTGCCGAGCGATTCGGCTTCCGCCAAGTAGGTGAAAGCCTCCTTTTTTTTACCGTCACGATACTCTGTTATCGCAAGATGGCAGACCGCGATGGTTCGGCAGGTAGCGGAGTCGGACTGCGCGGCGCGTTGGAGTTCCTTCCTGGCACTTTTTAGGTTACCCAATCGCAAGTGTGCTAACCCTTGCACACAACGCGGGATGAAACCGCCTGACTCTAAATCACTCCCCAGTTCATAGAACGTCTTAAACGTTTCAGATTCGGCATCGTCGCGCATCACTAGAAATGGCTGATACAGCCTGACGGCAATGCTGTGGTCAATCGGCTCGTCTAGCCGTTCGAGAATCTGCTTTCCATACCGCTCCATGGCGGAGAAGTCTTCGGTCCATGCATAGATTGCCCCCAGTCGCGACATCGCTTGAGTCGCTCGATCGTGTGAAAGTACAGGTTCGTTGGCGAGGAGCTGTTCGTAGTGTTTTGCCGCTGCTGCCCAGTCTCCACGCATGCCCAGAGTACTGGCGTAATTGAACTGCGCGATCAAACCGCCTTTCTCCACGTGGCTCGTCTCGTCCACGATGCTGCGCAGCATGTTCAAAGTACGATCAAACTCGCGCTCCTTCAGGTAGAGCAGGGAAAGATTGTTCTTGATGGTGCTCCGCATCGTTCTTGAGGCACTTGTAGTCGAAAGCGCGTCTTCATAGGTGGCGATGGCGTCACGTCGCCTACCGATCAAAGTGTAGGAATAAGCGAGCGAAAGCATCGATTGCTGTGTATCGATATGATCGCGACCCAGTTTCTCAATTCGCTGCTCTAGAACCTCTCGTTGCAAACGCAAACCTTTTTCCTGAGATCCGGAACCAAAGTACGACATCGCTAGTAGGTAGCGTGTCTTGATCGTCTGAGGATGTTCGACCGATAAGTGATTCTCATGCAGTGTCACCGACTCTTCGAGAACTCGGTTGGAATCGGCAGCTCTACCGACGTAGCGTAAGTGTGCGCCCAGGTCGGACATTGCCTTAAGAGTATCGGGATGCAAGGTTCCGAGTGTCTCCAATCGCGATTCGTAAATTCGGCGTCTTACTTCAATGGATGCATTGAACCGACTCGCATGCGAATAGGCTCTGGCAAGAATGCCTCGCACTTCTTCCGTGATCACTTCGCTGCCAGGCGATTCCGTGATGCGTTCTGCCGCCGCGATGGCCTGGTCGGTACGACCGCTGATCTCGTAGATTTCTGCAAGGAGACTCGCCGACGAAAGCGTGTCCGCATGCTGTTCACCGAGCAAACGCGTCCGAATGTCCAAAGACTGTTCCGCCAACTCCTCAGCTTCCTTACTTTGCCCCAGACTCAGATAGGTTTCGCCAATTGCATGCACCATTCTCGCTTTGTTGATGGAGTCTTCAGGAAAACGTTTGGGCAAGTTAGCCACGGCTTGATCAAGCCTGTCCGCTACGGTTACGGTTCGACCATCGAGGCTCGGGTCTGGGCTTCGGAATGTCTCGACCAGGAAGCTGGCCACAGCTTCGGTCTGGCGTTGCGCCTCCTCACGACCACGTTGTGCGCTTGATGTCTTGGCGGCTTGCCATGAATTCAATGCGACAGCAAACAACAGAACCGTGGCGCCAAAACACGTGGCTTGCAGCATTCTTCGATTCCGCTTCACGAATTTCCCGAAGCGATAAGCGAGTGACGGCGCTCCAGCTTCGACCGGAAGATCTCTTAGATGGCGTACCACATCTTCCGCGAGTGCCGACGCGGTCGGGTATCTCCGCGTTCGATCCTTTTCCAAAGCCTTCATCACGATCCAATCCAGATCGCCGCGAATCAACTGAATATAGCGACGTGGCTCGGCTCGCCGACGCTCGGCGATTGTCGATTGAATCTCGCCTATAGTACTTAGCCGTACGCTGGGCAATGGTGGTTCGTCTTCGCGAATGAGACGGCGGACTTCGTCGAAATTCGCAGTGTCCAACCGTGTCTTTTCAATGGGTGTCGAACCGGTCAGCAACTCGTAAAGCAGAATGCCCAAGGCGTAGATGTCGGTTCGCGTATCAACATCCAGCGCGCTCATTTCCGCCTGTTCAGGACTCATGTAAAGCGGAGTGCCCAGCATCTGGGCAAAACCCGTTCGCAATGTGTTCTCGGTAAGTCGTTGATTAATCGCTTTGGCCACACCAAAGTCGATGACCTTGGGAATGGGCACTCCTTCGGGAATCGCAATCAGCACATTTGTTGGCTTGATATCGCGATGGATAACGCCCTTCTGATGAGCGTGTTGAACGGCGTGACACACATTCACAAAGAGCGTCAGACGTTCCTGAATACTGAGCTTGCACTGATCGCAGTATTCCGTGATCGGTACGCCACGTACAAGCTCCATCACGAAATAGGGTCGGCCTTTGTCGGTCGCCCCAGCATCGTAAACACGAGCTATGTTGGGATGATCCATGATCGCCAGAGCTTGTCGCTCCGCTTCGAAACGAGCCATGACTTGCTTCGAGTCCATACCGGGCTTCAGAATTTTGATAGCGACCGAACGACGCATTGGTTTGCGTTGCTCAGCCTGATAGACAATTCCAAAGCCGCCTTCGCCGATCTTCTCGATCAACTCGTAGTTGTCGATGTGTCCCCCCAGCGACTCCATGGTCGCGGTGTCCCAAAGTGGTTCGCTCTTTGCTTCATCCGAACGGGACAAGTCTTGCTCGGTCGCGTTATCAATCGCTTCTTTCAACCATGTTCGGTCGAGATCCGGAAACCGCGACAAACAGTCTTCTAAAGACAGGGGTATCCCTTTTCGATGACGATACGCAATTTCAAGCGGAAGCAACTCCTTAATCAGCAAGTCGAAATCTCTGCCTTCGACACCTGCAAGGAAACCTTCAACATTTGGCCGCAGCCCGTTTTGCCACGCCTGCTCAAACCGATTGCACGCGTGATTGATCTGGATCAACTCGTCCTCGAGCAAATCAGTTTGCATTCTTTCTTCCATCTTCAATCTCGATAGCGAAGGTCTACGCCACGATAACACGGTTGCTGCTAACTTGGCTCGTCTGTTGGCTCGAATTGCGACACAAATTTTTCGCACAAATTTATTCTTGCCTTGCCGCGTGTCGCTTTCACAGTGCGGTCTACAGTCCTTTTGATTGGGCTTGGCTTATCCAAGATTTCGTGTCGCATTCGAGACCGAAAATCGAGCTCTCAATGAAGTCATCTGAGCGAGTCACTTGAAGCAGGTTTGCAGTTTGCTTCGGGGACAAGCAGAAACTAGCCCACGAGAAGGAATCGGTACGATGTCTCGCCCAAAAACGAAACGATCCCGTAAACGGCGTCGTGCTCCTGTCGCTGAACTACTCGAGGCAAGAAGATTACTTATCGCCGACCCATTCTATTCCCTAGCGGAAACTTCGCAGCCGGCGGACTTAGAGCTTTTCATCGATCGTTCTATGCGCGTCGAGGAAGTCGTGCTTCGAGATTTGGCGACCGAAAAGGTCGTGGCCTCGGCGCCGCTGCGAGAGATTGACCGACAACTACGGATCGTCGGTTCGTCTCGCAACGATTCCTTGACGATCAACATCGACACACGCTCGTTGAATACAACCTTCCCCAGGGGAATTCTGTTCGAAGGCGGTCTTGGTACCGACACACTACTCGGGCCCAATGAAAATTCACGCTGGGTCATCTCCCGAACCAATACGGGCAATTTGAACGAGCGAGTTCAGTTCCAAGATGTCGAGAATCTCACGGGAGGAATTCGCAACGAAGACGAATTCGTATTCGTCCGTGCCGGCGCATTGGACGGCGCCGTCGATGGAGGAGCGGGCGGATTCGATAGCGTCGTCGTCGAGGGTGATTTTCGCACCGTTCACTCAATCGCCAAAGACGCGAGCTCTGGCGAGATAATCTTGGACGATCAGTCGATCACCTACACGGGTCTCGAGCCAGTGACGCTTGTTGGGAGTGTTCAGAATCTGACCATCACGGGCTCGGCCAACGACGACAACATAACCATCGATAGTGGTCCGGTGGCGGGCCAAATGATCGTCTCCTCGCCGGGAACGATGGAAACGCAGATCTTTCCAGTGCCATTGACTCAGTTGACGATCCAAGGAGGGCAAGGCGACGACCAAATTATCGTCCAAGCGAATGATCCGGCGTTCGATGCACACCTCAGTTTGGATGGACAACAAGGTCGCGATCGCATTGTGGTACCAGCAGGAGCTTCGTTTGACGCAGGCTCTGGCGACGTGCGGGCAACGGCGGAAGAGATCGAGGCACAGCCGGGTTCGTCGCTCACCACCACGGGAGACATTACCTTCGCAGCGTTGGATGCACAGGGAAGCCTAGCTGTCCCGGACGATCAAAACACCGTGATTCTGAGCGCATCGACGATCATCGACGGCGCCACGCTTACGGGCGACAACATTTCGCTGTCAGCCGAATCCCGTTTCGTATCGTCGATCACGAACTCCTTGGCTTCTGTAAGTGCAGCGCTGCTCGCCACATTGGATGCGAATGTCATCATGCGAGGCAACGCGAGTATTGCGGCCGCCGGAGATTTTGCGGCTCTGTCCGAAACGGATGTCAATGCCACGGTGACCGCATTTGCTCGACCTGTTCTCGTGGCGGAAACAGCTGTGGCTCAACCGAACCTTACGTCCGACGCCAACACACAGCTACTTGATAGCGCGGTCGTCAATGCAGGCGGTGACGTAACGATCAACGCGACATCCAACAACATCGTCAACACAGCAGCGCAGGGACTGAACAGTGTTTTGAATACTGGAACGACCGTTGCCCAACCCAACGTCACCACGAGTGCAGACTCGGTCTTAGCGGACAATGCGTCGATAAGCGGCTCGGCGTCAATCGATATTCTGGCAACGACCAACAGCAACATTGCGACGCGAGCCACGGGGATTCAGGCGGGAGCAGGCATGGCCCCTCCCACTCTGGCAGCACTTGGCTTGGCAACATCCGCCGGCCCGTTTGTTCAAGCGGCCGCCTTAGCTGCTCCGAACTATGCACCTCAAAGTCGCGCCGCGATTACTTCCAGCGGTAACGTCGTATCGGCCGGTGAAGTCAACGTAACGACCACTGGAAACCACAACGTCGGAACTGTCGCCGACGCATCGACGGTCGTCGGACTAGCCAACAACTCGGCAGCCGCGGCTTTCAATCAAATTGCCGTACAGGAAGAAGCCGTTATCGGCGCGCCAGGCACCACTGTGAACATTGCGGCACCCGCAGTCTTTGTTGGCACACAAGGCGACCAGAACGGAACCCAGTTTAGGGCCAGAGCGTTGTCCGGCGCAGCCGGTCTAGGCGCCACAAACGTGGGATCGTTAGCGCAGAATACGACCACTTACCAGAGCAATGCTCATATCGACGACGGAACGACGCTCAACTTGCCCAACGGAAGTTCGGTGACCATCTCTGCCAACAACAATCGATCTGTTGATGCGACGGCAGAACCACAAGGAGTCGCGACCATCGCTGGCGGACTGGGAGCCGGCGCATCATCGGCCGCAAATCTTGGATTGAATACCACGACGGCGGAAATCGGTCAAAACGTCACGATCAATAATGCGACCGACGTAAGCGTTTTGGCCACTGGCGATACGACCAATCTTACAACTTCCTTTGCCGGTGCGATTAGTGGTAACGCACAAGTACAGTCGAGCGCATTGTTGGCCGCCGCGGATTCGACGCAAGCCAGCATCGGAGCCGGCTCAATCATCAACGTCCCCGGCAACGTCACCGTGGATGCAGAACACGTTGCCACGTCAGTTACGAGATCTCGGAGCGACGCCGCGGCGAGTAACGCTGTCGGCCCAGGTGTTTCCGTCGCAACGCCGCTGGCCGTAAACGTTGGAGTTGATCAGGCAACGGCAAACATCGATGGGACCATCTCATCGGGAGGCAACATTTCGCTGAATTCGCTGACGGACGTTTCCAATCAAGCGGATTCGATCGCAGGTACGCAAGGCGCCAATCCAATGGGAACCTCGACTGCAAATTTGGTTGCTGCAGAGGTCGCGTTCCTTCAAGACCGAACGAACCTCTATTTCGGTTCGCCGATCACTCCCTCGAATGCGGCTCCAGTGATTGGTACCGCGGATGGACAGGTCGGAAACGCCGCAGCCGTCGCCGCAGATCTGAGTATTTCCAACAGCGGGACTAACGTGCTCGGAGGAGCTACTCTCACCACAGCCAACGGCAATATCAACGTTGCCAGCCTTAGCGACGTGGATTCCATTGCCAACGCCACTGCAAGCAATGTGAACAATGTCGCAGGAAGTGCCGCGGCTGCCGCCGTATCCGTGATGGGTGCGAATACACAATCCTTGGTCGCCGGGACGATCAACACCAACGCTCTGACGATTCGAGCCGCCAACGTCGATGAACAGGAACACTCGATTTCGGCCAACGCGATTTCTGGAGCGGGAACCAGTAACGTTGGCGTTGCCGGTGCGTTTGCTGCCACACAAGCCGTCGGAATTACAGCCGCGATTGTTGACTCCGGCGCCGACTTAAACCTGAACGGGAACTTGGTTGTCGAAGCAAATACGGATCTCTCTAACTCCACCGACGCGAGCGCCGCGGTCAGCGGAAATACGATTGTCGGACAAGGTGCGTCGGTCGAACTAAACGGCGGAGCTTTTCAAACGCTTGCTGAAACGAGAAACGCTGACATCGACGGGGCGAGCAACCTCAATATCACCGCAACCGGCGACTATGCATCTCATTCAACTCCGACCGCAGGATTGAGCAACGGGTCAAGCTTTCCCGGAGCTCTTTCCGTGTTGATGACGAACTACAACACGATTGCGAACGCGCAAACCAATGGCTCGGTTTCCACGATCAGCAACGATCTCAACGTCACTGCCAATCACGAGCATACGTCGCAACATTCGGCGACTGTCGGAAGTGCATTTCAAGACGTGGGAGCCGCTGCGGCTGCCGCGATTGGAGTGCAGCAAGGCGGAGCCCAAGCGCTGATGGGGCAAACGATCGTCGTTGGTGGGAACACGAACATCCAAGCCAACAGTCATCAGCCCATGACGAGCACCGCAACGGCCAGTCAGTCGGGAGCCCCGGGAACAACGCCGAATGTTCAGACGTTAACCGACCAAGAAATCAACAACATGATTCAGTTTCTAGGTGGACCCGGTACTAGTTTGGCCGTTCAGTCATTGTTGGATTCCTCGCGAGCTGGCACGGCTGACGGGGCTCTGGGAGCCGCCGCTGCCATGACGGCCAACTTCGATTTTGGCGTGACCAATGCTGACATCACAAACACGGCCAACCTGAATTCCGCTGGAGACGTATTGGTCCAAGCAACATCTGATCAGGACCTGTCTTCCGTCGCAGATGCGAGCACCGTGAACTCGGCAGTCGGCGTTGGTGTGGCATCGGCCTCAAACATAGCGAGCGCCGCAACGCAGGCACTCATTGGTGGTGTTGTCCTTGCGCCAAACGTTACGTTACGTGCTCAGCTTGACGATGAACAACCTCACTCCGCCAACGCTGAAGCAAGGTCGGGTGTCGGGTCGACGGATGTCGGTGTGGCAGGAGCGTTCGCGCAGAACGTGAGCGTTACGTTGCCATTTTTCCCGCTGATGATTGCTCCGCTGCCACCCATCCCCGGACCCACGGGCGGGAGCCACGGAGCGACCGTACAAGGGACGGCTCAATTAACGCTCGGCGTTGGTGGGGATCTCAATGTCGAGTCGGAATTCGCGGGCAGCTATTCCGCGAATACAGTGCCTCAAGTAGGTGACAATTCGCCCTATGGCATCGGCGCTTCGGTGGCCGTCAACGCAATCAACCAATCGTCCTTCGCGGATATCGAAGCTGCCCTCATCAATAACGCAACGAACATCAATGTTACGTCGTCCGGTGAATTCACGCTTCAGGCTACAGCGGACGCGGGAGCGACGAATGCCGCAAACTTGCCCGCTGCGATTGCTATGAACTACGCGGACGTGAACACCGTGGCAGGAATCGATGATGGCGCTATCGCTGCAAATGTCGCTGGGTCTGTTTTCGTAAATGCGGATCACAATTCAAACATCACCCACGCCGCCGATACGGAAAGCGGAGTCGGAACCGTCAGTATCGGGGCGGCGTTGGCGCTCGGTGTTTCGGTTGGTGGAGCCGACGCCCATAGTGGACTCTCCGCGACGATTGCTGACTCCATCTCGGTGCTGGCCGACAACCGGACGTCCATGAACGGCAGTTCGATATCGGGCCAAGCCGGCGCGCGGGGTACGACCGAATTCGAAGTCACAGAGGTCACCGAGATGCAAGCCGAAGCTCTCTTGGCTGCTGCGGGTTTGGGTGAGGTTCCTGAACCAATCGTTCGCGCGTTGCAGGCGGTGAGTGCCGAAACGGAAGAAGGATCAATCGGCGTTGCGTCTGCAATCGCCGGCAACTTGGACTTTGGTCGGACGGTAGCTCGCACGACCTCAGGCGGTGTGCTGAACCTCACAACCATGCCCGTCGTCAGCGCAACCGGAAACCTACAGGTCGAGACACAGGCCGATGCACATTCGGTAGAGGCAACGCAAGGGTTAGGCATCGCGGTGGCTGCAAACTTCGATGGGCAGCTCATGGAATCCTCGCTTGGAGGCACCGTAACTGCTCCGACCTTCCGCGTGGAAACGAGGCGTATCGGAATCAACGAAAGTGACTTCCAAGCGCGCGCTATCTCTGGCGCCGGCTCGAGCGACGTGGGCGTCGCAGGAGCTTTCGCAATCAACGTCTCGGATCCCTTCAATCCGGGGCGAACGATCGCTCGCGTGGAAGACGCCGCTGTGCTGACGATTGCTCCGGATGGAGACCCGGATAATGACGTCGTAGACGTAAACGTCGATTACGATACCAACCATCTCGCTGAAGCCACTTCCTTGTTCATCGGCGGCAACGTCGGTATTGGTCCGTCCGTTGCAATCAACGCGACAAGCCACGACGCTATCGCTGAAATCGGTGATGCCACGCTTAACAATGTCGATACCGTGAGCGTCACGGCAAATGGCGAGCACACGCCGCAGACTCTCGCTACCGCAGGGACGCTTAGCCTAGGAGGTTTCAACGCGGCGGTCGCGTTAACGGGGCAGTCGAACAATTCGATCGCACGACTCAACCAAGCCGCCAACCAATCTGCCCTCTCAGGCGACTTGATCGTTGGCGCGGAACATCAAGCCACCTCCAATACACGGGCTGATTCGCTTACCGTTGCCGGGCAAGAGGGAATTGGTGCGGCCGTTGCCGCGGGTGGACCGCTTGGCGGAGGCCAGGCGATCGCCGGTTCGAACATGAATGTTGCAGGCGACGTAACGGTTCTTGCAGACACGATCATCAATGTCGAGGCTGACGCGGACGCGTTTGGAGCCGGTCCAGGCGTCACGCTGCGTGGTTACCTGGAAGGCGCTGACGCCAACACGCGACGACAGCTCCGGCGATTGGCTGAACTTGTTGGCGTAGACGACTATTTGTTTCCCGCGCAACAGTTCGATCCCACACCAGCTTTGGCAATCTCGATCATACCAAACGCAGAGACGATCGACGCGGCAAACAATACGATCTCGATCGGCTCGCCCAACAGCTTTGATGCGGGAGACGCCGTGGTCTATCGCAACAACAACGACGACGAAAACATTGGTGCGTTCACCGACCAAACGACGTACTTCGTCAGCCTACATCCGAGTTCGGATTCACTGTTAAGGCTGCATGCCACGCGGGCTCAAGCATTGGCTGGCGTGATGGCCATCGACTTGGATGTGGTCGATGTGCCCGAGGATCGGCATACGCTTAGCACAGAGCAGAACATTAGCCCGGCTACGGCGGTGAATGAAGACACGAATACGATCAATATCGGGAATCTGTCGGGGCTTCGACAAGGCGACATGGTTCGCTACTCGAAGGGGGATGGTGACGACGTCGGCGGACTGAGGGATGGTAATGTCTACTTTGTGCGAGTCAACGAAAGTGACCTCAACAATATCCGCATCGAACTGTTTGCAAGCCGCGCGGAAGCCTTCGATCAGGTTGCTGGTACTCCCATCGATCTTGACCTCTCGGGCACCAACGGCACGAACCACTCGATCACGCGTGTCGTCCACGATTTCCACGATAGGCGAATCCACTTCGATGCTTCGGCCAATATTAACGACGAGCGAGATTCCATCGAAATCAACTCGGTGCGAGGCCTCGCTACGGGCGATGCGGTTATCTATCGCAACTTCGGCGACGATGGCACGATTGGGCTCGACGATGGAGCGCAGTACTTCGTTCGCGTGGAAACGCTAGAAAGCGGGCAGCCCCGAATTACATTCCACAACACCTTCGAAGCCGCTAACGATGAGGCTCAGTCACCCATCGCAATTAGTGGGCTGGATACTGCAACGGGTGACCATGGATTGATTCCCGCGCTCGTCGTTGAACCGGAAGAAGTAAGTGAAGAAACCGGTCTGATAGATTTCGGTGGTCAGTTTGGACTTCAAGACGGAGACTTAGTTCTCTACCGCAGCGACGACGATGCGATCGGCAACCTTGCGGATGACAGTTTGTACTACGTCGTCTTTCAATATCCAGACAACGAGAGTGCTTGGTTGTTCGATTCGAAGGAAGACGCTCAGCAAGTCATTGCCGAAAAAGAGAAGCCTCGTCCGTCCGATGACCAAGAGGGCACGGATGCAAAGGCTGAATTGGTCAACGGCATCGCAGAGCAGCGAAGGATTCAGCTTGACCCGTCCCAGGTGACCGGCAACCGCCACGCATTTGAACGAGTTTCTGGAACCGGCGTTTCCGAATCACCTTGGCTGCCAGAGCAAGGATGGGTGGCGACGGCGGCGATTGCTGCTGGTGCTTCTATGCCCAACAGTTCTGCGCTGGTTGGCGATAACGCGTCGCTGATCATTGACGGTGAACTCGACGTCACTTCGCTGCTCGACTTTCAAACGACTTCCATTGCGATTTCTGGTGCGTTTCAGGCACTCGGCGGTTCCGCTGCAGGGAACTACTCGATGGCGACACACCACGCCGGGATTGGTGATGGAGCAACCGTCGATGCGGAATCTATATCCGTTCGAGCCAATGGCAAAGACGACTTGCCTTTTCGCTACGACGCAATCGCTTCTGGTCAGGGAATCGGCGCCGTTTCAGGCGTTGGATCTATCGCGGTCAACGTCGCGCAAAACGATGTAGCTGCGTTCGTTGGTGAAGGTGCTTCGGTAACGTCAAACTCGTCGCTCGATCTGCTTGTGAACGCACGACGCGATGTCGCGGAGGCTGAAATGACGCTTGTGGACAGCGGTGGAGTAGATTTCGACGCCACTGCGGGGAACGTGACTTTAGGCATCCTATCTGCAGGTGCTGCCGGAGCTGGCGGCTTGACCCTAAACGGCGATGTGATGACTGCCGAAGTTCGGGAAAACGCAAGTGTTGACGTCGAAAATGACGTAACGGTCCACGTACGTGGTAACCAAAACATAGAGAACAATACCAACCTGTTTGCTCCGCTGATCGGAGCTGCGTTTGCGGGGTCGCTGGGGGCCACTTACACCAACACGCAGAGCCGCTTTACTTCTAGCATCGCGGGTGACGTAACATCGCAAAATGGTGAAATCTCGGTGACGACAGATGGTTCTTCTCATCGAGATATTAACGCCGTTGGGATTGGTGGCTCGATTGTGGCGGGCGTTGGCGGAGCGGGGGCGCTCAACGTGAGCAACAATCAGACGCAAGCCTTGATTACGGGCGGCACTATTAATTCGCCCAACAACGTTGTCGTCGATGCCATCGACAACTCGACGGTCATTGCTGAGTCAGATGGTCTGGCCGGTGCTATTCTTGTAGGCGGCTCACTTGGCTATGCCGCGAACGAGATCGGCAATTCTGTCTTAGCCAGAATCTCGGGATCTTCGACCTCCGTCAATGCCGACAACGACGTGCTCATCACGGCAAATTCAGACCCAACGATCACGACAAGTGCGGTTTCCATTTCCTCTGCTGGATTCGCTGCGGCGGGCGGCGGAGCATCCATCACCGAAACCAGCAACTCCGCCACGGCGTCCATTGCGGAGGAAGCCGGCATCGTCGCCGACTCGGTGCAAGTCAACGCGACGGCAGTCGGCAACCCCACGACGACGGTCCTCGGCCTCCAGGGTTTAAGCTTGTTGAGCGGATCGGTGATGCTTTCGCAAACTTTAGTTGCCGATAGCGCCTTTGCGGAGGGCACTGGTCACATCACGACCGATCAGATGGATGTCGTGGCCCATGCGACGCGAGAGCCTCAGTCCCACACAGAGATGGCCGACCTTGCCGTTTTCGAAGGCTCAATTGGATTGGAGGCGGAAGCGACCGGAGGAACTACGATGGCAACCATCGGACCAGGCGCGGACATTCAGATCAACAGCGATGAAACATTAAACGTTCATGCAACGTCGAACGACACTGCCAACCCACACATGCTTGAGGCCGACATCGAGATCTTCAGTGCAGGTAGCATGGCCTCTTACGCCGAAGCTGGTTCATCGAGTGTCGCGTCGATTGCGGGCGAGATCGACGCACCCGGAATAGATGTGCTGGCCGATGCGAACAAATCAGCGGAGGCTCGCACTACGGCAGTGGGTGTTTCAGTCGTAGGGCTCGAAGGAGTCATCTTCCCACGACTAGGTAACGTGATTTCGAGTCTGCTTCCACTGGCCATTCCTGTTTCGGCGGATACCGAGTCTTCCGCCGTCATCCGTGGTGACGCCAGTGCTTTCATTGGCGCCGAAGCAGACATCAGCACTTCTGGCGAACTGTCCGTTGTCGCTGACTCGACCAATGTTGCCGACGCGACGACCTGGGCCGCTGGCATCAGTAATACCGAGGTTGCGTCCGCCGGAAGTTATGCGAACGTGCTTGGCTCGACAAATGTGTATCTCGATGAAGGCATTGCCCTCAATGTCGGTTCTTTGACGACAAATGCGAATTCGATGAACGATGCTGATGCACGCATGCGATTTGCTGGCATCGAAGGCGTCGGTGTGGAAATCGCGGATCTCGAAGCGATCACCAACCATGAAACGACGGCGCGACTTGGTCCGGGAAACACCGAGGACCATGACGAAATGCTGAACGGATCACTTACGGTCTCTAGTGGCGAAGTCGAACTAAGCGCAACATCCGAAAACGATGCGCGGACTCACCAAGTCGATGTGGCGATCGGAGGAATCACGATCGACATCGTGCGGCCCGTTTCGATTGCTCGGGGTGCAACACGCGCGTTCGCCGGAGGCAACTTCACTAGCAATACAGATCTGACGTTGAATGCTGATGCGGACAATGACGCAACAACCGGCGCGGTCAATGTCGAGGTTAGCGGAATCAACGTAAACGTCGATCGTGATACGGTTTCAACCGACCACGTCACCGAATCATTCGTGCAGGGCGATGCCAACCTAAGTGTGAATGGCGAGTTCGTCATGAATGCCACTTCGGAAAATGACAGTCGCGTCTCTCAAACTGACGCTTTGGATCTGTCCGGTTTTCAGTTGTCCATTGCTCGATCTCAAGCAAATGTCGATGGACGAACCAACACGAACGTGGCGCAGGGAAGCAACATCACCGCGAACGAAGTCATCGTCAACGCCACGGCGACGAATAGGGCCGAGGTCGATAGCTTTAACTTTGGTGCCGGCGTACTCGATATCGGCATCGCAGTGCCGGCGGCGTTGACGAATCACGAAACGCTATCGCAGATCGGGACGGGTGTGCCCGTCGAAGTCACAGTTGACGCTCCGAACGTGATCGAACCGTCTCTTAGCGCACTTCGGCTGGACAACGTTGAGCTGGTTACCGGCGACGCGATCCGCTATTCGCCAGGTACCGATGGCGATATGGCGGCTGGTGTCATCAACGGACTCATGGGCGGCGGAAGCTACTTTGTGAGTGTCCAGAAGCAAGAGGGTTCGGTCCTTGTTCGATTCCACCAGACTCATGCAGATGCCTTGAACGGCTTGGAGGCGATCCCAATCAATGCAATGGATACGAGCGGCTCCTCTCATCTGCTTCGTCGTCTATTCTCTAGCAGCGAAGAAGGCACGATTACCGCAAACGATGGGATCAACTTCACCGCCAACTCGACAAACAATGCGGAAAACGACGAAGTCAACATCCAAGTCGGCACGATTTCGATCGACGTGGTCAAACCAAACGTCGTTGCCGGTGGCACAACAGAGATGCTAGTCGGCGGCCGTTGGTCTCTAACGGGTGACTTAAGTGGTGTGGCCGAGTCAGTCAACGAAGCGTCCTCGCTGGCAGTGGGCATCGAAGCCGTTGGTGTTGATGTTGACTTGCCTACGAGAAGCTTGCGCACAACACACGCGACTCGAAGCATGATCAATACGGGTGCCAGCGTTTCGAGCGTCGGTGGGCTCGACTTCACTGCGGACTCCGTCAACAACGCGGGACTAACGGATACGTCGGTCGATGTCGCCACGGTTGCGGTTGCGGTCGCGGACCTGACGGTGGACGTGGGCGGCGAGACGGTTGCAGGTATTCGCCGTGGGTCCGAGGTGTTTGGCCCGAGCGCCGAATTCATCGCGAACTCAACGAACATGGCTAGAGCAAATCTGGTCAATGTAGGTGTCGGAGCCGCGTCCGTCGATGTATCCATCTCGGACGCCCGCACGACTCATAGCACAGAGGCCTTTATCGGAACACGCAATGGCGATAGTTCAGTCGATACTTCGGTGCTCGATATCGACAGCCTGTCGCTATTGGCTGAGTCCGACAACGATGCGGTTGCCGATGTGACGAGCGTGGAAGGCGGCTCACTTGTCGTCCAAGTAGCAAACCCTACGGCTAGTATTTCCGGTACGACGACGGCTCATGTTTCTGGTAGCATGCGGCTAAGCGTTGTTGATCTAGACGTGAATGCTAACGGCACGTCCCATGCGACCACTTCTCCGACGCTGGTTGGCATCGGTGGCGCAACAGGTCAGGGGGTAGTACCAGAATCAACGGTCACTCACGAGGTCGGAGCCTTTCTAGGTAGTCGCGTTGGGGAATCTCCAAATGCAAGCGCGCTCACCTCGATTACGGCAGCAGGAGACGTCTCAGTCCGGTCCAACGGATCGATGACGGGACAGGCAGTCGCGGGCGGAGGCGGAGCAGGTGGCCTCAACGTATCAGCGCTGTTGCCGACCTCGACGGTCTCTGGGGCAGTGCGTGGTTACGTTCGAGAAGATGCCGCGATCGACGCGATTCGATTGTTTGTGTCTGCCGGTGCTCCTGATGACCCAGCCGATTTCAGCGCAACGGCCGAATCCACGACGGTCGGTATTGCGGTGCTCAATGGTGCCGGGGCCAACGCTGTTGCCACGTCGGGTGGCGTTGTCGAAGCGTTCGTGGGATCACCTGTTGGAGAGGATGCAGTCGAAGTCGCGGGACACGGAATTCAAGTCCGAGACGCATTCGTCGATAGCTTTTCCGATATGCGAAGCGACGCAGAATCCAACGGTGGGTCGGGTGCTGCCATCAGCGTGGGTGTGATGTCACCTACTGCACGCACCAATGGTGTGACGCGCAGCTACCTCGGTTCCCAGACCGATCTCCAAGCGAGTCGTACCACACTCAACGCCAGAGCAGAAACGCTTCGCGCTGCGGCGCAGGGTGATTTCACCAGTGTTGCGATTGCCGGCGGAAACGGTGCAAACGTGACCTCGGAGTTAGAAACCAATGTTGAGGCATTCATTGTCAACGCTGATATCACCAGCGATGTGTTAGTGGACGTGGTGGCGGAAACGGCAGACTCATTATCGACAGCGAACGCTAGGCTTGGGAGCGGCGGACTCTTAGCCGCGTCAGGTGCAGTAGCCGAATCAACCAATGAAAACCGCACAATTGCCTATATAGAGGATGCTGAACTCCTGGTGGCTCAAAACGTTTTGATCGAAGCCAACTCCAAAGACCGAGCGACCTCGGACACGAGAGTTTCCGGTAGCGGGTTGATCAATGGCAGTGGCACGCACGCGACCACGAACTTGTTCACCGAAACCCAATCGTATATCGGAAATGATGTACAACTCACCGTCACGGAGGATGTCCAGGTTCGAGCAATTGCGGAGACGGCAGAAGGCGACGCCAACGCTTCCTCCGGCGGCGGAGGTGGCATCAACGTCGGAGTGGCACTCGCGGACTTAAACGTCGAACCGACGGTTCGCGCTCACATTAGTGGCATGCTTGACGACGATGATTCCATCACGACCGTGGTCAACGCGAGAGACGTCGTCGTTGTGGCAGAACTCCGTGAGGAGCCATCGTCCGGCCCACTCGACGACACCTTCAATCTCAGTTCGGATGTGAACACGTCTGATGACACCATTGAATTCAGCCAGCATGGCACGGAGAACGGCGACATAGTCACGATCGATCACAGTGGCACCACAATTCAAACGCCAGGCAGTCTCGGCGAACTTCAAGAGCAGCGCGAGTACAGCGTCATCCGCGTCAACGAAAATCAGATCCAACTCGGTACTGTCTTTGACGGAGAGCAAATTGACGCTACCGAGCCATTTACGGCATCGTTTGGCAGTGGCGGTATTGATCCCGACAACGATGTGATTGTCACTTCGTCATTGCATAACCTGCAGACAGGCGATTCGGTGAAATACGACAATCGAGGCGCCACGCCGATCAGCGACACGCTCACTCCCGTTGGTGCGGCTCCGGACAGTCTGGAAACTACGTACTACGTGCGACGGGTAGATGACTTCCAATTCAAACTCGCGACCTCGTTAGTCGATGCCACTACTCCTGTGACGCCACTGCCGATTTCAGATGGGCTTGTATCTGGCGAAAATACTTTCAATCTCCCTGCACACGGATTCTCGAATGGCGACCGCGTTACCTATCGGGCTCCAAGCCAAACCGGCTTCCGCAGCATCAACGTTGACTTGGATATCGAAGCAGACGGTACGACATCAGAAGATGCGAACAACAGCGAAGCCAACAACATTTATCTCGGGCAAGACACCAACGGCGACGGTATCGTCGAAGGACATAACTTCCAAGACGGCGACCGCATCACGTACCAAGTAGAAGATGCGTCGCTCGCAGTCGGTGGGCTAACGAATGGGCAGAGTTACTTTGTCATTCGCAATAACCAGTTTGAAATTCAACTTGCACAGACGCTATGCGAGGCAATTGGATGTCCAGAAGACGAAATCGATGTGACACCCATTTCGCTGGAACCCGACAAAACTGTCGATGACGCGTCGCCGCTACCTCCCGGAAACGCGCGGCACTTGCTGGTCCCAACGACAATCGGAGCGTTGCGAAACGGTGCAACCTATACCGTCGCCGGTGTTGCTGCCAACAGTTTCCGACTGGAAAACGACAACGGCGTTGAGTTGAATCTAAACATCGGTAGCGCTACTGGAACGCATACAATCGGCGTCGAAGGAATCGAGTTGACACCAAGCCACTCCGGTTCGGAACATGCCATTCGCATTGACTTCGTGGGGCCAACACCGAATTTGAACAATTCCCTACTCGGTCCGTTTATCGGTGACCCGCCAATGGGCTCTTCTTTGAGAGCGGCTAGTCCTCCCACGGGCGACGGCGTGTCTTCGGTTTCGGCCAGAGGAAGTGGCGGGGGAGTATTCGTGGGAATCGAAATTCCGACGGCCCGTACAAACTACAACCCGTCCGTAGCAACGTTCATTGCTGCCGATCAGGTTAACGCAGACCGTGACCTCACCATTTCTTCCGATTCGCAAGGGACCGTATCGAGCTTTGTGAACAGCCGCGCCGGAGGTGTTATTAAAGTCGGCCGAGTGAATTCCGATGTGGATATCACCCAAGATACGAACGCGTTCGTGGGACTACCTGCCGCCGATGTAAGTCTCGATTCGATCTCCGGGGAGGCAGAGACGATTCAGATAGAAGGTGGTGGGGTCAACATCTCTGCCGAGAACGTGAGCATTAGCAGCGAGTCTTCTATCGATACGCGTTCAACCGGCGTTGCCAGAGGCGGCGGTCTTATCGCCACCGCTCGTGCTGAGGCAAGTAACGATGTAGATGGATTCACGAACGTCATCATTGGTCGTGATGCGATTATCGATGCGGATACCGTGGACCTAAACGCAACTGTCGATGGTGTATTCGCAGATGCCGAAGGAGAAGCTTCGGCAGGTGGGCTGTTTGGTTCTTCACGTGCAGTTGTTAACAACAATGTCATCTCCAACGTACATGTTCTGCTCGAAGGAACCGATGGCGACCAGACACAACTCACCGGGAGGGAGGGCATCGACATCGAGGTCGAGCAGGATGATATCCAGCTTGAACGCCGCGCTTCGTCTCGTTTCTTCGGGATAGGGCCGAGTCCCGTGGAGGGTGCGAACCGAACGACGATCGATAGCATCGTCGATGCCGATCCGGGTGTGCTGGTAACTGCCGGCCCTCGAATTCTTCCTGTTCCGGGAGTACCCGAAGAAGATATAACACCGCTGGGAACGCCAACTACCGGCGGAATTTCGAACCTTGCTCTGTTCGTCGATGTGGATGGCCCTACCGACAGCTTAGGATCGGATGATCGACAATTGATCACCTGGGAGGCAGACGCCGAAATCCTGAGCGGTCCGAGCCCCGAATTGGAAATCGCTTCGAATGGGCAGATCGTCAAAGCCATCAACGTCAGTGTGAACGACGGGCAAAGAACGGGCAGTGTCAGCGATACGTTCTCCGTCGATAACATCGAGAACGACGATCCGGGCGACGTGCTGTTTCGCACGAACCAAGAGGACACTTCTGCGGAGATCTTGAATCCCCAAGTCGATCCGAACTTCACATTTCGATTCACGTTTGATGAAGTTCTGATTACGAATTACTCGGACTTTACGATGACGGTAAACGATATCTTCCCCGCGAATATCGTCGAGCGACCGCTGATCGCAATTTCAGCGATGGACGAAGAAATCCCCTTCGAATTTGATGTGGATTACGTTTGGGAGCCGACGTTCATTCAAATCAATCAACTGTCGGATGCTTCCAATCAGGTTCGAGTAAACGGGCAAATCGACAATCCGATCGGAAGGACAGAGTTTCATTCAACGTCGATTGCTGGAAACAGTGACGGAGAGATTCCAGTCATCCGTGTCGGCCTCAACGATGGTGGTGGTGTTCGCACCAACGACTTACATATTACGTCAACACGAGGCAGCTATTCAGTGGAAGCGCAACTCGTGGAAAGTGAAGGCAGGCCAACACAATTCACGAGCGTCGTGGATCACCCCGGGACATCGTACCTACGTGTGCAAGGTGTGTTGAGAGACGAATCGGTAGATGACTTTATCGTGAACATCAATTCGATTATCACGCCGGGAACGATGTTGATCGACTACCGCAAAAGCATTCAGGAAACCGACCCGCGATCTGCTACCCTGCGAACCGACGTCAACGAAGTCCCTATTGCGCAGTCTTCTATCGTTTACGACCATTTTCGCCCAACAGGATTCCCAGGCGTAACACTTCTGCCTGTGGGCGTGTTTGGAGCTGGGGCAGTTCAAATTGGAAGTCACTATGACTTTCAGTTCATCGAAGCCGACTATCTTCGCATCGAACCGTTTGACGGAAACTGTTCAGATACCAACTTCGACGTGAATTGGAACGAGCCTGGCAACGGCGTAATCTTCGACGGTCCTGGCTCGATAACACTGGGTGACAACGACGGCGACGGAAACTCACGCGACATATTGCTTAGTGACTCCGCAGTTTTGGTCGCACCGGAAGGGCTCAGAAACCTGCAAGGGTTGACCGGTTTCTTTGGCTTCCCACAAGACTACGATTCCTTCACGGTTGCCGGCTCTGGTTCGTTGGAGCGTGCCCCCGGCTCGATAGAACTGCCAAACCTGACATTCGCTCGCTCGGTAGACGTGACGGTGGGTGGCAACGGCAGACCGTTCACAGCCGATACGCTTGACCTTGGAACCGGAACGGTGTTGAACTTAGAAGCCAACGAGCGATTCAGAGAAGACGGCTTTCATCGGCAGACTGTCGTGGCAGTTGACCAGATCATGGGCGAGTTTTCCAACAGAATTCTCCCAGGCCAGCATTTGGGCCGCGGCATCTTCACCAGAGACCTTGATGGTGACGGGCAAGTGGTCGAACGCACGCCAACGCGTGTAGGCGCCGAGTACACAGTCGAACTCTACCAGGCTGCGTTGGGAGACACGGATGGGAACGGCGAAGTGAACTTCAGCGACTTCTTGGTTTTGTCGAACGCTTTCGGAAGAGAAGCTGACTGGCTAACAGCAGACTTCGACGGCGACGGCTTGGCAAGCTTTGGTGACTTTCTCATCTTGTCCGCAAACTTCGGAACTTGAGTCGTGATGCGTTTATTCTAGCGCATTCCTATTTGTTCGTAGTCCCGCCTTCAGACGGAAAGCCCATCGTTCATTCAGCCTGAAGAGAGCGTCTGACTTAAGCCGGAAATCAGCCAATTAGTGGTCAGGCCCCAAGCACCACCGGACGGTTTCGACCGTGAAGTTGGCGTCGTTTTCCAGCGCACGGGATACTGGTAAATGCCACGCGAGACACGCCTATCTTCCGAGTAAGCGACGAACTGGCAAAAGTAATCGCTGGACCGGGCGATCAATCAATGGTGATTGTCGCGTTGGGCCAATCGGTGGTCGACCAACGTTGGGCCGATTCTGTTGCGGTACCGCGACTTGCGTTTCTTGGATTTGCACTACTTGTCCGTTCGCTAACCGCACGGTTCGTACCCGTCGTCGCGATGCCGGTTGTTGAGATTGAACCGGCGAAACGGTAACGGCAACCGGTGCGGGCGGCGGCACAACTGTTGTTGAAACCTGGGGTCGTTGTGGCAGCGGCTGCGGTATCGTGGATTGTGGTACTTGCTGGTCGTAAGACGAAATTGCGATCGATTGAGCTACTGGTTGCGGAGCTGACGTGGCGCGGACGACAGGATTGTTGCCGCGAACGATTTGAGGTTCCATTTGCATTGCTGGAGCTCGTGCCGGCGGATTGCTTTGCTCGCGCGCTGCTTGGCGCAAGTCCTCAGTACTTGCCGTAACTAAAAACGGTCTCCCAGCACGAATTCCAACCAGTGGAATTTTTGGCTCTCCGCTGCGGACGGCTTTGCGCAGGCCTTGGACAAGTTCTGCCGCACTGTAGATCTCATTGCCCTGGACGCTTGTGATCACATCGCCCGGTCGAAAGCCGATTTGATTTGCGATCCCACCGGCAACGACACCTTTTACTCGGGGTCCTGCGGCGGATTCCGACGTGTTCAGTCCTAACGCATCCAACATAAAGTCTTGGGGGCGTGAAACTGGCGCGGGCAATGCGGTCACGGGCGGCGAGTCGACGATCTCACTACCGTTTGAGACGACTTTGTCCTCGATCGATCGAAGCGGTGTGGGCTGTGGCTGGAGCGTTTCTATCCCTGCATCATCCAAGACGGGAGTGTCGCCAAACCAAACGGTCTCGTTATCTGATAGAGACGGATAACTTGTGGACACAGCACTGGAAGCAGCGGGAATTGCCGGTTGCGGCGCGATAGCTGGTTCGGGCAAGGGTGGCGAGGCAACAACGGTGTCTTCTCTAACGAGCACCGACTTCATCCCCTCGTTCGACTGTGCGTACGCGAAAACAGTCATCGATCCACAGAGAAGACCAACAGCGAAGACCGAACGACCATTCTTATTGAAAAGGGCCATGAAAAGCTCGTGAGTATTTGAGTCCGAAACAATCTGCCGAAGTAGCAATTTCATTGTCTCGTCTTTCGCAGAAGTGGCAACAGGCTCGCGATAAAGACGGCGAACTCAGATCACGATTTTTCGTTTTAATGCGAACCGAGTTAGCCGAAAGTTCCCAGAATCGCTTCAGCAACACGTCGTCCGGAAGCCATAGCTCCGTTGATCGATGCCGTATCCATGTCATCTCCGCAGCGGTACAGTCCTTCGCGAAGTAGCGGTGATTTTTCGACGGGCTCCAACGACACCTGGGAAGGCAACGCGAATGGGATCCTATATGTCTTTAAATGCTGGCACTCAAAGTCAGAGCCAAACCAGTCCTGCATTTGGGCCACGATCCGCTCATTTAGCGTGTCTTCTTGGTCATCCGCCAATACGGTGACGGAAACGAGAGCCTTATTCGCCGGTGCGTATTCTTTCGAAACCAAATGGGGGAAGCATAGATTGTTAATAGGACCAGTTCTTTCGCCATTCAAAATCAGAATTGGTTCGTCGACGGGTACCTTTTCAGTAGAAAAATAAACACACGTTACCCCTTGGCCATCACGCTTCGGAGTATCCGCTAGTTGGCACGCACTCGGATTGTCGGCGGCCACCACGATTTGCGATGCTGTTAGCGTCTCGCCAGACTCGAGCGTTACGGTCTGGTCCGCAATCGATTGGACTCGGGTATTAAGTCGAATCGAATCGCTGGGCAGTCGATCTGCAACCTGTTTAGGAATCGCTCCCATGCCCGAAGCTGGCAAAGTTGCGTCGCCTTCGCCGAACATTCGAAACACGAAATCAAACATCCGACTGGACGTCGCGAGTTCGGATTCAAGAAAGACGCCGCCCAGAAACGGACGGAAGAATCGTTCCATGACGGTGTCCGAGAAACCGTACTCCTTCAGTCGATCGAATGTCTTTTGTTCCGACTTTTCGTACAAGTCGCTCACCGTTCCACGGGCTACCTCTGAGCTAAGCGATTTCACTTTTACCTTGTCGGTCATTTCTGCGGCTGCCGAAAAGGCGGTGGCAAGAAAATGTTGTGGACGCCGCAAGGGATCGCTCAACCGGTGCAATTTCCCAGCGTGGTATGTCAATGCTCCAGGCTCGAACGCTTTCAAATCGAGCGCGTCGTAATCAAGAACACGCTTGGCTTCTTCGTAGGACGTGAGGAAAACTTGAAATCCGCGATCCAGCAGAAACCCGTCAACTTCGTCCGTGGCAATTCTTCCGCCGACGCGATCGGCTGCTTCAAGAATGACAAACGAGCGCCCCGCTTCGTGAAGCGTCTTCGCGCAGCACAACCCAGCGATTCCGCCGCCAACGATGATAGTATCCATAAACCTTCGACTTAGTATTCGAGCAAAACGACTTTCTCGTGGCGAGCAATCTTGTCCGCTCCACCAAGAGCTTTGAGTTCGATCAAGAACGCACAAGCTTCTACCGTTGCGCCGGTCTTCTCAATCAATTGGCAACAAGCTTCGATCGTACCGCCAGTAGCCAACAGATCATCAACGACCAGAACTCGTTGACCGGGTTTGATATCGTCGATATGAATCTCCAACGAGTCTTCACCGTACTCTAACGCGTAAGAATGGCTGTGCGTTTCACCCGGCAGCTTGCCTGGCTTTCTAACCGGTACGAAACCAACCCCCAACTCCAATGCGATCGGCGTGCCGAAAATGAATCCACGAGCTTCCGCACCAACAATCACATCGATGCCTCGATTGCGAAACGGATCGCTCATGCGACGAATCGTTTCCTTGAAAGCTTCACCCGATGCCAAAAGTGGCGTGATGTCGCGAAACAAAATGCCGGGCTTAGGGAAATCCGGGATGTCGCGGATGAACGTCTTGAGATCCAATTCAGTTGTGTCTGACATGCTGAGCTCGGCTGAGGAAGGCAATCGTAAGCGTCGAATATAACTGATCGAGCCTTCATCGAAACGGCCACACCTATACTAGCGATCTCGAATACTTGCCGAGCACCATTGTTTTTGCCATCCTAGTTGCTTCTATCCCTCAATCCCGCCCAGGAGATTTCAATGCGATTGCCAACCCTCGCTTCGATTTACGTGCTCGCCATCGCGAGCCTACCGATGACGTCGCTGGAACTGTTCGCGCAACATGACGTGCTAATGCAAGGCAACGGCAAGCTCGCAATCGTCGACAAAGATGGCGAAGTGGAGTGGGAAATGAAGTGGGGCGGCATCCATGACGTGCATGTTTTGCCAAACGGCAACATCATGGTGCAAGAGTCGATGAAGAAGGTTGTTGAGATCGATCGAAAAACCAAAAAGGTCGTATGGAGCTACGACGCCGATACACAGAACGGGAACGACGATAAGAAAGTCGAAGTCCACGCATTCCAACCGCTTGCTAACGGCGACGTGATGATTGCCGAATCGGGTCCTGGGAGAATCATTGAAATTGACCGCGACGGGAAAATCAAAAAGCAATTCAAACTAAAGGTTGACAAACCCCATCCACACACCGACACGCGACTTGCGCGAAAGTTGGATAATGGTCACTATCTTGCATGCCATGAAGGAGACGGCGCAGTGCGAGAATACGATACGGACGGCAAAGTCGTTTGGGAATACGAAGTGCCGATGTTCGACAAAGAGGAGAAAGGCGGTCATGGACTAGACGCGTTTGGAAATAAGTGTTTCTCCGCAGTACGTCTGGCTTCCGGCAATACGCTGATCGGAACCGGCAACGGCCATTCGGTCATCGAAGTTACGCCGAAAAAAGAAATCGTTTGGCAATTGCACCAGGACGACTTACCCGGCATTCGTTTCGCATGGGTAACGACGTTGGAAGTTCTTGCGAACGGAAACTATGTGATCGGCAACTGTCACGCAGGGCCAGAGAACCCGTTGCTAGTGGAGATCGATCCAAAGACGAAAAAGGTCGTCTGGACGTTCGACGAGTTTAAACGCTTCGGAAATTCCGCATCAAACTCTAAAATTCTCAAGTCGGCCGGCTAAACCAAATGAGCGAACTTGCGATTCGACCGCTTGAGCTAGATGAAGTTGGACTAATCCCCGATTACTTTCTGGCGATGAACGAAGACCAACTTCGTGGCATGGGTGTTGATCCGCCGAAACTACCAGCCCGTGACGCATGGACAAAAATCTTGGTCGAAGACTTTGCCCGGCCGGTCAAAGAAAAGCACTTCTTCTATCTGCTGTGGTTGATCGACGGGCAAGTCGCGGGACATTCGAATATCAACAAGATCGAGTTCGGCGATCACGCATTCTCGCACTTGCATCTTTGGCATGCAGAGAATCGTCGAAAGGGCTTTGGCGTCGAATTGCTGAAACGTTCGGCGCAAGAGTACTTTAAGCGTTTCGAATTGGATTCAGTACTTAGCGAGCCTTTTGCAGGCAATCCGTCACCAAATCGCACGCTCCCCAAAGCGGGTTTCGAGTTGGTAAAAACGTACGATACGCTCCCTGGTTGGATCAACTACCATCAAACGGTCAACCGTTGGCAGCTGAAACGCAGCTCACTCGAGCGTCCCTCAGTCGGTTCTGGTACCACGTGAAGCCAATTGACTTCGCTGCGGTTAGCTGCCACAGAACTCCCCGAAGCCAGTGGCGAGTAGCGAGTAGCGAACAAAAGGTTTAGTCACCGTGGATCATTCGCCCTCAATGTTAGGGAATTCAACCAAATTCCCCCTACGCTAACTGTCCTCCGCCAGAGTTCCTGCGTCACGAATTCTTCCGAAGGCCTTTTGACTCCAATGCTCGCGGATCTGGCGCAACTGTAGGTAAATGCAGGAACCGCGTAACACCTACCTTACGTGGCGGTGTCTCAAGTTCTTCGCTATGAGGCGAACGCAGTCGACTTTGAACATGTCGTTGTGTACTCTGGAGATCATGATCCTTTTCTGCGCATCACGTGCATACGCATGCATTTGCAAATCAACCCAACCTATCTGGTTGGTTGGGTTTGCGTTACTGCTTTCGCTATCAGTCAGCTATGGCGATTCCCGAACGAGAGCAACCCAGACAGGGACGACACTGAATCGTATTTCAGATGTACTTAGTCTGACGCCAGATGAAATTGCCGAGCGACCACCGTTCGACATTGAAGCAACCGTCTATCACTACGACGAAAACTTCCATTTCTATTTCATTGGCCAAGGCGATGAATTCATTTCCTGCGCCGGGGAGCAACAAGTTGTTCCACCCTTTGGTTCGCTCGTTAGAATCAAGGGTCACATAAGTCCAGGACGTGTCAGCCCTGCATGCAGCATCAAAACGATGGAGATACTCTCTCGTGATGGCGGTCGCGTAGCTGCTCCACAGGCCATTCAACTGAATGAAACCTTGCTTGGCGTCAAAGACTGTAATTTCGTGACGCTGGATTGCTTAGTTGAAAGCGTACGCATTGGCACTGGACACACTGTTTTCGGTTGCCGCCAGAATGACACAACGTTCACCATCATGGTGGACAGAACCGTAAATACAGAACTGGCAGCTACGTATGTCGGTTCTAGAGTAACGGTCACGGGAAATTTGGCCGCCGAGTTCGAATGGCACAGCAGCGATTACGAACACGATGTATTCACCGGTTTCGAGATAGTAACGAATCTCGACGACCTACAAGTTGTAGATCGCGTACCAGAACTAAGCCATGCACGTCTGCGGACGGTGAAAGAAGTATGGCAAGACGAAAACGCGTCAGATTTCCATTTCATTGGCCAAGTTACATATAAAAACGAAAAAGGCTTTTTCCTGCAAACAATGAGATCGGGAACATGGATCCACAACGACAGACAAATGGACGTCGCCATTGGTAATTTTTTGAGAGTACTCGGAACACGCGACACGAAAGGCGACTTCTATGCTCGCGTTCATCAGAGCAAAGGCGCAAGCCCACTGTACCAACCGCCACTCGGCAACATTACTGAAGTCGTTGACTCAAAACGCGAAGCATACCGCGTGCAGCTGTGCGGTGAATACATGGGCACACGATCCATTGGAGAAACAACGGCTGCGCTACAGCTAGACATCGAAGGCTATCGCGTTGAAGTGTATCTTACGGTCCAGCAAGCCGGGCAACTGAATTTGAAGACCGCCAAGGAGATTACAGTCACCGGAACGTCTTCCTTCTACACAGAGAGCAGCGACGCCGACGTTGTTCTCTTTACACCAAGCTTGGATGATGTCGCGGTTTCCAAACGCACGACGCAATGGAGCACCGGTTCTGTAGCCGCTGTTGCAATAACAACCATTGGATCGCTGCTGTTGTGTCTATGCTGGGGGGCCAACCTGCGACGGCAAGTTAAACAAAAGAGACTAGACCTTGAAAAGGTCTCCGCCGAATTAAGATTGTCGTACGAGTCCATCCGAGAAGGCATCGTCATTCTTGATCGGGATCAATGTGTTTCCTATGCAAACCGTCGAGCAACGGAAGTATTGGGCTTCGCTATTCGTGCTGGAACACGTATGGACACCTTAAGGCAAAACATTGCCAATAGCGGTGCTGACCAAAACTTCCTGGCGGGCTGGGATACCCTAAACGGCGATCCATCAGAAACAAACGAACTCGAGCTCGAACTGACAACGGATGACGAGCAGTTGAAGACCATCGAAGTATTTACCTCGCCCGTGAATAACGCCGATGGTGAATTCGTGAATCGTTTATGGACATTTCATGACATAACCGAGAAGCAGCTGCTTCATGAATCGCTTGCACACGCGCAAAAGCAAGAAGCTGTTGGACGACTTGCTAGTGGATTCGCCCATGACTTCAACAACTTGCTAACAGGTATCCTGTGCAGCCTGAGCGTTGCAAAATCGGATCCGTCGAAAACGATTGGCGAAGCATCGGTGTGTATTGATACAGCCATTAGCGCATCCGAACGAGCGACGGCCCTAGTTTCTCAGATCTTGTGCTTCTCACGAAAAAGGCCACTGAACCTTGAAAGGCACAGTGTCAATCGAATCATCGAACGTGCTGAGACTTTACTTTCGCCATCGCTACCACCCGATACGAAATTGCATTGCAACCTAGATCCGCAGACGCCGGTCGTTGAAGCAGACGAAACGCAATTAGAGCAGGTGTTGCTGAATTTACTGTTGAACGCAAACGACGCGATTGCCGACACTGGCCAAATAACGATGAGTACGTTCAGCGAAAAGAAAGACGGAAGGCTACATTCCGTCATCTCCATTCACGATACTGGCTGCGGAATGACGCCGGCCACGCGAGCAAGGATATTCGAACCCTTCTTCACAAGCAAAGACAATGGCACTGGGCTTGGGTTATCGATGTCACTTGGGATTGTTCAGCAGCATGATGGCCACATCGAATGCGATTCTGTCCCTGATGTCGGTACCGAGTTCCGAATTTACTTGCCCGCCGCCTACGACCCGCTTTCGTTAATCGACGGATCGGACTCTCAAACGGCGGACTCTGTTTCTTAGTTTGCCAAGAATTGGCCAGACTTCGCCATCTGGTCTAAGTCACGGATGCGGAAACGAACGGACAGGATGTAAGGTTGTTCGCCCTTCGCCCAATGACCATAGGTCGTTGACACGAAGGTACCGTTAGGCAAAATCTCTACGCCCGGATACGCACAGTCGGCTGACTTGTGGTTATCCTTGAGACGCACACGATACTGACCCTCGCGCCCCTGTCGGATGTCTTGATACGTTCCGACCCAACCGACCCAATCACCCGCAGTCGGGCTTTCGTGCGTGCGATCGCGAAATGAAATAAACAAGCGTCCGTCTTGAGAGTACTTTCCCGTGTGTCGATCTCCCGTCAGCGAACCTGGAAGTTCCACCGGTTTGGACCACGTTTCGCCTTCGTCGTTGGAATAGATTACGAAAGAGTTCAGTGTGCGACTATTCTCACGAAGCAAGACTGCGATTTCGCGACCGTCGGGTGAGCGAATGATGCCCGGCTCGCACAAATGTGCTTGTTCGTGAGTCGCGATCGAAACGGGGCTAGACCACGTAAGTCCACCATCTGCGGAAATCGTTTTGTAGACATGAAACGCACCGCGTTTGTTCTCGCCAGCAATGAAGCGACCGTCATCGTGGAACAACGCCATGTAGCGTCCGCCACGCAGTTCCTCTACTGATCCCATCGCAACGATGCCACCGAAGTCACCGATCTTTTTAAGTGGCGTCCAACTCTCCCCGTCGTTTTCGGATACCGACATTCGAATAGGATAGAGTCCCGAGAAAAGAATCAGCCGCTTTTTACCGTCCCGATCAAAGACGCGATGTATCGTCGGTGTCTCTTTCGACGTCGACCAGTTTTCGGGGACCGGCAAACGATCTGACCAAGTAACACCGGCATCGTCGCTCCGCTTCATCACGATGCCGCCCTTGCCATGGCCTTTTGGATAAACACAAATCATCGTCCGATCATCTTCTAACAAAACGGTCGTCGGATGGCCGAGGTACTGCCCAGCTTCTCGATCTACGGTGACTTGCTTGTCCAACTGCTCATTGAGGTCAAGCGTCGGAATCGAGTAGCCACGCGAAAGCGTCTGAGCTGAGACAGGGGCGAACTGCCCAAACAAAATACATATCAAAAGGACACGGTACCGCATCAACGCTCTCCTTGTTCCATGTCAATCTTCGTTACTGACATTGGGGCTTTTGAAGTTATGATCGCGTGGAGCGTCGAGCAAATGAATACCCCGAAGGCTCGTTTCTAGCTGAAAGTAACCTGGCAATTCTTCGCCATTCGGCATCACGTAGGTGACGGTCATTTCGACGCGACGTCGACCACGAATCAAACCAAGAACGTAATCGTAAACGGAGACCTCTGGAAGCCAAGCAGTCGCGCCCACCTTGGGATCCGATCCCGTGAGCATCATCGCTGGGCCTTCGACCGCAAACATGCTTGCCGCTTGTTCATATTCCTGTGCGTTCACCCTGGCGATGAAGCGCCGTGCGTTCGACCACGGAACGGTCAACCACCAACAAACAGAAGCAATGATCGTGCTAAAGACAAGCAGCGTCCGAATCGAGAACTTAAGCTTTTTCAAACGCAACGTTTGTTCCCAGATTCGATGTTGATAGACGCGTTGGCATCGCTAGATCAGATTCTTGCGAATTCACGGAACGCCAACAACCAATCAAACACCGGGCTGAACCAATTCTCTAACGAATTTATGGTCAGGCGGCCCGGCACCGCGTTGAGCGGGCTTACCAGTCATAAACTCAGCGACGTATCGCTGCGGTTTCGACTTTTCTGGAACCTTGAAGTTGTCGCCCTTTTGAAGAATCGGTCGCATCTCCGGCATTTCGCCAAATGCTCTGGTTCCCGCGGCCTGACATGGCATCCAGTGACCTTTGCCTTTCGCGTCTTCGAGATAGAACTCGGGATAGCAATGATCGGGTATCCAAACCATCCGTGCTGGAACTCTGTTGACGCGACACATAGCGATAAAGAGCGACGTAAGTTCCTCGCAGTCACCCTCGCCATCACGAAGTGCTTTCGAAGCGGTCTTGATCTTGCCTTCTTTGTATTCGACCAATTCGCGGACCAATTCGTAGAGACCTTCGACTTGCTTCCACGCTCCCTCTCCTTCGAGCGATCGGAATTTTTCTTTCGCCAACGACTTTATCTTCGAATCGCGGGTGTCGATGTAGGGACTACTATTCAGCCAACGTTTCGTATCTCGCGGAGCTTTCTTTGGCACGACGAATTCTTCTGTTTCCTTCGGACCGAGTATCGTTTTGCGACTTACCTCGTATGTAAACAAGGCTTCAGCTCGTTTGCCATTGCCCAATTTAGGAATACTCACAACCAGCTGTTTCACTCCACGAAGATCGCGATGCTTGAACCTAACGCCAGGCGTAACTTTCTTTGAAATCAGCTTAACGCTTTGCTCGGGCCACTCTGATGGCTCGGGTATTGTGCAAAGAACACCTTTCACTGGCCCGCGGCTGGCAGTCACAATCACACCGACTTTCCAGTGAGTCGTCTTTGCCTCGCCGAACGAAACGCCATTCGATTCTTCATCAGCAGATTCGGATATTTCTTCGATGTCCACGTTCTGCGCGTGAGCGACATGGAATGGTAGAAGGCAAAAAAGGAATAGCAATGAGCTTCGAAATCGAATCATGATGCACCGCAAAGAAGTCTGTTATCAGATTTATAGTTTAATCCGCTTCCACCCCGCTCATGCAACCCATTCGGTGTCAGCAAAAAACGTCGTGCGATGAGCGCAGGAAAAACCGCAGATTCGGCATAGGAGCTTCGCGGACGTTAAGAAATTCGATCAATGCCGATCTCTCGGTTATGATCTGCAATGCAATTCACACTTTCGAAGTCAGGTTCTCATGGTTCGCCTCACGTTCCTAACAGTCGCCGTGCATCTTACGCTGTTATCGCTTGTCGCCGCGCAATCTACGACTACAAGGCCACCGAACATCATCTATATCCTTGCCGATGATCTCGGCTATGGAGATCTTGGGTGTTATGGCAACACGAAAAACGCGACTCCCAACATTGATTCCCTAGCCGCTAGTGGCGTTAGGATGACCGATTTCCATGCCGCCTCGTGGTGCGCGCCTAGTCGCCGTGCACTCATGACTGGTTGCCACGCGAATCGCCCTTGGGGCGACAAGTCATCACGATTGGCGTCGGCAATAACCATTCCCGAAATGCTAAAGCAATCCAATTACGCTACCGCCTTGATCGGTAAGTGGCACTTGGAAATGGGCAAGGGACTGCATCCTCTCGACCAGGGCTTCGACTACTGGTACGGCACACGGGGCAGCAATGATTGGGATGGACCGCCGCCCAATTTCGCGTCGTTTCGTGAAGCCGCGGAAGAAGACTGGAAGACACCGCTGCACATCAATCGTGAGAACAAAGGCCCGGTGGTCAAACAGTCGGAGTTCACACAGCGATACACCGAAGAGTCGATTCGCTTTATCACAGAAAACAAGAAACGTCCCTTCTTCCTCTATCTCGCGCATAACATGCCACACGTCCCGATATTCGCTTCCGAACGGTTTCGCGGAAAGAGTAAGAATGGCATCTACGGCGACGTGATCGAGGAGTTAGATTGGTCAGTCGGAGCGATTCTTCAATCGCTCGACGATAACGGATTGCGAGAACAGACCATCGTGATTTTCACAAGTGACAACGGACCATGGAGTATGTTTGGAAAGTTCGGCGGCGAGGCAACACCCCTGCGCGGCGAGAAGTCAACAAGCTGGGAAGGCGGCGAACGCGTGCCGTGCATTGCCGCGTGGCCAGGCACATTCCCACCCGCTGTTTGCAAAGAATGGGTCGTCAACTACGACATGTACGCAACGATCGCATCATTGACTGGTTCAGCTACTGAGCCAGGACACGCGATCGACTCGCTCGACATGTCAGACGTGCTTCAAAATGGACAACCAAGCCCGCGAGAGAAACACCTTTCCTTTTTTCGCCAACCCATGGCCTACCGCAGCGGCAACTACAAGATTCACTTTCTAACTCGCGAGCGAACCCGCGATCCAGAAACCGGAAAACGGGAGCCGTCAGTGCGTCAAATGCCGGAACTATTATTTGACGTTCGGAACGACCCAACTGAGTCAAAGAACATTGCCAGTACATATCCGGACATCGTCAATCGACTGAAGAAAGAGGCTGAAGAGGTGGAATCAGCCATCAAGAACTGGCAGCCAATCTCTAACTGAATAGCCACTTCTTCGCCAGCGTCGTCATCCGATCCGATCTTCGACGTCGTGAACCGCCTAGTCACAAGCATTATTGCTTGCTGTATCCGATGGACCTGGTACAGTCGCCTCAAGGACTACGACTTTCGGTCGTGTAACTGTCGTGTGGTGCTGCCCAAGCAAACGGGTCATTGACCCGTTTGATATTCATTCGCGTAGGACAACCGTTGCGGTGGGTTCAGGCCAACAGAGGAACCGCCATGGCGCTGGCCCCAATAGCCCAAACTAAGTTCAGAATACCGTAAACCAGAAACAATGTTGTTTTCTTTGCTTTGTCCATAAGAACCCCCTTTTCTTGGTTAGTGATGTCTAACAAAAACGTACCAATATCGCGGCCGAAACCGATGAAGAGAAGAACCATGAAGCCAGCCACCATACAGGGAGTCGAACCCTGACCTGAAAGCCCTGTTAGCCTGAAACCACCTTTCGACTGTGTCGCCCAACGGAAGGTTTTTACGACACCGCCCTGAACGAAGCGGACGATGCCTGAACTACGGAAATTGTACCAAGGCCAGCCCGCGTTGACAAAGTTGGAAGGTGTGCCCGAAGGGCCTTAGCGTAAAAACATTGTTGGGCGACACTAGAAATTGAACCAGTAGTGCACGAAGAGGGTGTCCGTATCAGCTTGATAGGCGACCTGAAAACGGTCGCTTTTTCCTCCAGCGAGTACTTGTGGACAAGCGTAGTAAGAAACATTGGTAAGATCGGTCGGGTTCCACCAGTCAGGAGTAGGAAGCCCAGAGTTGTGACTGAAGCCGCGATAGATGTGAGTATCAGGTGTTGAGATCGCGATGAGTTGCCAGCGCGATTTGATCGCGGCGAACGATTCGTCGTCGCAGGGCATTCGCCATACGTACTCTGGGTCGAAGCCTTGGCAGAGACAATGAATCTGAATGTCGTTTTCCGCAATCAAAGAGGTTTCGTCTGCAAGTTCTTTTAGTGGACGTGGCCAATCATCGATGGACTCAATGACGCCGGTTTGCCCAACAAGGAGATCGTTGAAGAACCGGTCCATCGCGCGATCCCACGCGACGTACAACGCAAGCAAAACTGCGAGGATGCCGATGCCCCAAAAGAGCGTTCTCAAACGGTATGTGGGTTTAGGTTGAGCGTCGTTCATGATTCACCTGCGTCGCCCAACGGAAGGTTTTTACGACACCGCCCTAGACGAAGCGAACGACATCTGAACTACAGAAGATTGTACCAAGGCCATGGCCGGTTGCCAAAGAGCCAAGGTTTGCCCAGGGCCTTAGCGTAAAACCCATGTTGTCGGTCACGGCATCGTGAGAGCAGGCTGGCGAAAAGTAAGATCGTGACGAATCCGGTGGGAGATTTTTTTCGATGGCGTAGAACGCCGCCCTCTTTCCAGCGGTGCGTTGCAGATTCAAAACGTGAAGTCGATCGAAGCGGATACATTGCCTCCGAGTAGGCACGACAACACAAAAACGGCATCCGGTCCGTCACGATCTTGAGGAGTCACCCGCTACCCGCTTGCTGCCTCTGCACAGGCACACACGGACGGGGAAGTCAAAAATTTGGTGATTGTAAAACCTCCTGCCCTGTGGGCGTTTAGGACAATTCTGACCAAACTACTTGTGTATTCGACAGCAATCGCGATTTATCGGCAACCAAAAAAAGGCGGCAAGGACAGTGTGTCGCGAATTGCGATCGGCCGCACGAGTCTTTTGCCTATTCCGAATTCCACGATTACGCAGTGACGCCCATCGTTTGGCCGGGAGCAGGCAACGCGCTGTGTCCCATCAAGAATGCATCAATGGCACGAGCAGCACCACGACCCTCATTGATGGCCCAAACGACGAGCGATTGCCCTCGTCGACAATCGCCGGCAGCAAAGAGCTTTTCAACGTTTGTTGTGAACTCTCCGTGTTCGGCTGCAAACGTGACCCAATTGCCTCGTGGACGCTGGGTTTCGAGTCCCAACATTTCGCCTACGCCCAATTCCGGGCCGACAAAACCTGTGGCTAAGAACACTAAATCAGCAGGCCAATCTTTTTCCGACCCGGGAACTTCGCTAAACGGAGCCTTCTCTCCGGGTTTCGACCAATCCACCTTCACTGTGCGAACGCCCGTGAGTTTGCCATTCTCGCCCAAATACTCTTTCGCCAAAACGGTATAGGCTCGCGGGTCATTGCCGAATCGCTTTTCCGCTTCGGCGTGTGAATAGTCGATTCGATACACACGCGGCCATTGTGGCCATGGGTTATTGTCCGCACGCTCCGCCGGCGGTTTGTCTAGCAACTCGAAGTTCACAACGCTGCTACAAACGTGTCGCAACGAGGTACCGATGCAATCGGCGCCGGTGTCTCCACCGCCAATGACGACAACGTTTTTGTCTTTCGCTGAAAGGTAAACTTCGTCCTCGAGTTTCGAATCCAGAAAACTCTTTGTATTGCGAGTCAGAAAATTCATCGCGAGATGGATACCCTCGAGATCGCGACCCGGACAATTCGCGGTCGGGTCAAAAGGCTTCGTCGCTCCGGTTGCCATCAATACGGCGTCGTATTTTTCGAGTAGTTCTTTCGGATCGATAAACTGTACTTCGTGGCCTCGCTCAATCATGATCTGAGTCATATGGCCATCGGCGAAATCTTCTTTCTTACCAATGTGTGCACACGTAACGAACTCGACGCCTTCGTCACGAAGCAAATCAACACGTCGCTGCACTGTCTGTTTGTCGAGCTTCATATTGGGAATGCCATACATCAACAGTCCGCCAATGCGATCCGCTCGCTCGTAGACCGTTAC
>CAYNJG010000029.1:0-52066 GCA_964397295.1 uncultured Pirellulaceae bacterium
AAGTAACTGGGCTCGTCGGCATGATCGGTAATGTTTGGGAGGTTAACGAAACCCCCCTCGGCCCCGACCATCTAGACGCTGTATCCCACCGACTTCGCGGTGGAGGGTCGGTCTTGGCATTCACAGGCGAACGCGGCTATGGACCAAACAGTTATGAGCGTCAGAATTATGGACTCGAACGTACAGTCTCTGGCTTCCGTGTCGCGAGCGTTCCCGAACCAAGTGGATGCTGGCTAGTTGGATTCGCCTTCATTTTCGCACTATGCAGCCGTAAGCAGAGAAGTACTCGTCATTCCGAATAGCGACACTTGTCCTTCGTGGTTGTACTCACCGTCGTACTTCATCGACCAGTGGTCCCGCGCGAAGCGAAAAAGTACTATGGAGCCATCCGAAGTACTCAGGCTGTAGCTGAAGAGGTGCAGCAAAACCTGTCGCCAAATTAGTAATCCCATGAATTAGTGGGGGGACAAGAAGAGGCTCAGACCTTACCGGAGCTGAGCGTGAGTTGCTAAAGTCTTTGCTTCAAAAGCTTTAGAAAAGTACACCCGATTGGATTCGAACCAATAACCTTCGGTTTCGTAGGCGAAACATCGCTGGCGGTTTTGGGACCGAATTTTGGGTATTAAGTCTTTTGACAGCACAGAGTTTTGACTTTGGATGGGCAGTCCTTCAAACTGCTCGACTAACTGCAAGTTTATGCAAGGAACTGCAACTTGTGGATCCCATACCGTGCCGGATACCGTGCCAATTTTGAAAATTGGTGTGACCATCGTCAGCGAAACCGAAGCCCGTGAATCGCGTGGCACTAACTGGCACAGATTGCTGCAAGATCGGTAGCCCATCGGTCTCCTGCGGAACCACCTGCGTCTTGAGTGGCACAGATGGCACGGTAAACCCTCTTTTGAATTCCCGGAAATTCATTCAGATTTTTTGTTTCAACGTCGTCAAAACAGATCGAATCCCAGCACATAGTGGGGTTCAGATAATGTGTAGCACCCTCCGATTTCAAGTTCGCCATGCGTCAATCACGGGTTTTCCGTTTTCTCTCCGTTATAAGTTGCCAATCGACCGCGCAACTTGCTCTGCCAGTTTGGGCCTTCCCAGCATTGCGAATGTGTCTTTCCACAGTCGGAGCAAGTCCTTGTCCGAACTTTTCCAATCTCCGTCCCTAAGTAAGGCGCCAGATTGAACCATGACGTCGTCTACCAGCATTGCATAACGGTCGGATCCGTCGCTTGCTTTCACGACAACTTGGTAAATACCTAGCAGAGATTTACGGTCGTCTAAATCGAGCAATACCAAGGCAAGCATTGAAACGGAACGTGGAAGCGAGCCGGGGCCGCTGTTTACTTCCAAGACAGGTGGTCGACTTGATCAGTCAAACGTTTACCGTGCGTTGCAGGCGATCGCCAAGCAGGCAAACAGGCAAACACCACGCTTGATGAGGATGAACAAATCAAGATTCATCCTCATTTGTTGCGGCACACTTTTCTAAAACGTGTCGCCAGTAAAGAAGATATCCGAGCAACCCGAGAAGTCTCGGGCTGAACTCGGATAAGTATCTTTGGAGGTATGTAAAGGTCACGGAGGAAGAAGTTGAGAAGGCCGTGACGGGTCTTTACGAATGACTGACCGTCCTACTACTCAACCTTCCTATCGCCGTCGCTTCCGAATAACCACACATACAACGAGCAACAATAGTGGCGTGGACGCGGCAGGTTCTGGCACACTTAGTAGCCAACGCCCATTTTCGGCAATTTCCTGGGTGGGGCCGGCCATGTCTCGATATCGCACACTAATAAAGTCGGATGCACCAAAGCCGAGAGTCAAAAGGGGATTGGACACGCTGGGGGGGAGCAAGCTACTATCCTCTCCGAGACCTAACAGTCCCCCCGCAGACACTGATGCCGTGTCTGAAAGAAACTCTGCGTCCTGACCATTGAGGCCCTTGTTTCCATCTTGATCAAACAAACCAAAAGAATCAGAAAACGTTCCGTCGTACTCTGCTCCAAATCCAAAGATCTGGTCACCCTGCGGTGTGAAGGAGAGAGACACAATCTGAGGGTGGCGACCCGGAAAACTCGATATCTCCAACGTGCCTAGAATAGGATTCCCATCACTGTTACTGACAAAGTCGTACGAAAATTGCGCATAGGCACAGGTCGATGTAGTGGCAATGCTAATTGCAATCAAAATGATTTTCCAGTTCATATTTCACCTCGTTGTTGCAAGAAATCGAATTATGAATTCGGGTCAAAGTTACTGACATCCAACTCAGCAGCGGGGTCAGTCGCGGACTTAAATATCAAGTTGTTTGGCGGTAGCAGGTTGTTACCAACCTTCGGTCTGACGATGTCTCCAACTCCATCAACTCCTTGGTAGTTGATGAATTTACCAAGCCCTTCGTTGGGGTACGACGTCGTACCTGTGGTAGAAACAAAATCGGTTAGGCGGTCAGAAATTGCAACAAGCCCCTTCGTGTGGTCGTCAGCAGCCTCATTGGGATGACCGTGAACGTATCCGCCATTGAGCACAAGCTCAATAGAATTCCAGGAACCAGCGTATCCGATAAAGCCAGACGAAGTATGTTCTACTGCTCCGTGCTGCACCCCGCCCGATCCGTCTATCGTACCGCCAAAATCAATTTCCGGATTGTTAAGCGTCACGATTGCTTTCGCACCGAGAATTCCACCGTCAGGGTCGTTGGGATCGTGAAGGAACGCTGCATTCCCAGCCACGATCGGTCGTCCGGTTCGCATATTGAACTTCACATCACTTAGCGTAACGGTTGTTGGTGTGACGAATACATAGTCATCCACGACGCCATTGGCGTCTTTATCAATTATCTCGAAATCTAAGTTGCCGTCACCATCGACATCAAGGTCCATAGGCAAACCGAATCGTTCCGGAGTCGCCGAAACATTGATAGCTGGATGGGAGTCAGGTTCACCCATGTTTGGAGCCTCCTGGAGCACGAAATGCTGATACAGTTCGGTATCTTCAACGGTCACCTGGCTGGCAGCAACGTTCAGCTCGAAATACTTTGCTCTAATTCTCGATTTACTATCGCCTTCCTCATTGCCTATGGTTGCGGGAGTAGTGCCGCGAATGAGCACTTCCGAATTCGAATGAATCATAACGCAAGACTTTGCATCGCTTTCGAACCGACAGTCCTCAACCACAATGTTGCGAGACCGATCAATATTCAAGGCGACACTTGTCGTCGCAGGGATGCGAATTGCCGGGTCCGTCTCAGAATTCTCGTCACCTGCCGATTCCTGAAACGGATTCGTGTTAGTGATGTCGAGGCGATCTAAGATTAGATTCTCGCATTCTACAATATTTAGGACACCAACGTTAACGCCAAAAAATTCGCCGCCTGATGTGTTCGGGCCACCATTAGCTTGGGACGGGAATGGGTGGGATTTACTTGCCGTCAGGTTGACTATGCGTGTGCCTACACAGTCAACGACATGCACGCAATGACCAGTCTGTATCGGCTCGGCAAAACAAACAACACCGCCGTGCATATTCTCCAGAGTAATGTCCTGACCCAAGTCGTCAGTCGCGGTTTCCATAACGAAATACTCTTTTCCATGACCTTGTCCTGCTTTAATGTCAGCAAGAACACTTATCAGCTGACTTTCAGTAGTGATGGTTTCATTTCCATTTTGACCGAAAATGCCTGCCACAATCAGAAAATCTCCGAAATCGACTTCACCATTATTGTTGACGTCACCTTCTTCATATACCGCTGGATTATTGCCAAAGTGCTGGCTCACGATCAAGAAGTCGGCGAAGTCCACAACACCGCTTCCATCCAGGTCCGCGCCCCCGTTTGCGTAGGCAAACCAACTTTGCGGAAAAGTGAGCAGCAAAGCCGCAAGTATAACTGTTCTTAAATTCATCGTAATTCTCCATTCAAAGGGTATTCTGTTCTCGGTGGTGTTGGTATGCCCGGCGGAAGGGGTGATTTCTGAGCGGGTAGTTCTGACGGTAGCGGGACACTTTGTCGAGGCGAATCGACCGTAGCCGAATCATCAGCCGGAACCAAAACCGGTTGTTCTCTAGCTGGCTCCGTAAACTTCTTCCATTCCGACACACTCGAACCTTTGTGCTCACCCCTTCCCTCAAAGACTTGGTTAATTCCGGTACCGCCATCCGTGATGGTTCCGGCTGCAATTGCAGGTAGTGCTTGATAGCTGACGGTGTCGTTGCCACCGAAAAGATTAACTCCGACCGACCAAATATTTGCAGCTTTCACTCCACTCTCTTTGGTGACGTTTGTTGTCGATCCGTTGACCGTAACGAGTAGGTCTCCAGCGTTCTCCCAAACGAAAACGGTGTCGTCCCCCTGTGTTCCAGACACGAAAAGATTCGGTCCGTTGCGGTCCCTCATAATCACTTGCCCATTCACGTCTGCTCCCATGGCACAAGCCAAAGAAGCAGTAACGACGAATACTATCCATGTTTTGTTCATCACGTAGTTCCCATACTAAAATCCAGTTTTCGATTCGCAATCAAACTTGCTTAATCAGCAACGTCTGACATGTTCGCGGTATCTTACGAACGGATTCGTAAAAGTGAACACGATTCCATGAACTTTGCGGTTGGCTGAAATATGAATTTTTTTTGGGGTAAAAAACCAGAATAATGTCACGTGCCACCGCAGGGTTCACTTTCTCAAAACATAGGCAGGTCCGTTTGCTGCACTTTGCCGGAGAATACAGATTGACAAACTGATCATAGGCCAGCTTATCGGACCCTCGTTTTGCCGTTTGCGACAACAGCCTTGGCGGATGCAAGTAGCAACGCTGTAGTTGCCAACTGCTCGTTGTTGCTTGTGACAATCGGAGCTGCCAAGTATTTCGGTAGCAACTCCGCGATGATTTCGCCGATCGGTTGCGGGCTTTCGTTTTGCATAGCGTCACCGCATTTGAGTTCGTCGTGATCCATGAAGTATCGCGACGAAGGCGACAACTTTGGTCATGCACTGTATGAAATCAAAAACGTCGATGTCGATTCTTTGACCGACCTTATCAGGCGTGAATAGGTAAGCCGAAAACGTTTCGATGAACCTCACTTTGAATACCCCAATTGTGGGAGCGAATACCAACTTTAGAATTGGGGCTCTCTAAGCGGAGGATAAGAGCCGCGAGACAACATTGAGTATCTGGAGATTTCGAACATGTATCGTGTAATGAGAATCGTTTTGCTTGTGATTTCTGTTGTGTGTGCCTTGGAATCGTTGGCGGAGGCGGGAAATTGGCGATGTCGTCCGCAGCCTCAACCTCAGATGTCTTGTAACTACGGATGCTACTTCAGCTGTCCCTCTGGTTGGACGCCGACAGGCTCTTGTTGTCGCACTTGGTATTACGACGAGTGCGGCAATCGAGTTTGCACGTCATACGGGACGCGATGCAGCCCACCTATTTACGGTGCCCCAACGGGGGGATGTAGCACCACTGCACCGGCAAGAAAAAAATACTGCACACCTTGGTTTGGGGTAAACAACAACAACTGTTTCCAATATCGCGACTGCAGAAATTGCAACTTTAGCGGATGCGGGGATTCCTTTCGGGAAACAAGATGCGTGTGTTCCGGGACACCCGGATGTCCGTAGGCAGAGCAGTCGTTTCCGACTTACGGGAAGCTGACCAACCTGCGTTGGAGTCCATCGTCCAACGCAGGCACTTCATCCGCCAACGTCCGATAGGTAATTTCTCTGTGCGGTTCAACTGCGGTCGTGTAGGAAGTTCGGATTACCTGGGACGGTAGCAGTGAGGCGACTACTACCGGCAGGCGTGAGGCTCAACTAGCGTCAACTTCGAAGCCGATGGAGCAACAGACATCGACTTGCTCCCAGCCTCGTCACCAAACATTGGTGGCGAGGCTTTTTAAGTCGTCGATATAGCCGCACAACTTTGACCAATGCGATCAGATTATCGCTTGGCTTTCTTCGCTTGGCCAAGCAAGAATTCAGGGTTCTGCGTCAGATGTTGATACACCTTAGCGAGCATCGAAGGATCGCTGTGTCCCATTAGCACCGCAACCGTAACGGAATCCACTCCCCTCTCCAAAGCATGAGTCGCGAATGAATGACGGAAGGCGTAAAGCGAAAATCTTGGCACGAGTGAATTCGTCAACTGCGCGGTGAGCTTTCGCTTGGCTTCGCTACGGAGTTCAGATCGTGTCTTGTCGCGGACCGCTCCGTTTGATTTTCGTGTAGGCTTCAATGTCTTCGCGAATTCATCGATCCGAGCTTCTTCCACACGAAGCCCGTGGAGTCGCATTTGCTCCTTGCCCATCCGCAACCGAATCCGGTCAACAGCGCTATTAACGGAGTCCGCAGTCCATGGCTTGCCGTCGCCATTTCGAAACAAGTTGCCTGTGGGGTACTTCCCCATAAGTGTCTTGGTGATTTGAAAAGCCTTGTCGCTGAGATAGACGATTCGCGTCATTTTTTCACCCTTGGCTTCGCTTGGCGGAATCACCCATCGCTGGTTCGCTTCGTCTACATGTCGAGCCTGTACGCGTAGAGACTCTTGCGGTCGGCACCCCGTCTCCCAAGTCGTCATGAACAAATCGCGAAGAGAATCGGGACTCGCATAATCGAGAACCTTGGCAAACTCGTCTTCGCTTACAAGTACCTCCTTCCGATCGCCTATCGGAATCGTCAGATGCTGCAGTGGATTGGTATCAATGTACCCCTGTGCCAATGCCCACTTCATGCACCGCTTCACCGATCGCATGTGGTTACGGCGAGAGGTCTTGGAAAGGTGATCGTAAGAATCGACCCACCGCTGAACATGAAACGGACGAATGTCGTCGACGCGCAAGTCTTTGTGAACGCTTATGAACTTCTGCAAGAGATCTCGGTACCAACGATAGGTATCCGGCGCCCGGTTCTTCGAACAGAACTCTAAGAAGGCGTCAATGATGGCAGCCATCGACTTGCCTGACACTTCACGCCGTTCTGGCGACTGTTGCATCAGGCGGTAGTACTCTTGGAATGCGGCCTTTCGATCTCGGCCAAGATTGTGCTGCTTACCACCGACGGTGACAAACCAGCCTCGTCCTTTTCGGAACCACGGTTTTGGCGTTCTCGCCATGACAAAACCCTCCAGTTGCTGTGATACAAACTGGAGCAACCCGAAGGGTTTGCCCAACGCATGCCGTGGTGAATTGCCGCTCACCTCGGCACACTCATGTTACGCCAAAGGCGTTTACCGTGCCAAATTCTGTGCCACGACGATTTCAATTCGTCGCCAAGCCTAAGACATCTGTTCTCTTAAGTCTTGTCGCACAAGAGCTTAAGAAGAGTACACCCGATTGGATTCGAACCAATAACCTTCGGTTTCGTAGACCGATGCTCTATCCAGTTGAGCTACGGGTGCGTGGACTGAACTTTACACGATCTTGCCGACTGGCTGCAAGGGCTGACTTACTTCGACTCGACACGTAGACAAATTAAGTGTTTTGAAGAGAGATTCTGACCGATCGGCTCGCCGAAGGGCGGTGATTGAATTAAGTCCAGCATCTGGCCAGATGTCCTGCCACCCGTGTTGACAACATAACGACGTGAGATTCGCCACGCCATCTCTCCAATACAAAATGCCGAGATACCGTCTGGAATCAGTCCGAAATTAGTCGGCGTGAATCTTGAAGATGACGCTTTCGTACTCGTTGCACTTGGCTGAATCGTGGAAGTAGCAAGCAGCTAGGCCGTGCCTCAAAACATCTAGCGAACGTCGACACGACTTTCGGACTCGCCTGCAAGCGAAACTCTTGATGAGATTCGCTACCACACACGGAGTTTGAGAACCTAGCATCGAAATGGAACCGATGCATAGGCACGACTAAGGGGTCTATGACTTCGGAAATTCGCGGAGCTTATCCGGCAGCTCAAGCGTATCCATGCTGTGTAGCGATGACGATTGGATCTTTATCCCTCCGGCACGGCGCGTTGATTCGTTGGGATCGCGCATTGATCTCGTCACCAGGTACCACAGAAAAAGTAAGCTCGCCAAGATCAGCACCAGCGCGATGCCTACACGGTAAAGCAGCGCTTCGCCTAATTGCAAAACGGGAGCAGCAGCCGCGTCATAGTTTTCCTGGACTACCACAATCAAACCCGTATCGACATCGCCTCGACGAACGATTTGCTGCGCCGCAATCCAATCCACGGCGTAAGCAGCGCCTTCTGGTTGATAACCGGCCAGCGGATCTTTGTAGATTTCCACTTCGTCCACTTCGTCGTCTGGCCCTGGAAGCGTATCAATCGGAACTTTGTACTGGCTAAAGTCCGGCAGCTTGGCCTGCTGTTGGGGAGTCTTTGCTCGCTGCGTTGCCAGTATTCTGTTGTATAGCGGATGCTGAAGTATCTGACCGTGGTGGATGCCTTTTCGTCCGTCCACTAACGTGACGAATCGCCCCGCCTTGGCGTCGAATTCTCGCTCGTTACCGAAACGCCCAACTTCGATTGTCAACGCGATGATGCCAATGCAGGTTGGCGGAGTGTCTTCATTGCCAGGCGTCATGATCGGCGTCGAAATCGCAACTTTATAAGTACCACTCGCCTCACTGCGAAACACCGGGGACAACTGAGTCTCTTTGAGCGGCGGATTGTCGTAATGCGAACCTTGCGGAAAGTCATTATCGCCGCCGTGGAAGTAAGCTCGACGTGAATAGTCCAAGCCAACGGTCGAGTTCTTGGTTTCTTCGGTGGGAATCGCCGACACCAACTGCAAACCTCGAGCGTCGGTCACAAACCAACTGGCGATGTCTTTGTCTGATCGGCTCATAAGAGAACGCAACCGTTCATCGAGTTCTATGCGTGCCGAATGATCCACGAACTGTTTGCGAAGTTCCGTTTTCGCCGCAGCATCTACTGAATCGTCCGTCAGCTGCGAAAGCAATGCCGCAATCTCTTTGTGCGATATCAACTTTTGGACAGCCGCCGCAAATTCTTCGTCGGTCGCCTGCTGCTGTGTCATTCGGTAAAGATGATCGATTCGACGCGCGACAGCTTCGGATACGAACTTCGCCGCAAAACGACTGCTCTCGTAAACCCAGGTTCGCACCATATTGTCGGAATCTTGTACGGACTTTTGATACGCGCTTGTTCCGAACAATCCCAACACAAGCAGGAACAAAAGCGGTAGCAGCACGCCAAGCAACAACAGTGGTTTGCGATCTTTCGTGGCGTCTCGCGCGCGGAGTGCAGTCAAAACGCTTTGCACGTTTGGAAATCGCTGCTCTGGATCAACCGCGAGGCAACGGTCGACGATGTCGGCTAGTTCGCGATCAACGTCCGCGAGCTGCCGATGTTCGATCGGAAGCGGAGACTTTTTGATGGCGTTGCGGTAGTTTTCGAGTCGACCCAAAAGGTTTTCTGAAGAGTCAATTTCTGACAAGACAGACGATGTACGATGGGGTGACTTGCCCGTCAGCATGCAATACAACAGCGAACCCAACGCGTACACGTCCCATCGTGCGTCCGGCACCGCTTTCAAATCAGCTTGTTCGGGAGCCATAAAAAACAGCGTGCCTAGCGCCGGCGTTTGCTCGTGCGACAAGCGGGATTGCCCAAAGTCAGCGAGCCTGGGCTTGCGATCTTGATCGAGCAGAATATTGGCGGGCTTCAAATCACAATGCAAAACACCTTTTCCGTGTGCGTGCACCAAACCGTGTGCGATTTCCCGGAACATTTCCACGGCTTCGCCAACCGGCAACGGACCTTCATCTTCGAGCAACTGTTGCAACGATCCGCCATCCACGTATTCCATCACGTAATACGGAGGATCCGAATTCCAGCCGACGTCCAATAACTGTACGACGTAACGATCCGCCGACAGAAAAACAAGCTTCTCGACTTCACGAGACAGCTGTGACCAATCCACGCCGCTCTTCTGTGTGTAGAATTTGATCGCAACCTTACGCCCCGTGTTACGATCGATGGCAACCCAAACTTCACCATACGCACCTTCACCTAAAAAGGAACGTGGCTCGTAGCCAGGCAAATCAATCGGCGGATGCGCACGCTGACGACTCAGCTCTTTCGATTTGAGCTGTTGATGTTCGTCTTGATGTTGCGTGTAGTCAGAATCCATGGTTTGTTGCTCGGATCGTAGGTTACTCGTTAGATTAACCCAAAAACAAGCTCATCCGCGTTAATCCTTGCGAAAGTCCAAGCACGTCATTTGCTGGGCGACTTGCAACCATATTAGTCCCCGAACCACTAGAGCCCACTGATGCAATCGCATTTGAGTTTCCTCTTTGTTGCAACCTTGCTGTCATTGCAATTGAACACCGCATTAGCGCAGGGCGAATCACCGAAGTCGGACGCGCTACGGCTAGATCAATTTCGACCCAAATCAATGCTGAAGGTTCACTATACCAATATTACCCAAGCAAAGTTCCCGGTCATCAACGTTCATTCCCATTTCGGGTTTCGGCTAAAGGGGTCCGCAGAAAAGCTAGACGAGTTCATCGAACTGATGGATCGCAACAACATCGCCATGTGCGTTAGTCTCGACGCTCGATTGGGCGATACGTTGGACGAGCATAAGAAACACCTGTGGACGAAGTATCCAAATCGATTTGCGATCTTCGCGCACATCGACTGGAAAGGCGACGGCAACGAAGAGAAACCCGAAACGTGGGACTGCCATCGACCGGACTTCGCAAGACGGATTGCAAAGCAGCTCGCCGGTGCAAAACAACAAGGCGTCTGTGGATTGAAGATCTTCAAACGCATGGGGTTGAATTACCGAAACGCGGACGGATCGTTGCTAAAAATTGATGATCGTCGCTGGGATCCAATTTGGAGGGCGTGCGGTGAACTCGACTTTCCGATCATCATTCACACTGCCGACCCAGCTGCCTTCTTCTTACCCATCGACGCTACGAATGAACGAGCCGAAGAATTGTTCCGGCATCCGGACTGGAGTTTCCCACCCGACAAGTTTCCCTCACGGCAGTCGCTGTTAGATGCACGAAACCGTGTGATCGCCAGACATCCAGAAACAGTGTTCATTGGGGCGCACGGCGCCAACAATGCGGAGGACTTAGCAACCGTTGGTAAATGGCTTGACCAGTACCCGAATCTCTACGTCGAGTTCGCATCTCGCATTGGCGAACTTGGACGACAGCCATACACGGCGCGGAAATTCTTAATCCAATATGCCGACCGCGTGCTTTACGGTACCGACGGCCCGTGGCCTGAAGCACGCGTAAAGCAGTACTGGCGATTTTTCGAAACTTACGACGAGTACTTCCCGTATTCCGAAAAAGAGTTTCCACCCCAAGGATTCTGGAACATCTACGGAGTTGGATTACCAGATGACGTCTTAAAAAAGATCTACCACAGAAACATATTAAAACTACTTCCTCAACTTCGAAAACAATTCGACGCCGCCACAGAATCGAAGAACTAGTTCTCCAACTATTTATCGCACTTCACACCGCCGAAAGCCGCGAAACGTGTGTTGAAGTGCAAAACGTCAACCTGCATGAAACCAACCTCCCGAAGCAGCCCAAGCTGGAACATAAGAGGCATGGGCGTGTCTTCTTTTTCGATGTACTCGAAAACGTGATCTCGGTACGCGTTGTCTTTTAGTCCAACCAAATACTCGCCGTAGCGTTCGTCTTGCATCTCGCGAATCGACTCGATGGAGCTGACCACCATATCAAAGATCCAAAAGGAACCACCAACATCGAGTGATTCGTATATCTTCGAAAACGTTGTCAGCCATTCGTTTTCGTTTCGCAAGTGATGCAGGACAGCTCCTGCGACGACCACGTCCAACGATTTCGGAATTAGGTCGAAAGAACGAATATCTGACTGGATCGCGACAGGTTCGATATTGGTCGCGTCGCGAATTCGCTCGACCGCGCGGGACAACATGGGCTGGCTTAGATCGACGAGAGTGACCGATTGATAGTGGCCCCGTTCAAGCAACCGCAGCGAAAAATTACCAGCGCCACAACCGACATCCAACAAACGATTCGCATGCGGCGTCGTTGCGTGCGCCGCCCTAGCGACAAGATCAAGAGCAACGGGCGCGTCGATTGCGGCAGATTGGCCGGTCTCTAGATTGGCAAAACGGTCGACATCGTTGTCGAAGCGTTCACGGATTTCTTCTACGGTCGATTTACGTTTCACGGCTCAGATTCGATTGCGAATGCAGTTTTTGTCTGCAAGCAACGACAAACAAAAACCAAAAACGTTCGCTCGAAATCAGAACTTTCGGACGACACCCGAAACAACGCCAAGAACCCTGGCTTCCTTCACATAGATCGGCTTCATTCGAGAGTTCGCGGGTTGCAATCGAATTCGTTTCCGCGACTTTTCAGGAAACCAATATTTTAACGTGGCGTCGCCGTCTTCCGTTTGTGCAACGACCATTTGCCCCGCCGAAGCCGTGCGTTGCTTCGTTACAATAACGTAGTCGCCATCTTCGATGTGAGCGTCGACCATCGAATCGCCAGTAACCTTTAGTACAAACTGACTCTTCCGATTGAACATCTCACCGAAGTCGATACGATCATCCTGCTCGATCGCCTCAGTCATCATACCAGCTGCAACGACACCACGAAGCGGCAAACCAGCCTCTGCTTCGATCACGGAATCAGCGATCTGAATTGCGCGAGACATGTTGGGTTCACGAGTAATGAGCCCTTTCTTTTCCAGAGCATGAAGATGACACATCACTCCATTGGGCGAAGCGATTTCAAACTTGTCACCGATTTCTCGAACCGTTGGCCCGTAACCACGATTGTCGATTCTGTCTCGAATGAAAACGAAGATTGATTTCTGTCGCTTAGTCAGCTGCTTGTAGATAGACATCACTCACCCCACTACAGATAAAAGATGAGATCGCGATTGCGTTCCCGCGATCTCCGACTTGAGCTCAGTCTGCGACATACGGATGTGCATATCAATAGGCATGTGGAGTTTTCAGGTGTTTAAATCACGGTCTACCGCAACATCAGAAGATCACCCCACTATAGGCGCGCCGATTCGAACACGGAAACGAACTGACTCTTATGAACGGCGAATAGCCCGCGATCAGTGATCTTTAGTTCTGGAATCACCGGCAGAGCTAAAAAAGAGAGGGTCATAAACGGCGCGCGTAACGAACTGTTTAGCTGAGTTACCAATTCGGAAAGCTCTGCGTAGCGCCCCCCAACTTCCTCACAAGCATCCGGCGACATCAGGCCCGCTATAGGCAACGGCAATACCTCGACGTTGTCGTTCGCTGCAACCGAAAGTCCACCTCGGTTGGTCATCACTCCGTTAATGGCGGACATCAGCTCCTCGTCCGTTACGCCGACAGCAATGACGTTGTGCGAATCATGCGCGACGCTCGAAGCCAAAGCACCCGAACGAAGCCCAAACCCACGCACAAAGCCGATACTCGGCGCGGCATTCTCGTATCGATTCACGACCACGATTTTCAATATATCGTTGCTGGGATCGCTAACTGCGAAACCATCGACAACATGGGCGGCCGCTTCGAAAAAATTCGTTACCAACTGCCCATCTAACACATCGATAACACGGATCTGCGTCCCTGTCGCCGGCAACACCAACGCGTCGCGACTAATTGTCGGCGTGTTGAAACAATTCACTGTTTCGGCGGTTTGTGGCTCAACGAAACTCTCTCCGTCTTTCGCTACGAGTTGGCCTTCCAAATAGGTTTCACGAACACGGAAATCTTTAAGGTTTTCGACCATCACGAAATCAGCAGGATCGCCGACTTGCAATAGTCCAACGTCGAGATCGTAGTGCCGGACGGGATTGAGACACGCAACCTGTAGGGCGTGCATCACATTGCAACCGTTTTGCACGGCGCGGGTGACAAGTTGATTGATATGGCCTTCTAATAAATCGTCAGGATGTTTGTCGTCGCTGCAAAACATGCATTTTGCAGGATAGCGATTGATGAGCGGCCAAAGTGCGTCAAAGTTCCGCGCCGCCGAGCCTTCACGGATTGCGATCGTGGCTCCGAACTGAATTTTTTCTTCGGCTTCTTCCAAGGTCACACATTCGTGGTCCGTGGAGATACCCATTGCGATGTAGCGTTTCGCATCTTCTCCGCGGAGGCCAGGGGCGTGGCCATCAATGGGCAAGTTTCGGTCGAGGGCCGCATGAATTTTCGTCATCACTTGCAGATCGCCGGAAAGGACGCCGGGAAAGTTCATGACTTCGCTGAGGTGGTTGATGCGCGGATCGTCGAGCAGTTTTGCGACCATATCCGCATCGATTTGTGCGCCGGACGTTTCGAACAGGGTCGCCGGGACGCACGAGGGAGCGCCAAAATGGAATTTCATTGGCGAGAGACTAGCGCTGCGCAGCATGAGCTCGATGCCTTCAACGCCGCAAACGTTCGCGATTTCGTGCGGATCAGACACCGTGGCAACCGTGCCATGCCTTACCGCAACCCGAGCAAACTCAGCGGGCAGTAACATCGAGCTCTCGATGTGAATATGTGAATCCACGAAACCCGGAATGAGAAACCGCTTCGCGAAATCAGCCGGAACGATCTTCGTAATGCGGCCGTCTTCAACGCAAACGGTGGCGGGCTGAATTTGGCCGCCGATAAGATCGACTACGTTGGCCGTAATTTGAAACGGCGTCACCTGCATCTCAAACCTGCCGTCCGTTACTAGGCCGCCCGATCTGCTTCTGATTGACCAAGCAATTGGTTGACTGCGTGCAGTACGCGATCTGGCGTCAAATCATTCATGCATTGATGGTGACCTAGCGGACACACTCGCTTTCCACACGGCGAACAATCCAATCGATCGTACATATCAATGGCCGCCGATGCGTAATTATAGCTCCACGCTGGATCGATCGGACCAAACAATGTCACTGTTGGAACATCAAACGCCGCCGCAATGTGTCGCGGTCCGCTATCGGTCGTCACAAGCAAATTGCAACGCCGCAAGCATGCCTTACTCGCTTCGAGACTCAGATCTTGATCCGCCATGCTACGCACGTTGGGGTGCCGAGCAAGGTCTTCGATTTCGCGAGCGACATCAACCTCTTTGGGGCCGCACATGATCAAAACGCGATGACCTCTTTCGACGAGCCGCAAAGCGAGTTGTGACGAGTGCTGATTGGGCCAATGTTTCGCCGCGCCGTAAGCACCGCCCGTATTTAATCCAATGACGGAGTTGTAGGTCTCCCAGCCAAAGTTTTCCCAAACACGATCCGCAGCGTTTTCGCCTTGCGCAGTCGTGTAGAGTTCGGGCTGACGCGAATGAATCTTCACGCCCATCGAATTGAGGAGCTGCAAGTAATAGTCGACGGCCGAAATAGGTTCGAACTTTCCCTGATGCTTGGGCGGATCTAGCGGCAAAGTCAGTAGTGACTTGCGGAAGTATCGAGCATATCCAATTCGCTCACGGGCATTGGCTCGCCAAGCGATCCACGCGGAGCGGAACGAGTTCGTTAGCATCACGACTTCGTCCACTTGGTTGTCGCGGAGCTGCTGGACAACGCTGGTGGAATTGAGTTTTCGATCTTTTGATTTGGGGTGATACCAAACCATTTTGTCTAACCACGAACTACCGGTCAGAACTTGCTGAACGTAAGGTCGCGCGATCCCCAACATCTTTGTGTTGGGGCCATAATGCTGGCGAAGATTCCTCAGCGTGGGCGTGGCCATGACCACATCCCCAATCCAGTTCGGTAAGAACACAGCTACCGTATGCGACACGCCAAAACCCAAAACTTGTGTGTGACCCGAATCCATTTCGAAAGATCGTCTATACGAGGTTTTTAAGAATTCATAAATCCCAGTTGCCTCCGCACTAGGGGATTCACTAGCTTCCCCGTAACAGAATTCGCGTCACAACGTGCTAGCGGTACAACAAAATGCAACAGTCCTCGATTCATGTCACGATCGCTTCGACACAGGAACAATGGCATGGCGGTGAAAAACAAGCAGCGTTGCTTGCAGAAGGAATTCGTAGTCGCGGACATCAATGCACGATCCTCGCGCGGGATGGTGGCAAGTTCGCACAAGGCATGCGAAACAGAGACTTTGAAGTTATCACGTTTCGCGGTCGCGGCCGTTCGATTCCGGCACTTTGGAAAATCCGTCGTACGATAAAGCGGCTACGGCCTGATGTGCTGCTTGCAAACGACGGCCATGCGCTAACGGCAACCGGCTTTGGCTGTCTCGGAATGAAAACGGGACTTCGCGTCGCCGCACGACGTGTCGACTTTTCCATCCGGTCATGCAAAAAATTTCAACAGTTTGCCGACGGAGTCATTTGCGTTTCCAACGCTGTTGCCAATGTGTGTCGCGGATCGGGGCTAGAAGCTGATTCGCTCGAGATCGTACATGATGGCGTGGAACCGTCCTTCGCCGAATCGGGAAACCGGCATCAAGGACGTGAGTCACTGGATCTGTCGTCGACCGATACTTTGCTGCTGGTCGTCGCGAAACTGACGGACCACAAAGGCCATCGGTTTCTGCTCGACGCCATGCCTAGCGTGTTACAACGTCACGCGAACATCACGCTTGCCTTGGCCGGAGATGGTGAGCTCACGGAGTCGCTGCAGCAGCAAGCTGTCAAATTGGGTATCGAGTCACGTGTGCGTTTTCTGGGCTATCGCAATGATGTTCCAAACTTACTGGCTGCGGCAGATATCGTTGTGCAGCCGTCGCATCTTGAAGGTCTTTGCAGTTCGCTCATTGACGCAATGCTGGCGGCGAAACCGATCGTGGCGACGCGAGCCGGCGGAATTCCGGATCTTTTGGACACTGAACAGAACGACGTAGCTTGGCTTGTTCAGCCGAAATCGCCGGATGCATTGGCGTCAGCAATCATCGAAGCGATTGACAACCCCAGCGTAGCCAACAACAAGGCAAATGCAGCACGCGAACGTGCACTAAAGTGGTTCACACACGATCGTATGGTCGACGAAACACTAGGAGCATTCGCTCGCATCGCACAACGCAGATTCGGCGATCAAGCCGCCTCACTCATTTCCGCACTAAACACTTCGTCTTCACCACGGCTGGTTGAAGCGGCATAACTTGGTTCAACATCCTCGAGCGTTCGTCCATTCCAGAGTTGCCAAAGCAAAAACTGCTTGAGAAACGAATAGTACGCAGTCATCGACGCCACAATAAAACCCATCATTCCATCGAGGAATCCAAGTCTACCGACATAGCCTCGAAGAAATCGCATCGGTGGGTTCAGGGTTACGTGAATCAGTTCCGGTCGGCGACCTTGCTTGTGCCAGACGTGCGCCTGTTGTTCCGCATAATGAGTTTGCTTTTTCAAGTACTCGTGCGGATCCCAAGCCGTGTAGTGCGTGAGTTTGTTTTGCAACTTGCCAAGATTGGCTCGCGGCACTTCGATCTCAGAGTGATCGGTGTGTAGTTTGTAACGGCATTGGTCACGCTGCATTAAACGCGTTACACAGTCCCGAGACCAATCGCCGTAACGGAGTGGATAGCCTAAAAAGTAATTCAATCGAGGGATTGAATAAGCCAACTCTGTTTGCGAGCTATCAGCAAGCCGCAACTGAATCTCTTCCGCTAGTTCGGAAGTAATACGTTCGTCAGCGTCGAGTACAAAAACCCACCTGTTACTGCACTGCGGAATCGCCCAATTCTTGAAATCACCCGAGTCAATGTACTCGCGTTCAATGACTCGGTCCGCAAGTTCATGTGCCAGCTCGAGCGTTCCATCCGTCGAACCAGAGTCGGCAACCAACACCTCATCCGCAACAAGGCGCGCAGACGCAATGCAAGCGGACAAATTGTTGACTTCATTTTTGCAGGGAAGCAAGACCGTGATTTTGGGCAACATGCGTAGCCTCGTCGCGAATCAGTGGCAATCCGAGATGGAATTATTGTGCCTGACTTATAAGTTTTTGCCCGATTTGCGAAAAGACCGATTGCGACGCTATCATTCGGACTGGTCAGCTAGAAAGTCATTTTGCCAAACCGTCGCTTGCACCGCTCGATCAGCAATCTCGGTCAGCTTCGCGTCTAACAAACCTTCACCTTGGAGGATTCGCTGCTCGACTAACAACGCTCGAATGGGCACTCCATCTAGCTGATCCAACTCGACTTTTACCATATCTTTATGCGTACACACGACTTGCGCTGGCCCGTGACTGCGAAGGGCCTCGCGAAGTTTCTCGATGTCATCGCGCGAGTATTCGTGGTGATCGGGGAACTCGATGAAGTCAACAATTTCGGCGCCGCACTGTTCGAGCGTCCGTCGAAAACCGGTCGGATTTCCTAGCCCGCAAAACGCCAGCACACGTTTGCCATGCAAGGATTCCAGCGATTCTGAAATCTCGCCCGCAATTAGTTGAGTGGGAGTGTGAGCCAGCTCGATCCAGGCCGCATCCGGAGCCAATTCAGCAACGCGACGACGCAACTCTTCGCGACGCACATCGGAAACGAGATCGGCGCGACTCAGTGCCACCACCCCTGCCCGTTTGAGTCCTTCTACTGGCTCACGCAAGAATCCTCGCGGCAACAACCAATCGAATCCGAATGGTTCCAAAGCGTCAATCAACACTAGGTCGAGATCTCGTTCAAGACGACGATGCTGGAAACCATCGTCGAGCACTACCACTTGCATTTCGAGCTCTTCGGCGGCCACGGTTGCCGCGGCAACGCGATCTGGATTTTGAATGTGTGGAACGTCTGGCAGTCGCTCGCTCAACTCACGAGCTTCGTCGTTTGGCTTACCTTCTTGCGCACGATAGCCGCGACTTACAATCGCGACTCGCAAGCCTCGTTCACGAAACCATTGACACAGAAACGCCACCATCGGCGTCTTACCCGTTCCACCGGCGGTAATATTGCCAACGCAAACGATCGGCACATCGACACGGTGCGACTCTAATTTTCCAGTTTCGAAACGACGATGGATCGACTTAATGATCAGGCCGTGTTGCCACGCTGCGAACGCAAGCAACGGACGCAGCAGTTTTGCCGCGATGTCCGTCCGTTCTCCGCTAACGATTCGTCGAAGTTCCTGCCCCGAAAACAAAGGTATTCCTTGTTCAGTTAGTCCTAGGTCGTCGTTGTGGCGATAGAACCCGCACGAAGCATCCACGCGCCGCAACACAAATTGTTTCCGCAGATGGTAGTCGTTTCGCAGAGCTTGCGAAACGACGGGCGGCAACTCGAAAAGCTCAGTGCAAGACTTTTTGATGCAAGCAACGCTACCGAGTCGCCGATGAACAGGTAGATCAACAAACGTTGCGTAGGAATCGAACGTTTTATTAGACCCCGCAAGGATGCCGCATACTCCACTCCTCGAGAGGATCGGTGATGGCAAAGCGAACGAAACTCGCCCTTGTAACGGTAATTATTCTTGTTGGCTGTGTCTTTGCCATCCCACACTTTCGACATCCTACGGGCGATGCCGCAAAGTCTGACTCTCAGTCTACAGCGGAAAAAGATGTCACCGATCTGACTCTTAAGGTCGGGAATGACGAGAATGCTGAAAAGACGGCAGATCCAATTGCGTTGCGCGACGTTGATTCGTTGAAGAAACACTCGGTGCTGATTCAACATCCCGTCGCTCCGCCGTCGATGCAGAAAAAAGAAGAGTGGAAGTTTCCACCGATTTCGCAATTCGGCGCAAACCGGGAACCAGTGCCCGCCAACTCGGGCAGCACTCGGCAGGTTGGCTTGCAGCCAACTCGTCTACTTGGCGATAACATTGGACAACGCATAACGGCAAGCGATAAGTTAGGAAATCGTGGTTCAGCAACAGGGAGCTTCGCTGGCAATTCACAAAACTCGTTGATGCCTCAACCGTTGAAGAATCACAAACGTTTTGCTTCGCAGACGATGATGAAGCCAACTCTGACGGGGCGAGCTTCCCGATCGACCAAAGACGATGGAAACTGGCATCGGGTCGTTAATGGCGATACGCTCGAGAAGTTGTCTCAGCAATACTTTGGGTCGCCTGAACAAGCGTTGATGATCTTTGAAGCAAATCGCCAAGCGTTGTTTAACCCGGCCATTCTGCCGATTGGCTTGGACTTGAAGATTCCTGTGTTGGATGTTGCACGAACAAATAGACAACTTCCCGTCAATAGGGCGAGCGCTAAGACGGCGAACCAACCGCTGAACAGGACAAGTGCATCACTTCAGCCGTTTCGCCCACGACCAGTTGGGCCTGCATTTTCCCCTTAGCTTCAAGGCGGAAAACAACGTATTTTTCCTTCAGTGTCATTCTCGGCAACAATTGAGTACTCTCGAAACCTCAAAACGCTCTACAATGATCCTTATCGGGTCCAATCTGTTCGACACGATAACCGGGATTGCAATAAGGCCGCTTAACCGACGAATAATTCTTGGTTAGCAGTTTGGCTTTGTAGTTAAACTGTAAAGGTGTCTTAAATCGGTGTCTGCACGAATGCCGATCCGGACAGTTCCACCCGTTGGAAACGCTGGAAAAGAGAAAAAGGCCATCAGTTTCGATGCTGAAAGAATTACAAGCACGATGGCGGCTTTGGGTCGCTGAAAGAGCAAGCGTGGCGTCTCGCAACATGCCGGCCTGGGTAGTGAGCTTTACGATTCACGTCGTCCTCTTGATTGTGGTCAGTTTGCTTTCGTTTGCAGTACCGATTCCGTTTCAGCTCACGCTCACGGTTCCGGACGTCATGCCAATCGACGAGCTCCCTCAAGAGTTTCGTTTTGAAGACGCTCCCACCGACGAATTGGGCGCGGCGAGCGAAGACGGAATAGGTGTGGCAATGGCGGCCGCCCCGAACCTGGACTTGGAAGAGATCATCCAAGAGCAACCGGAACTCGAGTTACTCGATGCTGGGGACATTCAGTTCGTGGACGATGTCCAATTGGCAACTACACCACTGAATACTTCGACGAAGTTAGTCCGCGGTGTTGCAGGTGTGGGCGTAACGGGTGCGAACGGAGCCATCGATCGCATCACTTCCGAGATCCTACTTTCGCTGGAAGAAAAAGATACGCTCGTTGTCTGGCTGTTTGACCAGTCGGCCAGCTTGACGAACCAGCGCGACGAAATCAACGAACGGTTGGCCCGCATATACGAAGAGCTGGGAATCATCACCGACGATCAACTCAAGCCGACCAGCAATCATCATCCGCTGCTCACCTCAGTAATGGCATTTGGGGAACGCGCATCTTGGCTGCTCGAAAAGCCGACTTCGGATATTGAAGAGATTCAAAAAGCAATCGCTACGGTTTCACTAGACGAATCGGGAATCGAAAACGTTTTTTCCGCTGTATATAAGGCGGCTTCCGAATTCAAGGCCTGGCGCACAAAACGCAACGTGATGTTGATCGTGGTGTCGGACGAAGTCGGCGACGATCACGACGCCATGTTGGAAAAGACTGTTGAACTCTGTCGAAAGCGGGCGATGCCTGTCTACGTGCTTGGCGTGCCAGCGGCTTTTGGCCGGCAGGAAACACTGCTGAAATGGGTGGATCCGAATCCTAAATTCGACCAGCGCGTTCGCTGGGGACGCGTTAACCAGGGCCCCGAATCTTTGGGCCCAGAACTGCTTCAACTGCCATTTGCCGGGGGACCAAAGGAAGCGATGGACTCGGGCTTTGGGCCGTTTGCTCTGACTCGACTTTGCTACCAAACAGGCGGCATTTACTTCGCGATCCATCCCAATCGCCGCGTAGACCGACGGGTTGGCCGACGCGAAACGGATGTCTACACCTCGCACATGGCTTACTTCTTCGATCAGCAACGCATTCGCCCGTATCGCCCTGAATACGTTTCCATTGATGAGTACAAGCGCCGTGCAAAAGCAAACGCTGCGCGTGCAGCTGTTTTGACTGCTGCTCAGATGACGATCAACCGAATGGAAAGCCCTGCATTGCGATTCGTCAAACGCGACGAAGCACAGTTCTCGTCGGATCTTACCGAAGCTCAGAAGGACGCGGCGAAACTCGAACCGAAGTTGAATTCGTTGTACGAAATCTTGAAACGCGGCGAAGAAGATCGCACCAAAGAACAAACATTGCGATGGCAAGCTGCCTACGATTTGGCGTACGGCCAGACTCTCGCCGTGCTTGTGCGGACCCGTTCTTACAATGAAATGCTCGCAGTCGGCAAGCGTGGACTCAAGCCGAAAAAAGAAAAGAACAACACATGGCTGCTCACGCCATCGGACCAGCTTTCTACCAGTAGCCGCCTTGAGCGAAATGCGGAACAAGCACGCGAGTATCTCCAACGCGTTACCGAAGAACACGAGGGCACTCCGTGGGCCCTGATTGCGAAGCGTGAATTAGCATCGCCCATGGGTTGGGAGTGGAAAGAGTCGTACACGCCACTGCCTAACATCAATATGCAAGCTGGTAACAACAACCAGCCGCGACGCCGGGACGACCAGAAGCGAATGCTCCCAAAGGGACCGCCAAAGCGTGCGGTTCCAAAACTCTAGAGTCTCAGCGGAGGCCTTGGCCCTCAGCTGGCGTTAAACGGTTGGGCCATCTCCTCGTATCGCACTTCAAAGATCGGCAGCTTGGCAAATACGCAGCTTCCTGCGGAATCAATCGGACCACAATTTAGCTCCAGCTCCAGGCGAAGCCCGTATCTCTTTCGTGCATGCACGCGCGGCGACCCTTGCCTTGCAAATGTGCATGTTCAATTCACAAAGCTGCCTTCTCCCCAAAACGTTTCGCCGAAAACGCTTCCCCTCAAGCGACTTACGTCGATTCACATCCAATCGAAAGCACCCTCGATGGCTGATGGCATAGCACTTGCTTAACGGGTTTTGCGGCTAGGTAGGCGGCCCACCGCAGATAATTTTTGCCCTAGCGAAAGAAGTCAGTGACTTCGCAAAAAACTCCTTCAAAATTCCAGGAAAGAACATGAGATTATTTAGAAACCGAGTGGGGCTGTTTGCCCTCGGTATGGGACTATTGTTCCTCGCTTCGCCCGCTATTGCTCAAGATAGTTCCGACTACGCGAGCAGTGAAGTCGGGTACGCTTTGGACAACGTTTTACTCTTTGTCTGCGCCGTGCTGGTGCTCTTCATGCAGGCCGGATTCGCGATGGTTGAGGTAGGACTCAACGCGGCAAAGAACACCGTCAATATTCTATTCAAAAACGTGATGGACCTTTCGGTCGGAGCCCTTCTCTTCTACCTCATCGGCTTTGGATTGATGTATCCAGGTAGCTACGGTGTCGAAGACCCTAGCCCCTTCTTCGCATTTGGTGGCGTAGGCATCTATGACGGTGCTGATGCCTTTGACTACGAACAGACGAGCGGAACGAACCCTCAGGTGGATTGGTTCTTCCAAGCTGTATTCGCTGCAACCGCGGCGACGATTGTTTCAGGTGCAGTTGCTGGACGCATGAAGTTCGGCGCGTACTTGATCTACAGCGCAATCCTAACGGGAATCATTTACCCCATCAGTGGCTACTGGAAATGGGGTGGCGGTTGGTTGATGCAGTTCGGCGAAAAAGCTGCGGACGGTTCCTTCCCACTTGGCTTCCAAGACTTTGCTGGTTCCGCTGTGGTACATGCTGTTGGTGGATTTGCCGGCTTGGCCGGAGCGATATTGCTTGGCCCTCGCCTTGGACGTTTCGTAAATGGTAAATCTATGCCAATGCCTGGCCACAACCTAGCGTTCGCAACGCTCGGCGTGTTTGTCCTATGGGTCGGATGGTACGGATTCAATCCTGGCTCTCAGCTTGCGTTCGCCAGCGGTGCAGACACCAATGCAGTTCTCATGATTGCCGTCAACACAACGCTCGCAGCTGGTGCCGGTGCAATTGTTGCCACGCTCTTGAGCTGGGTGTTGTTCGGCAAACCAGACCTATCGATGGCTTTGAACGGTGCACTCGGTGGGCTCGTGGGTATCACGGCTTGCTGTGACGCATTCACCAATACATGGGCAATCATTATTGGAGCAATTGCAGGAGCAATCGTAGTCGCCGGTGTTCTGCTGCTCGACAAATTGCAAATCGACGATCCTGTCGGAGCCTTCCCGGTTCACGGGCTTTGCGGCATCTGGGGCTGTATCGCCACCGGACTTCCCGCGAGCAAGCACATAGTTCAAGGCAGCACGACATTCGGCATTCAGCTTATCGGTACTGCATCGATTTGTGCGTGGGGTTTCGTAACCATGTTCGCCGTATTTGCCGCGTTGAAAGCGGCGGGGATGTTACGAGTATCGGCCGAGGAAGAAACCGCTGGTCTGGATGTCAGCGAACACGGTATGCGTGCTTACACCGACATAGCTGCATAGTGCTGCTACTTGTACTTGAGAGTTCGAAGCGGAGGTGGACCAACAACAAAACCACCTCCGCTTCATAAGCTTTCTTCTTGGCTCTGCCTGGAGCCGGAAGGATACCCCTATGGTTCGGGATGATGTCCGCCTCATTGTCTCGGACCGGGGTATTTTTTTTAGCGTGAAACGGCCGCTTCAAAAGCAGGCCGTTTTTTTTATAGGTCGACTTGCCCCCGTACAGAAATGGTCAATCGCGGATCACCGATCAGGCCTAGGTGGAGTAAACCCACTTGCCCAGAAAAATCGTTGGCACCAATAGCGCCACAACACCGATCGCATACATCGGCCCGCAAACCGCAAGGACAACTGCCGCGTCCAACACAATCAACGAAAACAAACTGTGCTTCACGGCAGCTTGGATGTTCTTTGGCTCGTTGTTCGCGATCGCAAAGAAACAGCGACGTACGACACTCATCATCAGCAGGGCCAACAGCGTCGGCCACATCAACTTGCCACGCAGCAAGATGGCGCGATCTGAAAACCACGGGAACAGACCAAGCAGGATGATTCCAACAGCCATGACAGCAATGCCAAACTGCAATAGTTTCGCGTCACTACCTTTGGCTTCGCATCGGGCAAACCAAGTAATACCCGCGACATACAGCCCCAGCCCTCCCGCGATCAGAAGCTGATCTGGCTGACCAAACGTAGCAGCCATACTCATCCCAAGCAGTACGTTCAACGCTCGGCAACTTCCCATCAACCATGGCGCGAGTGCGGTCTTCTTCATCGGGCCATCGTACAAATAAATCACAACAGTAAGCGCCAACGCGACGGCACCACAGATCGGTCCAACGCCTAAAGCCGTTGCGACGCCTAGACCAAGCAGGCCAAAGCCCAGCTTCTTCGCCCACGCAATTTCGACACGTCCGGAAGGTAGCGGGCGCTCCGGACGTTCGACTTTGTCCACGTCGAAATCCATCACGTCGTTCAGCACCATTCCGGCGCTGTACAAAGAAGCACTGGCGAATGCCAACATGAACATCTGTGGTTTCACCATGCCCACAGTAAACAAGAAGCCCATCGCGATATCGGCGATCGCCGTGAAAACATTCGGTGCGCGAAAGAGTTGCAGGTACGCTAGAACTTTTTGATTCATATGATGCTGGCTTCCTGCCGACGAGCACGGATCACCATGCACGACGCGGCACAAATAGGCAATTTAACTACTTGCGCTGCGATAACTTCGCAGCGCCAACTTGAACACCAACCGCGACGCGATCAAGCTACCAATCGCTGCGAACACAGCGAACGCAGGTAAGGTCCATTGATTAGTCAGTGGCAATGCCATTAATCGAGCAGGTACGTTCACCACGATGAGAACAGGAATGATGAACGTGAAAAACCACTGCAACGGATAAAACGATCCGTAGATTTCCATCGGATATCGCGAAAAGTTGGTGATGTAAAACCAGAAATTATAGAGCGTTTGGTTTCGCCCGAGCCAAATGCTTGTTGCAGCAAGTGAAATCATCAAGCTGTACAAGATCGCAATGCCGCATATCAAGTAAAACGGATACAGTACGAATACCAACGGCGAAAGTACCAATGGGTCTTCCGCGCGCGTCGTCAGACGAAACAAGCTAAAGACCAACAGCCCCAAGCCCACGAAAAAATTAGCCAATGCCGACCATTCGATTCGACTAAGCGAAATTAAGAATTGCGTATCGATTGGCTTGAGCAATGCGAAATCCAGACTGCCCGTTCGAATCAGCTCACTGAACTCTTGTGCGTTCGGCATAAAGAACGCTTGCACGACACTATTCACCAACATCGTCGTCGAAAGGAACACGAAGAACTCGTATTTCCCCCACCCGGTGCCTTCGACCAACACCGGCACGTGCTGAAACACGAGAACATAGAACCCAATGTTCATCACGATCCATGACGTCGACGAAATGCACTCAATCAAAAAATTGGCGCGAAACGACATCGCTCGCACAAGATTATTGCGGATGAAAATCCAGAATACGCGTAGATAACTTGGATGTGCGGCGTCTGCCATGTCCTAGCCCCCAAACCCGCTGTAGCGTTTCACGCCTCGCTTCAACAGAAAGCGTGAGAGCCCGATAAAGAACACGACCCAGATGAATTCGATGATCAACCCGCGCACCAATTCTGGCCCTTGGATTTTTCCTAGCCAAACAGCCGACGGGAAATAAGCCAAATAGCGAAGCGGCAACCACTCAACAATGGTGCTCCATGGCTCTGGCAAGAAATCCAGCGGGAACATGTGTCCCGACAGGAAAAAGCTCAACAGCATGTATACGAACAGCAGCGATGTGACTTCCAGGAACCAGAAACTACACAGTCCGATACAGGCTTCCAAGAAAAACCCCATCGCAAAGCCCATCAAGAGCGCTGCCAAATAGCAAAGTATCGTCGTTGGGCTCGGCCAGTCCGGGAAGTAGTCACCGCACAGCCAAAACACGAGAGCAAAGGGCAATATCGCGACCGAGTAGTACGCCAACTTGTGGGCGATACGGCTGAGCAACAGGAACCCCAGCAAGTCGATCGGCTGAATAAGATACTTTTTAATTTGGCCATCGCGAACTTGCCCGGCGATACCGCTGGCAAGTGCCGGCATGCTCGAAAAAGCACGACTCAGCATGGTCAGCAAGTAATACGCAACCATATCTTGGTACGAATAGCCGACGATTGCACCGTCACCGCCACGCGTGGTTTTTACGGCTTCGAAAATCGCAAACCACAGAAAGATTTGTGTCACGATCGGAAGGAATCGCATCAGGGTTCCGAGAGCAAAGTCTCCGCGATAGACGAGACGTTCCTCCAGAGATATTCGCAGGATCGTCCACCACGTGTGGACTCTCGCTGGCCAGGACGGTTTCGCCACTGCATTGGCACTCATTGTTGCTCACCATCCAGCGAACGTGTCTGCATAAATACGGCTCGCTTTTGATTCGGTAGCGAATAATCGAAACCGATATCGCGAAATAGTTTTTCCGTGGCTGTGATCGCCATCAGCTCAAGCACGCCTTCTGCCCTCGCTCGGCCTACGCAGCGTTCGACTAGGTCGCGGCCGATGCCGCGACCCTGAAAGTCAGGCGAAACCGCGAGACTTTGAACCTCGGCGAGCTTCTGCGAATAGATTTCAATCGCTGCGAAACCGACAATACGATCTTCGTCGGAAGTTGCAACGAAACCGTGCCGAATCAGGGTAGCAAGCTCGTCATCCGTGCGGGTCAAAATGAATTGTTTTTCGAAAAACGGTTTTAGAAACTCCTTCAGCGCGGGCAAATCTTCGTGCAATGCGTTGCGAATTTCGACGGCTTGCTTTGAGTCGCTCATACGTTAACACACCACGCTTCGACGAATTTCTTGTACAAATCACAGCCCGCCGAAAGTTGATCGAGTGCAATCCATTCGTCTTCGGTGTGTGCCTGTGCGATGGCTCCAGGTCCGCACACAATTTTGTGATTCAACGCCTTGAACTCGCCAGCATCCGTTCCATACGAAACGGTCCGCGCCGTCGTGTTGCCAGACAGTCGTAGTGCATCGTGCACCAGCTCATCATCTGGCGCAGTGTAAACAGCATCGCAGCGTTCTGGTTCGGCGAATTCGAGATTCGCGTTCTCGGCCGCCGTTCGAATGCGTTCGAGCAACGGGTGATCGTCAACGTCCGGCAACGGGCGATAAAAGATGGTGCAAACGCTTTGAGCTGGAGTCACGTTGATTGCTTTCGTGTGATCGTTGATGCCAATGTTCATGCTCAAAACAGGCGGGTCGAATTCGGAGTTCTGCCACTCGGTCGATTTTTCCGTCTCATCATAAATCTGCTTTAAAGTTTGCAAAAACGGAATCATGGCCAAGTTTGCATTGAGGCCATCGCGGGTACTTGAGTGAGCAGCTCGACCTCGCGAAACAACCTTCAGTTTGCAAATACCCTTGTGGGCATAGACGACTTGTAGCTCGGTAGGTTCACCAATCAGAACTCGCGGCTGGCCAACCAGCATCTCGCGATACAACGTGCTCTCCGACACAATCTGTTTCGCGCCGAGGTAACTACGTTCTTCGTCGGCCGTGCAAACGAAGAACAGCGGCGCCGCCAAGTTGTTTGTGTCGATTTGCGAAATCGCACTCAGCATGCAAGCCGCTGAGCCTTTCATGTCGCAACTTCCACGACCATACAGTTTCCCGTCATGTTCCGTGGCAGTGTAAGCCTCACCCGGTCCGGTCCACTTGGTCGCCGGTACGACGTCAGAGTGGCAGAAGTACGCGAGGCCCGTCTGGCCGCAGTCCTCAAACCTTGGTCCAGCGTGACCAAGTACGTTGACTTTCTCGACACCCGCTGCGTCTTTGTATTTGCAGCGTTCGATTACAAAACCGCCAAGCTCACGCAGACGATCGATGATAAACTCGCTGACCTCAGCATTCGAAACGTGGCTGGGAGACTTAAAGGCAACGAGGTCCTTCGTCAGTTGCAACGCGTCCATCATTATGTCTCCGATGCCAGTGCCGTTGCAGCGTCTGCTTCCGCCTGATCGTCTTCTTTGACTTGCGAGAAGAATTCCGAGATTACTTCTTCCAACGGTGGGTCCTCAACACTGACATCCGCAACGCTACATCGATCAAGTACAGAAGCCAGCATTTTTGCAACCTCTTGTCTCTGCACGCGAATGCGAGCACGTGGCTTTTCGATACCAAGTACTTCACCGTATCGTTCCAGATCTTCGGGAACTTCATCGCCCGCGAACTGCAGTGTGACGACTTTCGATCCACTAAACCGATCGACGATTCCACTTAGCGAACCGTCGTAGCGAATCAAGCCATTCGCGATGATCACGACACGTTGGCAAAGTGCCGCGATATCTTTCATGTAATGACTGGTCAGCAAAATTGTGGTCTCGTGTTGCTGCTGATACTCTTTCAAAAACTCTTGAATCGCATGTTGTGCGACGACGTCCAAACCAATCGTAGGCTCGTCCAAGAACAGAACTTTGGGCGAGTGAAGAAGCGCCGCAATCAGTTCCATCTTCATTCGTTCGCCCAACGACAATTCTCGCACGGGCTGAGAAAGTAAGTGCGTAACGCCTAACAGTTCGGTGATTTTGTCACGAGTTTTATCGAACTCTTTGGCGTCAACGTTGTAGATCTGTTGATGAAGTCGAAAGGACTCTTGAGCGGGCAGGTCCCACCAGAGTTGGTTCTTCTGCCCCATGACCAAAGCGAACTGGCGACGGTACTCGTTTTCACGAAGCCACGGCACATGCCCCATCACAGTTGCTTCGCCAGAGGTCGGACTGATGACGCCGGAGAGCAATTTCAACGTCGTCGTCTTGCCAGCCCCGTTCGGCCCGAGAAACGCGACAAATTCGCCCTTCTCCACCGAGAGGTCGATTTCGCGGACGGCTTCGATTTCGTTGAATTCTCGATGGAACAATCCACGCAGCGACGCCACCAGACCTTCTTTCTTCTGGTATACGCGGTAGGCTTTGCGAAGTCCTTTTATTTCGATCAATGACATGGCCAGAGTATAGGAGTGCCATCGCGTTGCGGAAAGGCAAAGTAGGCCGGAACAAGCGGCCAAACGCAAACCATTTTGCACTGACGATATTCCGCGCTGCTCCGGAACGAAGCTCGCTTAGACTTGTCCACCTGCAATCCTTGGACCAGGATGGAACGCGGTTTTGCCGGAACTTCGACGAAGACGTCGCGAGATATGGAGCGATGTTTCCGCCTTTGCTCCGGCCTACAACAACGAAGCTCACATTGTTGCTTCGAGATGGTCGCGATAAATTGAAGCAATAGTGCAAGAAATCAGAAGAGGTGTTCTGTGCGAGTTGGAATTGGTCACGATACGCATCGTTTGGGCGACGGCGGACCGCTCGTGCTTGGTGGGCTCACGCTTGATCATGATCGGCACGCGATCGGCCACAGCGACGCTGATGTGCTTCTGCACGCGATCACGGACGCGTTGCTCGGTGCGGCCTCGATGGGGGACATCGGCGAGCTCTTTCCCGACACCGATCCCGCTAATAAGGGCAAGGACTCCGCCAAAATGTTGGCAGCGGCGGCGGCAAAGCTCCGCTCAAAAGGGTTCAGCATCGTAAACCTCGACTGCATCGTTTTCGCGCAGCGGCCAAAGCTATCGGCTCACAAATTGGCGATTCGGAAGCGGATCGCGGAGATCTTAGGCATAAACTCGGCGGATGTCGGCGTAAAAGCGAAAACTGGCGAAAGCGTTGGACCGATAGGTAGAGAAGAAGCAATCTCCGCGCAATGCGTGGTGCTGTTGGAGCTGTCCGATTGAGTGCGTAAACTCGCGGGCGGGCTATCAATGACAGCAACGGACGGAACGCAGCTTCTCGAGAGTAACATCGACACCGAGACGGATGGAACCGGCATGCCCGCGACACTGACGCAGACCAACACCAATACGCAAACCAATATGACTTCGATTCGTATCTACAACACACTCACTGGCGAGAAGGAAACGTTCGAGCCGGTCGTGGAAGGCAAAGTCGGCATCTATCTGTGCGGACCAACGGTCTACAAAGAAGCTCACATTGGTCACCTCGTCGGCCCGATTGTGTTCGACACGATCAAACGGTTTTTGACGCACTGCGGTTACGACGTCAACTGGGTTGTGAACCTGACGGACGTTGACGACAAACTGATCCAACAATCGCAGGAGCGCGGGATCTCGATGTCGCAAGTCGCTACTGAAATGACGATGGACTATTGCGCGAACTTGTTGGCAGTCGGCGTTGATCAGATCACCGCCCTGCCCCGCGCGACTGACCACATGGGCGACATCATCACGATGATCGAGGAACTCGAGAAGAAAGACTTCGCCTACGCCGTCGACGGAGACGTGTTCTTCGATGTCCTTCGCGACAAAGAGTACGGTAAGCTCAACAACCGCTCGGCAGCCGACCAACAGGGCGAAGGTGGCGGAGCAGCGGCGAAGAAACGTTCGCCTGGTGACTTTGCACTTTGGAAATCCGCAAAGCCCGACGAGCCATCGTGGGATTCCCCATGGGGCAAAGGCCGGCCCGGTTGGCACATCGAGTGTTCTGCCATGAGCCGTCGGTTGCTCGGTGAAACGTTCGATATTCACGGCGGCGGACTCGATCTAAAGTTCCCTCACCACGAAAACGAAATTGCACAAAGCGAATGCTGCCACGGCAGGCCGATGGCGAAGTACTGGCTGCACAACGGACTGCTCCGCGCTGGAACTGCTGGAAAGCTGGGCGGCAAAAACGACCGCGACGACGACAGCAATCAGACGCCCGAACAAGCCGAAGCGGGCAAGATGAGTCGCTCGAAAGGCGCCGGCGGATTGCGTGGACTGATCGAACGACAAGGTGGCGAGCGACTGCGCTTCTTCCTATTGCGGACACACTACCGCAGCACCGTTGTCTTCAGCGAAGAAGCTGTCGCCGAAGAAGGCAAATCACTAGACAAGTTTTATCAGTTCTTCGAACGCTACGAACGAATTACAGGTAAGCCTTTCTACTTGCAGGCAGATGACGAGCGAAAACTTGATTTAGACAAAGCGGCTGACAACGTTGTTCAAGCAAGAACACAGTTCATTGAGAAAATGTCGGACGATTTCAACACCGGCGCCGCGATGGCCGAACTCTTTCAGCTACTTACATCACTAAACAAGTACGCCGACGCGAGCGACCTCGAAAACCCAAAAGCGAGAAAGCAAGAAGACGTCGAAAGCTTCGTCACCTGCACGGAAGTCTTCCGCGAGCTGTCCAGTATCTTCGGTCTGTTCGCAAAGGCGCCACCAAAGTCAGCCGGCGGCGGCGGAGACGATTCACTAACCGACGAATTGATGCAACTGATCATCAAACTTCGCGCAGACGCGAGAGAGAACAAAGACTGGGGTACCGCCGACGTTATCCGCGACGCAATGAAGGCAGCAGGAATCGTCATGGAAGATCGTGACGGCGGCACCACCTGGAAACAAGAATAACGCATACGCTGACATACCACACAACGAAGACCCCACGGAAGGTCGACAACTTTGACGGATCAAATCATTCTTGGCATCGACCCTGGCCTGAACATCACAGGCTACGGCGTCTTGCGGCGAACACCTCGTGGCCCAAAGCTTGAAGAGGCCGGTGTCGTTCGCGGTGGATCGGGAGGCGATATCGGTCCACGGCTGAACAAGATACACCGGGGACTCGAGGAAGTCGTCCAGCAACTCAAACCTACTGCAATCGCGATCGAGCAACTTTACTCGCACTACAAGCGCCCACGTACCGCGATCCTGATGGGGCACGCCCGCGGCGTCATCTGCTTAGTCGCTGCTCAAAATAATGTTCCAATATTCGATTACGCAGCCACCAAAGTAAAAAAACTGCTAACGGGCAATGGTCACGCACCCAAACTTCAAATGCAGCAAGCAATACAACGCGAGCTCTCGCTGCCCGAGCTACCCGAACCTGCCGACGTCGCCGATGCACTGGCAATCGCGATGTGCCATTTCTTTATGGCCGATCGCAAGGTCGTACTCTGAAATCGTAAGGGCCAGCCCTGCGGCGGGCGGCTATCCCCGTGAAAACAAGTCTTTGGCGATGCGCCGTAGGACTAGCGTCCTTACGCTTTCAACTCTGACTGTACATCACGTGCAAACGTGGGTTAAAGTCTACGAAGGAAATCATCAACCACGGACGAACGACATGATCACGAAAATCACTGGCATCTTGCAGGTACTCGACACGGAATCCGCAACCATCTCGAAAGACGGATTCGAATTCGAAGTCTTAGTTACCGAATTCACTCGACGTCAACTCCAAGGCCGCGTTACCGACACGGTTTCGCTACACACGATTTTGTATCTGGATGGAAATCCTCAGCAAGGACGACTCACACCACGCATGGTCGGTTTCCTAAACCCGGTCGAACGACAGTTCTTTCAATTGTTCTGTTCAGTCGATGGCGTCGGATCGAAAAAAGCACTCCGCGCGATGATCCGCCCCGTCCCCGAAGTCGCGACGTTGATCGAGGAGCAAGACGCAAAGGGACTCTCTGGTCTTCCAGGTATTGGACCGGCAACCGCCGAACGGATCATTGCAAAGCTTCGTCGAAAGATGTCACGCTTCGCACTACTCATTAGCGACCAGCCAACCAAAGCTGCAGACGTCAAGCAAGACATGGTCCGCGAAGCGTACGAGATACTTCGTGCACTTGGACACAACGAAGCCGACGCTCATCGTCTAGTCGACGCGGCTCTGGCAAAGAAAACCAAATTCAAAGACGTCGATTCAATCATCCACGCCGTGTACGAGCAAAACGCCAAGTAGCATTTGGCCGCCACGCATATACAGCACATCGCGTGCTTCGCTTCCGTTATGATGGCGAACTAGGAAACAGTTCGTACGGGTCGGAGCAAGCTTGATGCGGTTTTCTATTCTTTCGTTGATCGCCATTATTACACTGACAGCATTCGCGATCGACCTATACTCGACTTACGAAGAGCTTCGGAAGACTCGAGCCGAACTCGTCGAAGTCAGTCTAATGAACGACGAGTACAAAGCTCTCGCAAACGCCAATGCACGGTCCTATGAAAGGGCCGTCCGCGATTTGCCGCCGTTCATCGAAAAGCAACAGACCGCATATGATGCACGCGTCACACTTCAGCACCGGGCGGAAAAGCTTTTTCACGAGCTCGTGACGCAAGAAAGCTCAATCGATCCGCAAGAGGGAATGATCTCTATTCGTGAGATCCCCACGATTACTTCCGTTCAAAGATTTCATAAGGCAATGGCGATACACGTGCCGGCTCATCGCCACTGCGAAATCGAATTGCAATACATCGACGAGCGAGCCTACTTCGAACTGGAACCCAAAGCGACCTTCCCTCTCCAGTCCGGGCGCAACGAAGTCGTCTTCAGCACGACCGGCGAAAAGACGCACTCAAAACTGAGCCTCATCATCAACGAACAAGTCGTGGCAAGTGCTTCCGCCAATGACGCGTTTCTGACGGGTTATACCGAGAGCCAATCCAGTTTTAATCCACAACGAAACTTCGGTCCCGGCAAAGCTTCGGATATTCCACCGCTACTTGACTTCCAGCCCGTGCTAAAAAATAAAGGCATTGCGAACACTCAGCCAAAGATTCTTATTCGCCTTGTGGAGGTCACATCGAATGAGTGACAACCACGAAGAAACTGCGAAACCAATAAAACTCAGACGCGTCGCGTTGTGGGCAGTAATTGGAATGGCGACCTTGACGTTCTGCGTTCTTAAATTCAGCATGTCGAGAGCGCTGACCGCAGTCAAGAACGACCTAACGACGATAAAATCTGATTTGAAGCATCGACAAGAGTTGCATGAGAATGCTGCAGACCTCTTCCGAACGACAATCGAGTGCTCACAAACGTTGCAAAATCAATCTGCAGCGATGAAGGGAGAATTCCGTGCGTTCGACCGACCTTCGATGGCAGAGGCCTTGCTGCAACGACTGGAGCTCCCGGCAAACTTAGGAGTTCTTTGCTTAACCCGGGTCTCTCATAACGGTGGCCAATCCAACCTTCTCTACGTCCCAGACCAGAACCAATCGCTTGTCGTTTTGCTGAAGCTAGAAAAGAAAGATACATCCGGAAGTGGCGAGGTGTTGGCTAGCCCAGACAAGCGTTTCGAAATCCCGATCCAAGGGTTGCAACTCGTGCCATTGGACTGGGCCCTACGCACAAATGAAAGCGGCTCCGAGTTTCACTTGGCTCTTGGCGAAAACGAACCCATCATCGTTTCTTACGACGAGCTTACCGAGTCCGGGCACACAACGTATGGCGTTCCAACCAATCCAATAGACACCAATCTACCCAACTTAAACTATTGGCCATTCCGCGATGCTGAGCAACGGGCAAGATGCTTCTCAGATGGGTTTTGGCATGTTTTCCGTCGACGCAGTGTTACGATGGAAGACAATTCAGGCAACGAACAGCGCCTGCAGATTCTTATCGGTTGTAAGTCATTGATGCCGCTCTTCGTTTCACCCCAGCAGGTGGACATGTTGCACGATCAATTCGAACTAGAGCTGAATTCGGAGCGAAGGTGCTATCAAATCATGGATCGGCTGCGAGATAAAACGCCATGACGAATCAACTCATCAATCCACGTTTCCCACGGTCGTCGAAATACAATCCCGAATGGATGCTTGAGGGTCCGTTCGGTGGAAACGCTGTTTGGCTTGCAGAGTGGCTCACGGACTCACTCGTGCTCAAACCAGGAATGCGAAAACTTGATCTCGGCTGTGGTCGTGCCAAGTCCTCGATCTTTCTCGCTAACGAATTCGATGTCCAAGTCTGGGCAACCGATCTTTGGCTCGGGGGTTGGATATGTGCATTTACGCAAGGCGGTCAGAATCCCATCGTCTTGTACCCTCATCCAGAGGTTGCTGGAGTGCAGCTAACTCGGAAAAGTGAAGAGTTCGATGAGGACGATACTTACTCGTTTTCGTCGGACTGCAACTTTCCAGTCGTGGCCAATTGGCCGCATCCGGTTTGACGGCCCAAACTACGGTTGGACCTGTCCAATGAGAGTTCGCACTTGCTGCGTCTCGATCACCTTCCTTCTCGCCGCTGCAATCTGTGGCGGCGAGGAGTTTGGTTTCGATCGATTGAAAACAGAAGACGGAACCACCATCCAGCCACGAGTTTTTAGTGATTCCGAAAACAGTAATCTGGACGAAATCCTGGAAGTCGTAAACGCGAAGCAGTCACCCTTGATATGGACGCTTCAGCAACAGTCTCTTTCCGAAGAACTTGAACTCACTCCCGAGCAATTGAAATTGCTGTCGAGAATCAAAAGCCGCACGGCTGCTGAGATTCAAATCAAGGATCTTAGTGAACGTGGTGATCCGTACAGGCTAAGCAAAGCGGCCCTACGTGATTATACGGACGACTTGTCACGCATCATTGACGCTGAGCTTCGCGAATCGGACAAGCTCGTGCTTGCCACACTGGACGACGAACAGCAGCTACGGTTGAAACAGATCGCCTTCCAAGAGCAACTGCTGAGTTATCGTGATGCTCGTCGCGCACTTTTGTATCACGGCGTTCGCATCAGTGGCGACCAAAACAAGGCTCTCAACAATCAACTCTACAAAGCGGATAAAAAGCTCAAGGTATTTGAGCCAAAGTTGAAGCATCAACTGAGGCTTGAAATTCTCGAACGCGAGTTGAACGCATCCTTGGGTAAGCCGTTCTACTTCGACGTGAACATGACCAACACGGACGAGTGTGCTGAGGAATATCAGAAGATGCTTTCCGAGGTACCTGAAAAGAAGACCCCTAAACCGAATAGTCGCCGCAGGTCCGGTCCTACACCCGGAGAATGAAATGACTTACCAACAAATTCGTTGCATCGTATTCACTTCCGTGCTTTTGCTGCTTCCCAGCATTGCACTTGCGCAGGACTTGGATCAGCGGACGGTCAGTCGACTCACTTCGCGATTTGGATTCTTGGCGATGCCGTCGGTGCGTGAAGAACTCGCCATTACGGACGAGCAGTTCGCGACGTTGATGGAATCGGCGAGAGCAGATGTTCCGGCGCTGAAGAAGATTCGTCAGGCCGACGAAGTTAGACGGAAGCAAATCGGTCAGGATGCCGACTTGCAGCACGGCGCGATATTAATGTTAACGGAAGATCTCAACAAACATGCCCTCACCCAGGAAGCGGCCATCAAAAAGATCCTCGACCAAAAGCAGTTCAAACGGTTTCGTGAGATCGTTTTCCAACAGTACATCTGGCTGGAGCAATACGAGATGGGACTTGCGTATGCGGGACGTGGCAAGGCGAAAGATGCCATAGAGAAGTTGCAAATCGTCGATGTCGAAACGAAAAGCCGAATGCAGCAACTGCGGCTCAGAATGTACCTCGCACAGATCCGGAAGGTCGTGCCCACAGCGGATCTTGGTTTCTTTGGTGAGCTGTTCGCTTTCCAGAAAAAGTCCGATATCAGGTCGCTCTTTAAGGCGATTGGTTCGGGGGTTGTGCGATAGTTGCTCGTCAGTGACCAACCTACTAAAGTAACCGACGTCAAGACATGGTCCGCGAAGCGTACGAGATCCTTCGTGCACTCGGACACAACGAAGCCGACGCACACCGTTTGGTCGACGCGGCTCTTGCGAAGAAAACCAAATTCAAAGACGTCGATTCGATTATCCACGCGGTCTACGAACAGAACGCCAAGTAGCACTGGCGGACGCCATGACAGATCAACTCGTCAATCCGCGGTTCCCACGTTCGTCGAAGTACAATCCCGAATGGATGCTCGAGGGTCCCTTTGGCGGAAATGCGGTTTGGTTGGCGGAGTGGCTCTCAGAATCACTCGAACTCGAACCGGGAATGCGTGTATTGGATCTCGGTTGTGGGCGAGCCAAGTCTTCGGTCTTTCTTGCAAACGAATTCGACGTTCAAGTTTGGGCAACTGATCTCTGGATCAATCCAACGGAAAACCAACAACGCATCGAAGCGGCCCACTTCAACGATCAAGTGTTCCCAATTCACGCAGACGCGAGAGCTTTGCCTTTCGCAGCAGAATTCTTCGACGCCATCGTTTGCGTTGACGCGTATTCGTACTTCGGTACAGATGACATGTACTTGAATTACCTAGCACAATTCGTAAAGCCACACGGCCCGATCGGAATCGCCGGTGCAGGCCTTGTGCGAGAATTCAAAAGCGGCGTCCCGTCACACCTGGAACGCTTTTGGTCGCAAAGCTGTTGGTGCCTGCACACGAGCGATTGGTGGAAGAATCATTGGGACAGAACCGGGGTCGTATCCGTCAATGTCGCGGAAACCATGCCCAGAGGCATCGATGTTTGGAAACAGTGGAACGGAGCCATGCAGGATCCAGTCCAGTGGTTTGTCGATACACTCGATGAAGATGACGGCCAATATCTGGGCTACGTTCGAATGGTTGCGAGTCGGAACGAAGATGTGAAACTTGAAGAGTATTGTTGGCCCAACCAATCAAAGACGTGGCCAGTCGAGTTTATACGGCATCACGTATTTCGCTCGCAAACTCCTAACTAGGAGTTGCACCGACATGCGAAGTCGGGAGCCCATAACTTCATAAGATATTCGACGGCATCTTCGTGATCGATTCGGGGTTCCGAGAGTTCCGTTGCGTTTTCGTTCGCCACGAAGACTTTTTCGATAATCAACCAGCCGACTTCGCTAAGTAGGCCGTCCATCCATGCGGTGTTCTTCGAAACATCGCTGTGCTCGCAAGCTGCGCCGTTGTTTGCTCGTTCGAAACTGCGTTGATTGAGGCTCTTCAATTCCGCATCTGAAATCGAGGATTTCACTTTCGGTAAGAAGCACTCTGCTTGTTGAAGCAACTGAAGAGTCTCCACGCCGATCGCTTGTATCAAGGCATTCGGATGAACATCTTGGACATCCGCAGCCAAGATCCCTGATCGAGCGAGTTGTATAAGTCTGACTGCTATGCCAATGTCGCTAGACGCTAGGGATGCGAGTCGTTCCAAGCTTGGACTTTCAGTACGTATTTCATCATGGAATGCTTCGCGTGGGCCACACTGCATCGGGAGGCATTCGAGATTAGACAAGACGGACCGGAGCGTCCCCGCCGGAATTTTATTCCGTGCTTCGAGCAATTGATCGAGCGTTTGCATCAAGCGTTTTGGCTCGCAGGGCTTCGTAAGAAATCGATGGATCAGTCCTAAGCATGGAAAGATAGATTGTTGCTCGGACTGACCAGTTAAAAGCACTCGAACGGTATCGTGCCCTCTCCTTACCACCTCGCTGACCAATTGCGCTCCAGACATTTTTGGCATCCGCATGTCCGATACCAGTGCATCAAACGCATTTTCATCCATCAGCCGAAGAGCTTCGTCACCATCTTCGACAAAGTGCATTTCCCACTGGTCTCGCTTTGACCGAAACGATCGCCGCAAAGCCTTTAGCAGGAACGGTTCATCATCAATAAACAGAATTCGGTTCATCGAGTTTCTCGGAGCTGTCGTCAAGAACCCAGGTTTCGGTCGTGGATTCGTAAGGCAGAGAAATCCTGAATGTGGAACCTTGGCCCTGGTTTGATTCAACGTCGACCGTGCCGCCGTGTTTCACGATCACAGATTGCACGATTGCTAACCCCTGCCCGGTCCCAACGCCGATCCCCTTTGTTGTAAAAAAAGGAGTGAAAATCTTCTCAACGTTTTCTGGAGCAATGCCAATCCCAGTATCCGTGACTTCGATAACCACGGATTGGCCACACGTTTTCGTAGTAATGCGGATGAAGAAATCTGTTCGATCAGAACTAGACTCTCTTGCATCTCCAACCGCATGAGCCGCATTCACGATTAGATTCAACAAGGCCTGATTCAGTTCGCCTGGGTAACATTTGACGAGCGGCAAATTCGGATCTAGGTCGGTCTCCATCCGAGCAACGTACTTCCATTCGTTGCGAGATACAGTGATTGTGCTTTCGATTGCGCGATTGAGGTCAATATTGCAACGTTGTTCAGCGCCGGGATGCGAAAATTCCTTCATGGCTTTGATGATTCGTGCAACGCGAGTAATGCCGTCTGTCGCTTCGGCGATCGCGGAAGGGATCTCTTCTTTCAAAAACTCCATATCGACTTCGGCATATGTTTGATCGATCTGCTCAAGCGATCGTGTCGTCGATAATTGTTGTCGTACGGCCGACTCGAGGTCTTGGTACGCAACCAGTAGTTGCTGAACGCTTTCGAAGGACTCAGAAAGAAAATGAATATTATCGCCAACGAATTGAATCGGCGTGTTGATTTCATGTGCTACGCCTGCAGCAAGAAGTCCCACTGACTCGAGTTTTTGGGCATGGGAAAGTTGGAGCTGGAGTCTTTTTCGATCGGTATTGTCGCGGACGAACGCCGTCCACAGCTGCATGCTTGTTTTATCGACGTTCGAAACGGTCCATTCGAAAGAAAAGGTCTCACCATCGCTACGCAGACCAATGTATTCGCCCGAAACATGGAGTTCGTTCGCCTCTTCCCAGCATTGTTGAGTCGTGTCAAACAGTTCAATGACGTTACGGTCAAGCATCGCTTGGTGCGAGTATTGAAAAATCCGTTCTGCAGCAGGGTTAGCTGAAACAATTTGGCCAACGCCATTAAAGACGATAATTCCGTCGGCTGCGGTTTCGACAATGGCAGACGTTAACTCGCCTTGCTTTCGCAACTGCTCAGCCAGCGTTCGCAGCTGTTGGTTCGCTGCGTAGTTTTCCCGCGATTTGCCTTCCAGCAAAGTTTCAGCTGCGATTCTCGCGGCCCTCTCGCGACTCGCCTTGCGTTTTAGGACTTCGACGTCACGCTGCATGCCACGTCCTCGGTCTCGGGCGATGTACCACTGACGACGCGATATCGAAAGCGAGCGGCACCACCGGTCACACTGGCTTCCAGATCTTCACGTTCCAGCTCGAAGTTCTCTCCGAAATAGTCGGCCGCACCACGGATTAGTCCCTCGCAAACATCAGCAAAAGGACGAGACGATTCATAGGCGATCTCGCACTCGTTTTCGTTCAGCTGTCGGTAGTTGAGTGTTGGCAACTCAGCATCGGGATAGAGTTTTTCGACTTCGACATGAATCACGTTTTCTACGTTCGCAAGCAGGTCCATTACGTTGTCGACCCTGCCGACGAGTTCTTTGTGTGATTTTGCGAGTTGCCCGAAAAGATGCTGGCCAAACACCTTTGCGAGATCCGAAACGGGAATGCCTGAAATCGCGTGCAATTGCCCAACCATTCGTAGCAACTCGACATGGTCGTACGTACCTACCGTCGTGTATGCGCCTTCGTTTGGCAGATTAGCGCCCTGAATGATTTGATCGAGTGTGTCGAGTCCGAATTTCTCTTCGACCAAATCAATGAATTCTGTGAAGATAACGCCCTTCATTTTTTCCTCTTACGTAAGAGTGGAACTGCCAGCCGAAAGATACGTCACCGATCAGCCGGCCGAGATCCAGGTTGAATAATGACGGTTGGAACGGATTTCTTGTGCGGCTTGTGCGACGGAAGCCAGGACGACGTAGTCTTGTTGGACTCTATCCTCGTGAAAAGCAACGTTTTGGCATGGTTGGCTCGACAAAAAAGAAGACTTCGAATCAGAGTACGATTCCGCCCAATGAGGCAGAAGGGCGCTCGGCTTACCCTTCGCGGGTGCTCGTTGCGGACGATGATCCGATGACATGCCGCGTCCTTGATCGATTTTTGCGTCGCGCCGGTCACGAACCGATCGTCGTACAAGATGGTGTGGAGGCGATGGAAACGATCAACGCCGAGACACCCGTGGCGTTGCTTGACTTAAATATGCCAGCGGCGTCGGGCCTCGACGTGCTCGCGTACATCCAAGATGAATTCCCAGATACGCAAGTCATCATGGTGTCCGGAGCGAGTGAAATCCGCGACGCGGTCGCAGCCATGAAAGCCGGAGCTCGGGATTTCATTACGAAACCCGTAGACTCCGATGAGCTGTTTGCCACGGTGGAGCAGGCGTTACACCAATCGAGATTGACAAAGGAAAATCGCGGTCTTCGGGCGGTCGTATCGACCCCGGTACTTGCAAAAGAATTCACCGCACACGCAGACTCTTCAAAAGAACTTCTGGATCGAATTGGCAAGGTAGCCCCGCTTGATTCGTCCGTGTTGATCAACGGTGAGAGCGGTACGGGCAAAAGTACTATCGCGAGGTTGATTCATCAGCATAGCTCGCGAAGTGATGGACCATTCGTTGCTATAAACTGTGCTTCGTTGCCCAGAGACTTGATTGAGTCGGAATTGTTCGGACACGCCAAAGGCTCCTTCACAGGAGCAGTCGACGATCGTCCGGGGCGAATTGAGTTCGCAGGTGGCGGTACTCTATTTTTGGATGAAATCGGTGACTTGCCTTTGGAGCTTCAACCTAAGTTGCTCACTTTTTTGCAAGAGAGGACCGTACAACGAATCGGCTGCAACAAAACCAGGCAAGTCGATGTCCGGGTGATTTCGGCAACGCATCAGAACTTAGATGGCATGTGTGAAGAAGGCCGCTTCCGTCAGGATCTTTACTACCGACTAAATGTGCTGCAACTTACCGCTCCGCCATTGCGGGACCGCACTGCCGACATCTTGCCTTTTGTATCGGACATACTCGATCGACTTTCCGCGCGTACCCAGCGAGTTCGGCCAAGTATCACCAAACCTGCCGAGCGTTTGCTTGAACAGTATTCCTGGCCAGGCAATATTCGAGAACTAGAAAACGTGCTGGAGCGAGCTTTTGCGTTTTGCCAGGACGCTCGCATCGACCTCGATGATCTCAATCAATGCCAGGACAAAGCCTCAGCTGGCGATTCAAAGCCAAGTGCCGATTCGATTCCGTCAGACTCAGGACTCGCCGGTCGTACGCTTGCGGAAATAGAATGTCAGGCGATAGAGGAAACGTTAACAGCGTGCGGTGGGAATAAGTCCAAGTCAGCTCGAATGCTTGGTATCAGCCCGAAGAGCATCTACAACAAAATGCGTCGACACGGTCTACGATGATGGACAAAGCAAGATTCGACGTATCCGCGATGCTGCAACGTCTCGATGACGATGAAGAACTAGTCGAGGATCTTCTCTCCATGTTTTTGGATCTACGAGAATCGCTGGTTTTGCCGATTGAAGCTGCGGTCAAGCAAAGGAATGCGAGTTCACTGTATGAGACGGCTCACCGAATCAAGGGCAGCCTTAACGAAATACATGCTTTAGACGCAGTCCGATTGGCATCACGATCCGAGACGGCTGCACGCGAAGAAAATATTGAGGAAGCTGTCGCGTTGAGTGTCCAGTTGATCGACGAGACAAATGCGGTTGCTGATGATGTGACGCGTTGGTTGCAGCGGCGATAGACAGCCTCAATCGGCCGGTGGGTGGGTAAATCTTACAGCTCACCAACAAACCCAATGTCGATACTTCTTACCCACTCTTGCCTGCAACGCTCGCGGCAGGTCAACGAAAACAAAGCACTTTCTCCCGGGAAAAACCTCAAAAACGCCCCATCAAAACATTTCTGGTACACGCTTCGCTTTCTGGTTGGGCAGCACCAACGTTAATCGGAGAGCACCATGACCACTGCGATACTAAAAGCATTCACGAAAACAACCAGAAGCAGACACCTATCAAAAACTCAAACCAAATCAAACTACGTCTATCAAGTCTTCACAACAGTGGCTTCGCTTGCCGCAGTTGATGCGGTAACCATCATGTTAGTTGTTTTCGCCGCTTTCGCAATTCTATCATCAGCTGGAATAGGCACCGCCGTAACGAGTACCGTTGCCGCGGCGTTCTCAATGACTACGGTCGCTGCGTTTTTCTTCTTGGGTGTTTACAAGCCAGGAGTTCATCCGGTCTACGAAACGCGTCAGTCTTTAGTCGCGATTGGATCGGTTGCCGTGTTGGCGTTGTCACACCTTTCGGCTGCCGGCTTGCCATGGACTCCGGCATTCGTTTGCCTACCGTTTTTTCTTGTTGCACCGTTAGTTCGAGCATTCGCTCGCAGCACCTTTGCTAAAACAAGTTGGTGGGGCGTCCCCTTTTTACTCTATGGTGCCGACCGTCGCATTCAAACACTCTTCGCTAAGCACCAAAAGAACGCGTCACGTGGGCTTGTCCCAGCTGGCTTCTTACAGGACCGGCTCTCGCGTCGAGACATCAGTGTCGCGGAACACTTCCTAGGTACACCCCATCGCACGAAGGAACTTGGATCAAGAGTTAGCTGTGCTTTGGTACATCGACGTGGCCGTACAGACAACGAAATCCAAAAGTTCATTGACTCTCACCTTCGTGGATTCGCACGCATCGTTATTCTTCCAGATGACGCACGACTGCCTTCGCTCTGGTCGATGGGCGGCGCCGCCGGCATTTCGATTGAAGACAACCTGTTGCGGCCAAGTTCGACGTTTGCAAAGCGAACGGTAGACGTGGCAATCGCAGGTGCCGCCTTGATTGTTGGCTCTCCCCTCTTTGCAGGTTTGGCTATTTGGAACAAGGTAACTTCTCCGGGACCAGTATTCTTTGGCCACACTCGGATTTCAAAGAATGGAAAACGATTCAAAGTATGGAAATTCCGCTCGATGGTTACGAACGCAGAGGAAGTTCTGCAACAACACTTGGAGGGCTCTGCTGAGCTACGAGAGGAATGGGAAACAACACAGAAACTAAAGAATGATCCTCGAGTCACCGCTTGTGGCCGCTTCTTACGAAAGACGAGTCTGGACGAACTACCGCAACTTTGGAACGTGCTGGTCGGCGACATGAGTCTCGTTGGCCCTCGTCCGATCGTAGAAAACGAGATCGAGAAGTACGAAGACACATTCGATTCTTACCTTCGAGTTCGCCCAGGCATTACAGGATTCTGGCAAGTGTCTGGCCGCAACCTAACAACCTACGAACGACGTGTTGAGCTGGATGAGTTCTACGTTCGCAACTGGTCGATTTGGTTCGACCTCTACATCCTCGTGCGGACGGTCAAGACAGTACTGCTCCGCGAAGGTGCTTTCTAAACACGGAGACTCTCGGTGCGGAGCCGCGGGAATGAGCCAGATCGAAGCTGTTCGGTCACTCATTTCTGCGGCTTTTTTGTGTGTTGTAGGACTTGCGTGGATCATTCGGCGTGAAGTCGAAGCCTAGACCTTGGCCGAAAAGCTATGTTTCTGCAGCCCAAGGATCTCGAGAAAATGACACGTTTCGCATTAATACACGACTGGTTCGACTGCATTGCAGGTTCTGAGAAGGTAGTGCGCGAAATGATGCACTGTTTTCCGCATTGCGAAGCATTCTCTTTGGTCGATCATTTGTCCGAAGAAGAGAAGCGAAGCTTGGGCATCGATTCCATCCATTCATCGTTCATTCAATCGTTGCCGTTCGCACGAAAACGATTTCGCAACTACCTACCTTTGATGCCCATTGCGATCGAGCAATTCGACCTTGCGGACTATGACGTAGTTCTTTCTTCGAGCCACGCGTTCGGCAAAGGCGTGCTGACTAGCGCCGAGCAACTCCATATTTCCTACGTTCATACGCCCATTCGATACGCATGGGACATGCAACATGAATACCTGCGTCGCCGAGGACTCACGCGTGGCTTAAAAGCCAAATTCGTGCGTTCAGTTTTGCACTATCTCCGACTGTGGGATCAAGGTACGGCGAATCGACCGGATGCCTATATCGCAAATTCGAACTACGTAGCCCGAAGAATTAAGAAGACCTACAACCGAGACGCCCACGTCATTTATCCGCCCGTGGACCTTGAATGGTTTGAAACTCATCACAAAAAGGAATCATTCTATCTGGCTGCGGGACGATTGGTTTCTTACAAACGTTTCGACCTGCTCGTTGATGCATTCGCACGTTTACCAGACCATCGACTAGTTCTGATCGGTGACGGTCCCGAATTCAAAAAGTTGAAATCTCAAGCTCCGGCGAACGTGGAAATGCTTGGTTTCCAAGAGAACGACGTTCTGCGGGACTACATGAAAAGAGCGAAAGCTTTCGTTTTTGCTGCCGTTGAAGATTTCGGGATCATGCCAGTAGAAGCACAGGCTTGCGGAACACCCGTGATTGGCATGCGTCGAGGAGGACTTACGGAAACGGTTATTGAAAACGAGACGGGATTGTTTTTTGACGAACAAACGCCAGAGAGCGTGGCAGAAGCCATTCGGACATTCGATGAACTTCCAAGCGATTTCTTCGATCCGGACTGTATTCGTAAAAACGCGGAGCGATTCTCGATTCCCCGTTTTCGAACAGAATTCAAATCATTCGTAGAAGAACGGGTCCAACAGCATCGTGCCGAACAGGGCGAATTGCCTGCGGTGAAGACAGGTTCGCCGCAAATGCAAATGAATCATGGGCAAACGAGTCATGGATAGCCCTCAGGAGCTAAGGGCTCTGTATCAAATTCTACTGCAGCGTTGGCGAGTGATCGTCGTTGGGTCGTTTCTTGGCGTGCTTCTGGGTGTCGCTGTTTGCTTGATTACACCGAAGAAGTACGAGTCACACGGCCGACTATTGGTGATGCAAAAGCTTGCGAAGTTCGTAGGTGACAAAGGAAAAGTTCTCGACCCCAAAGCATATGACAGCTTATTCGCGACTCACTTGCAGCTAATCGGTAGCCCGCGAATCATCCAACAAGCGGTCACGAATCACAAACTTGAGGAACTCGATTCACTCACCAACGAGTTAGAGGATGATGAAACGGTTGTCGATCGAATCACGGAAAACCTTTCCGTTCGCAGAGCCGGTTCAGGGGATGCCGACGGCGCTTTTGTGATTCGATTAGAGTTCAAACATTCGGACCCCGATGACGCGCAGGTGGTGGTGGCAGCGATTCTGCACACCTACCAACTGTATGTGCAGCGATCTTCTTTGGACGGGCAAGAGAAGGCAGTTTCACTGATCTCCCAAATGGAAGCGAAGGTTGGGGCTGATGTAGAAAAAAAGTCAAAGGTTTACAGAGACTATCTAAACTCAGCACCTGGCATATGGAATCGCCAAACACTCGAGAATCCGCACCAGGCTCGAATCGACAAGCTGCAAACGGAACTCACTGATTGGCAAATCAAGCGAACCGGTATCTCGTCGAGGATTAAGATTCTTGATTCTGCGGTGGGTGACGAGTACACGGACCTAGATCGATTGGCGTTGATTGACGACATGCACGTCGAACGCCTTGCGCTACTAGTTTCCGTGAAGAGCGATGAACTTAGCGAATTCTTTCAATCGAAGTACCCTGAACGACAGGAGTACGCAAGCGCACGGTATGACCAGCTTCTCACACTACAGCGTGAGAAGAGTACCTTGGCCGAAAACATTGGCGCATCGCATCCCGCGATGAGACAATTGAACGCAGACATCGACACGATCAATAAGCGGCTGCTGCAAAACAAGCCGGATATGGATTCGCCCCACAACGAACTTCGCATCCATCCATCAGAGCTCGTGCGTGCCTACAAGAGGCTGTTAGTTAACGACTTGGAAGACGTTCGTCGTCACATTGTCTTCGTACAGGCAACATTGGAGAAAGAACAAAAGGCTGCCAAACGCATTCGCGATGTAAGCCTCGAAGGCGAGCGGTTGCAGCACGAATACGAACGCAGTCGAGAGTTGTATCAAACGATGCTCGGCTTGTTGCAAGAACAGAGTCTCGTTAGCGAGTTCGGCGACTACGTGGCTGAGATTCTGGCAAATCCGAAACAGGGCGAACAGGTCTGGCCCAACTTACCGATGGTAACTGCGATCTGCACGATGCTAGGATTCCTTGGCGGTGTGGTCCTTGCACTGGCAATGGAATGGTGGCCAGTTACGGCAAACAAAGAAACGGTGCGTCGCGATCCGATAGAAAGAGAATTGGTGGGCGTTTGATGTCAGCGAACCGCGCGAGTTAGCGAGAAGTTGTAGTCAAAGAAATTCAATACCACGTTCGCTATCAGCTCTTTGGGACGATAGTTGACCAAGATAAGATCACCCGGCGCAATCACAAGTCGCTCCGTCGGATCGTCCATTGCCTTTCGAAGGTCGACGCGAATCTTGTACTGTTCCAGCTCAGATCGTCGACGAATCACCAATGCATCTGTCGGAGGCACGACGTTACCAGGACCGCTTCGAAAACGAACCACGTTGTTGCTATCGCCTGCAGGTCCGTACGGATTCCCGGTGGCCATGGCGATAGCTTCGAGGATATCAATGTCTCGATCGCGAGCCAAAGGAAAGCGTCCTCCACCAAGCAAACCGCCAGTGATGAATGTGTCTCCATCGCGTCTTGGTAGGAACACCACGTCGCCGTCTCCAAGGATCACATCCGCAGGATCGAAGGGTAGCTCTTCCTCAATGGGAACGTGCAGCGGAATCCGGATCAACTTCGTATTCTCTTTGGGAAACATTATCGGCATGTCACCGACAAGTTTGTCGTCAAGCGGCACGTCCTGCATGGCTGCCTCTTCTTCGGAGACGCGTTTCATCACGCGAATCTCATTCATCGCGTCGATACCGGGCAAACCACCGGTCTGCAAGAGCGCCGTGATTACGGTTGCTTCTTTGGGCTCCAGATAGAGAATCGTTCCAGCCCATCGCCTTGATATTTCGAATTGCTCGGGACGCTGCAGCCCAGGCACCGTGTAACGCGTATCTTGTCGAAAGACATGAATACGGAAGAAACGCGGCGTAATGAGAGTAACGACCGTGTTGTCTCGGTCAGGTTTCACGATGTCCGTGTTGATCGAATACGCTTCGCTGATCGCTTGTCGCACTTGCTGAAGCGTCATTCCATCGACATGAATTGGCTCGACATACGGCAAGTGTATCGTGCCATCTGTTTCGACCTTGATGGGCTGCCCGACAAAAGGCTCGGTCGGCGCATTGCGGATGCGGTAGTGGGGAAAAGAAACTGCAGGCAGGTCTTCGCGTTTCCCCAACACATCTGCGACATAAATTCCCAGCACATCGCCCGCACCGACGATGTGCTCTTTCGGCACAACGCCACCGAGCATCCGATGATCGATAGGAACAAGTCGACTTCGCGACTGCGCCCTGCACTCGAGTGGCAACTCTTGGGGTGTGATTGCCCCTGGCTTGGGTGAAAGGTGGCAGCCCATAATCAGCGTTACGAACGCCGCCGCAATGCAGCTACGTAACGACGTACTACGACTAGGCCACAAGTCACACATTGCCGTGCGGCATCCAATTTCCCCCGAAGCCAATCGCTGTCCATAGCAATCGGTCATCCAGTTGATCGTCCTGGTAAATTGGCCGACTAGACGCTTTTTGATTGTTTTGCGGCCTGGAGTGCATTGCATTCACCGCAATCGCATCGGTGTTGACTAAGCAAAAGTGCGCAAAACGTATGTTTTAGAAGCATCCAACAATGTCGACGCAAAATAAAGCGCTATGCCATTCTCCCGTATCGCCAAACGATTCACTGCCAGCGCTGCTGGCGTGCTTGTAGCCAGATTGATCGCTCTGGTCTCTGTGTTCGCTTTTAACGCAATTCTGGCGAGATCACTTTGTGCGGCTGACTTCGGGCAGTTCGTTTTGATCTTTAGCTCGGCAAGTGTCGCGTCTCTGTTTGCATGCGTCGGACTAAACCGGCTGATCGTCCGCAGGCTCGCGGAAGATGAAGAATTGAGTTCGATCAGTGCTCAGTCAACGGTCGTTGCCGGGGTGAAAGTTGCAGTTCTTGGTGGTTGTATCGTTGGACTCGTAACCGCCGCCTCGAGCTTTTTTTTCGAGCCAAGTGCCACCAGTGAGTTATCGTGGCGCGCACTACTGTGGGGTTCGATCATCTTGCTCCGCACCGTTCATTTGGTGATCGCCGAATCGTTGCGGGGCATGCATGAACGCGTCTGGTCGAATCTCTTCGGCAGTCCCGCCGGAGGTCCCCTACCCCACTTGCTGTTTGTCATTCTACTAGCCATTTTCGCTCCGCTCCGTACAACACTGTGGGGCGTCCTGTCGCTTTACGCTGTTTCCTATTTGGTCACATTTCCAGTGCTCTGGTTTGCCGTCCAGCGCGTAACGCATGCCTGCGAAGGTGACTCTTGCGAATCTGTCGATGTGCGAAACCTAGGCTTGTTGTCGCTGGGTCTGCCATTGATGTTCACACAAACTTGCGGACTCGCAATGTCGCAAGCAGATATCTGGATTGCCGGAGCAATGGTCGCGCCTGCGGCAATTGCAATTTATGGTTCGGCTCAGCGGATGTTGAGCTTGCTAACCGTTCCGTTGCAGATCGCAGGCACGGCGATCGTAAACTTCGTGCCGGGAATGGCGAAACAGAATCGCCAACGATTTCAGGACATGGTCGGATTGGCGGCGAACATTGGTGGCATTCCTGGCGTGGCGATGGCTTGCGTCTTTTTGCTCTTTGCTGAAACGATTCTCACGACCGTTTTCGGTCCGCAATATGCCAACGCAGCCTCGTTGTTACGAATACTTACGTTGGGTCAGATCGTGTGTCTGTTGACCGGACCATGTGAGATTTCGTTGATGATGGCCGGACACGAAAGAACAACATTGAAAGTGAATGTGATTGCCGCCGTGACACTCTTCATCGTCGGCGCGATTGCGACGCAGCAATTCGGCCTCATTGGTTTGGCCGCCACCATTGCCTTTGTCACCGCCACACAAAACCTTGTCAACTGGATGCTCGCTCGTCAACTGCTGGGAGTCTGGACGCATGTCGGCGCCACTGGAATCCCTTCCACTCTCATTCCGAAATTTACGAGGCAAGTACATGCCTGATCGCAAACCAAACCTTTTTATCATTGGCTCACCGAAATGTGGGACCAGTGCTCTGGCCGCCTATTTGAGCGAGCATCCGCAAATTTTCATCTGTGAGCCGAAAGAGCCGTTCTACTGGAGCTCGGACTATCCAGGTTTGCAGAAGCGTCACGGAATGGAGTCCCTGAAAACTTACCATCGGCTTTTCGAAGAAGCCGGTCCAAGACATGTTGTTTTAGGAGAAGGCTCGACGAACTATCTGCGTTCGGAAGTAGCGATCAAAAAGATCCGAGAATTCAATCCCGATGCGAAGTTCGTTGTCATGCTGCGAAACCCGGTTGAAGTGGTGCATGCTTTTCATTCAGAGGTGTACTTCAGTCGGATCGAAAACGAGCCAAACTTCGAAGCAGCATGGCGTATGCAAGATTCGCGACGAAAGGGTGAAGGCCTTCCGGTTCAGTGCGAGGCTCCACAGTTTCTTCAATACGCCGACGTCGCGAGCTACGCGCCCCAGATCGAACGCTTTTACGACTTGGTTCCAGCAGAGCAGCGACTTGTGATCGTGTTTGACGACTTTAAGTCCGACAACGCGAAGACGTTCAAAGAAGTACAAGAGTTTCTCGGCGTCGACTATCTCGAGAAAACACATTTCGAACGAGTGAACGCGTCACATACGCATCGAAGCCAGATATTGGCAAAGCTTGTGCTTGATCCTCCACCTAGCTTGCGTCCCATTGTGGAAACAGCTCGCAAAATCGCACGAAAGTACAAGGGCGGTTGGATTGATCGAGCCAAATACTGGTTTCGCAAGCCCATGAAACGGACGCCACTAAGCGACGAATTCAAAACTGAACTCGAAGATTTGTTTCGTGAAGATGTGCGAGCGCTTTCTTCTTTGCTCGAACGCGACCTGATGCATTGGGTCGGTGAAAACTCGACAGCGACGAGCGAGTGCAAGAATGACGAGGCCGAGCTCGTAGAGGTGAGCTAACCGCCGATGACTGCGCCCGCATTCTCTCTTCCGATCGGCGACTCAGTCTCGCCAAAGCTTCGCTGGCGAGACCAGCCGTGGTGGATGTGCGTGCTGGCTGGCTACGCGTTTTGCATTCCAGTGGTTGCGATGCACTTGCCCGGCGTCGGCGGTGTGGGTGCTGCGGATCTGTTGATGCCAATCGGTTGCGGATCACTATTGTTGCGACGTCGGATTCAAGCAGTTCGGTTCAGCCACATTGCACTAACGGCGTTCATGTTTGCGGCGTTGGCGTCCCTCACGATGATCCAGCAGAAGCGAATCGCCGCGGATTGCCTGATACGTTGGATTCGGCTGACTTCAATCGTAGTTCCGTTCTACTTTGGCTTGTTTATGCCGATTTCCGGGCAACAGCTGAAGCGAGCAATGTGGACGTACGTTGTCGGTGGTACGGTTGCAGTCCTGATTGGAGTGCTCCTATACAAGCTGCAAATCGAAGTTCGTAGCGACCAACAAAAGCTCTGGCTCGAGGATGGATTCCAGCTGCGAGCCGGCGGGCTAATTGGAAACTCCGGTGCGTTTGGT
>CAYNJG010000030.1:0-1392 GCA_964397295.1 uncultured Pirellulaceae bacterium
GATCATCTCCGGCGGCCAGCACTCGCATGTTTTTAAATCCCGCCGCCATGAGCGGGTGGATGCATTCCGCACTTCCGGCCAAAGCTATATCGCACCGGCCATCGCGGATCGCGCGAGCGGCGCACAGCGTGTCGATTAGGCCGCTGGCGCAGGCTGTTGAGTGCGAAAAACGGGGGCCATTCAAGCCGTATCGTGTCGCGATGTTCCAGCAAGGACCGCTCGGTAGCCATTGCTCGAATCGAAGGCGGGATGCGGTTTTTACTTGGTTGATTCGATCTTGCAGGTAAGTGAGGTCGCCCATCTGTCCACTGATCGCGCATCCAAATCGATCGAGATCCATCGATTCGAAATCAATGTTGGCGTCGAAGATTGCTTCTTCTGCGGCGTGTCGAGCAAGCCGGAGAGATTTTAGTTGGCCGGGAAACTCGAGCTTCATGTCGACCGGTGCCGCGAAGTCGAGAAAGTTGGGTAGCCCTTCGTCGTCTGCGGCGACTATACGAATTCCAGACTCGCCACGGCGGACTGACTGCCAGACGGCTTCGCGACCGAAACCGTTGGCGGTAACGAGGCCGATGCCCGTAACGACGACTGGCTCAGTCGAGGAAGAGCTCATGGAAAAGTGTCCGTCACGAGACGTCTGGCTGCGAAACAAATCAAACCTGACAGGTCCTATACCAAATCTGGCGTTATTGAACTACGTGAGTTCACCGAGTCGCATGCAGTGCCAGTGATCAGTAAGGAGGCTTCGTGAGATTGCCCCTTGTAAACACGAAGCCGCTCGCTATGCTCTTGTGTGTGGGAAATTAGCCCATATCAGTACGTATAATTAAAAAACAGTGGGAAATAAGCCCAGAGAAAGGATTCGGCGTGAGGAGTTGCGATGAGTCAGTTCGTTTTGGGCGAATTTCGAAGGTCGATCGACGATCGATTTCGAATCTCGATGCCCCCCGAGCTACTGGAGTCGCTAGAGGAGTCCGAGGAGGGCTATATCCTCGCAAAAGAAAGGCCCGGTGCCTTAAGTCTTTGGCGGTCCGAGGACTGGGGAGAACGCCTTTCGAAGGACATTGCGCTGGTCCAGTCGAAGATCGAAGCCGGTCACCTGAAGGACCGCACGACGGATGTCCAGTTATTGGGGCGTCTGCTGTCGACTCGTCATCGCGATGTGCAAATCGCTGGTCGAGGTCGTTTGTCGATTCCCGAAGGCTTTCGCGAATTCCTGGGCATCGAAGCGGGTGCCGAAGCGATGGTCGTCGGCGCGGCGGTTTGCATCGAAATCTGGCGGCCGTCAGCCTGGATCGATTACTTGGAAGCCGAGATTCCACAGTTCGGACAGATTCTAGATCAGTTGGCAAGCTAACTGTTGCTTCAGCCAACTCAAAAAAATGGAACGCC
>CAYNJG010000030.1:1492-51970 GCA_964397295.1 uncultured Pirellulaceae bacterium
TAGATCAGTTGGCAAGCTAACTGTTGCTTCAGCCAACTCAAAAAAATGGAACGCCACGGCGTTCAGATCATGCTCGTTTTTTCAACGGTATCACTCGCTTGTCTACCGAAGAAATTCAAGTCAACATGGATTGGTATTCCTGGCATGGACGCCAATCTTGACGAGCATGATCGGAACGCCGTGCTGGTGGTTCAAGCCGCCTCGGCCTGCTTTCAAAAGAACCCGCTACTGGGCTTGGGGCGGTGGGGTAAGGTGTTCGTGATCTCGGAGGTGCTCTTCGCAGTAGGCGGGAGTTCCGTCGCACTTTGAGCAATAGCGAAAGTCCATATTTCGGTCGGTATGGCTATCGATGCCACAGACGATACACGTATGCATCGGTTTCTTCTTGGTCTCTTGAACTTTCGCTTGCCACTTCAAGCGGCGATGAAAACTGGTACCTCGATTGACCATCATGTCCGAGAAGAAAAGTAGGTAATTCCCAAGCGCGGCGATAACCATTAGCGAGGCGGGAAGGGGACCGGTGAGAATAGTCAGTAGAAAAAATGCAGCCTGTATCCAAGCCAGGTATTTCACTTTCACCGGCAACACAAACATAATCATGAACGTAAAGTTCGGATTGAACGTGGCAAACGCGAGGAAAATCGTTGAATACATGTACGTACCGCTGATCGCTGCATCTCGAACCGCGAGCCCGGAAAGTAAGTTTAGAAGCAGTCCGAGATAGATGAACGAACAGAAACGCACGCTGCCCCAGGTTCGTTCGAGGAAGCTTCCCATCATGTACAGGATATAGAAGTAGAAGATTGCAAATATCGGATGGCCTGCAGGCGCGACCATCGGAAATGAAAAGACTCTCCAGAACTCACCGCCTAGTACTTTGTTCCAGACTAGCAGCAGCTGCTCATTCATTGGTGGGTTGATTTGGCCGCCGATATAGAAGAACGCTTGCGCCGCCACGAGCAATAGTGGGAGGCCCTGAATAGAAATCGGACGCACAATCCGATCCAAAAATCTTAAGAACTTTTCGGTTCGTAGAGGCATTGTTCGATTTGGCCCAAGAAGTTTGGTACTCGCTCGGCAGATATCGTAACCGAAAACGCCTGTCCAGCGGACCAATGCATCGGGAAAGCGGCTGGATGCTTCGCTCGCGTAAGCATTAGTTCGCAATCCCACCAAGGCCAGAAAGATTCTCGGGTGGAGCCTAATGCTGTGACTGAAATTCTCTGCTGTTGATGATGATCCAGCCGATTTCTTGAAGAGCTTTCAGCTTGGATGTGCTTTGAAGTAGTTTTGTGCCGTTGGTCATCTCGACTCGCGTCGGAGCTCGGCCAACCAGAGCATAAAACAAATGTTCCACTCTTTGTTCTTCGGTCAACTTATGGTTCTTCGCCATTCTGAGCAAAAGACTGTCGCGTTTCGTGCTCAGCAACCGCTCGCTGTACTTTCCAGCCACGCGGCGGAGTTCTGCAGCCTGTTGTTCTTTGCTGAGCTTCGTTTCATCATCGCTCCGAATGTTCGCCAGTAGTTCTGTTGGATCGAACTTGCGACCGTCACCGCGTGCCTTTGCCAGTTGAACGAGGGCTGGGCCGATTTTGGGATACGAAACTGATTCGCGTTTTGCGAAACTGCTGAAGTTGTCAGCACGCTGCCCATTTGAACGAACTTTGCGGTCAAATGCTGAACTCATCAACATCCATCGCATGGCCGAACGAATGTCGAACTCGGCGTTGCGAAACTCGGTTCCTAATCTCGACAGCAATCGTTCATGGCTAGGTGGATTGTGGTCGCCCATGTCATCGACCGGTCTCGTGAAACCCGTGAGGAAGATCTTTTTCCAAAGCCGATTCATAGTAGCTTTGGCAAAGTCGTCGGAAGATACGATGGCGTTCGCCAATTCGACACGTCGATTCACATCTGCCACGCGACCGCTCTTGTTGGCGAGTTCTTGCCCGAAGAATTTCGGAAATGCTACTGAGCCAACATTGTTCGCCGTGAAGAACATTTCTGCTTCGTCGAACGAGTCACCCTTGCTGCCGCCAAAGTCTGCGTTGACCAACTGCGGGCTGCCGCCGTCAGCGTATATGACTCTAGTCTGTGCGAGGTAAGAAGCGAGTTCCCAATACTGCTTTTGTTCAATGTCGTTTTCGGCTGCGGGGTGATCGTGGCATCGGACACACTGCATCTGCTTACCAAGAAATACCTGGCATACTTTGTTAGTAACGGATGTTGGAACTTCGTCATTGGCTTTCTGGTGGGCCAATAAAAAGTTTGCCGCAGGGTTGTAGTTCTCGGCGCCCGCTTGCCCTGCGCCTTGTGCAGTAATCAACTCAAATGCAAGCTGGTCAAAAGGTTTGTCTTGTTGGATAGATTCGGCGAGGTAAGCTTCAAGCGAATTTCGGTCGGCCGTTGGCAGGTCGCCAACCAGAACGTCTGCAAATACGGCTGCCCAGTGCTTGGCAAAGTCTTCGTTGGCAAGCAAGCTGGAAATAGCTTCTTCCCTGTCACGGCTGGCTTTGAATCGTTCTTCCTCTTCGGGCGTAGATCCTCGACCAAGTAGGGTCTGAGTCGCGCGGCGAAACCACGTGAAATCCACCACACGAGGCATCTCGGTAACCTTGGCTTCGCTCCAACCGTTTTTCAGGCGTTTGTTGATGAACGTGACAATCGCAGAATCGCTCGATGGTCGATCAAGTTCAATGAGTCGTCGGAATGGAGGCGTATTGCCATCGTCGGCGTGGATGGTGGGACTTTCCGTTCCTACCGTGGCCACGCTGCCGCCACCGTTTCGCTCTCGTCTGATTTTGTCTTCGACGATTTTGGGGTCCAGCCAAGATGGACGTTGTGGAAGATCGTCGACCGCTACCTCTGTTTGCCCGGCCATTGGATCGATCTCAAGGTCTGGCGTTTTGTTAGCGACTTGCGGATCGTTTTCCCCTGGCTTTGCAACGGGATTGTTTTCGGCACGGAAGTTTTTGTCCTGCTGTATAGCCCAGAACGCGAAAACGCCAGCGGCGATTAGAACCACGGCAGCGGAAGCCCACGCCCCGACGTTGCTTCGCGCATGATCTTTCGAGCGATTCGATCGCTTGTGAGTCTTCGGTTTCGCCTTGATCGCTATTTCAGGACGGCCACCTGCTGCATCACCAGCAGCAACGGACTGAGCTGGCTTCTCTGTTTCGAGAGCGCTGAGTATCTGGTCGGTCAAGTCTGGCGGTTGTTGGCCGCCCAGCACTTCTTCCAGAAGAGAGTCGATAATGTGATCGCGATCGTTGTCACTCATGACAGTTTGTTTTCGATGCATTCGCGAAGTTTCTGCTTCGCGCGTTGCATTAAGTTCTTAGCTCCGTGTTCGGTGATTTCTAAGCTGTTGGCGATTTCGATCCTTGGCAATTTATCACGAAATCGCATTTCCAGCGCCCATCTAGCGCGTTCGGTCAATGACTTCATGCATTCCTTGAGGTGGTCGACTGCTTCGCTGCCATCGTTTTGTTGACTTTCGACCCACCGTGACCAGTTGTCGTCAATGTGTTCGAATTCGTCTGTTACTAATTCCTTATTCGTCCGACGACGAGCTGAAATGAAGCGGTGGTAGGCTACTTTTCTAAGGTAGGAGGCTGCTGCTGCTTTGCCGTAATACTCAAACGGTTTTGTTAGCACCGCCAGGAACGTCTCCTGCGTGAGATCTTCAGCTTCGTTAGCTTCACAGCCCAAGGCACGCAAATAGCGCCAGATTCCGGCCTGATGCTCCCGAATCAACAGGGCAGGGTCGAGCTCCGACGACATTGTCGCCTCGTGATTGAAACGCTTGTCTTTGGGAGAAGTACTCAATGCGGAACCGAATATCTGGGCGAATGCGACCTAAGTATATGCAAAGGTTCGGTTTATGTCGAATTGAGTATGTTTGAAATTCTTGCAGCGCTAAGTCTCTATGACAAGCTTTCGCCAGAATCGAGCAAACGCGTAAATCAAACACGCAGCCACAAGTTCAGTAGCTCTGTTTTTACCTAAGTCGATTCGTCTGGGTTCTGCGATTAGGGACGTACAATGATGGGTCGCACCACCTCAGGCGCCTGCCCCGTCCCCTTCGTCAGAAGTGCCCTCAAACGTAATGCAGTTGTCTGCGGCCCCCAAGGCATCGTCAGCGTCATCACAGAAATCGAGGCTATCGACATAATCGCTACCGCAAGTGCTGGAAGCGTGGCCGACAACTCCGAAGAACGAATAACACTGATTCAAATCCTGGACGGCACCAGCGACATCAGACAGTTCGGAAACAACAGCATCTCGCACAGATGATAAACCGACGATTAAACCTATGACAGATATTGTCGAGATAAGGATCAGTTCGATTGAAACCAAGAAACCGTCGTCCTCGACCCAAAATCTTTCTGCAGCATTGCAACTCATCATCTCTCTACTCCTTGAGCTTGATCGGAATACACGATCAAACCTAGGTCGAGAAGATAATTCAGTTGTTGCGGTAAGGTGAAGGCTGCTTTCGGGTTTGTGCGCCGGATGAGAAGGGGCCTCTTTTAACCTGCAAAAAGAGGCTTGATCAGCTTTCCTGAATTAGCAATTTTCATAGGCCGACCGCTTCGGCTTGTGAAAACGGTTTCTAAATTGATGTCCAACGCCTGGCATACCGACGCCATTAAGTCTTGTGAGGTGTACGATTCGCCAACGACTTCTGTGCCGTCGGCGTTTGTTTCGCCGATGACTTGGCCACCCTGGAATCGACCGCCGCCAACGACTGCACTCCAACTCTTCGCCCAATGATCACGGCCGCCGTTGCCATTGATGCGCGGTGTGCGGCCGAATTCACCCATGCAAATGATCACGGTGTCTTGAAGCATTCCGCGTTGCTTGAGGTCTTCTACAAGTGCACTCATGGCTTGATCGAGCTTGGGAAGCTTGTCGTCTTTGAGTGTTGCGAAAATGTTTTGATGGTTATCCCAACCGCCGAAGTCAACTTCGACAAACGGTACACCTACTTCCACTAAACGTCTCGCCATCAAGCAGCCTCTTCCGAAGCCGGAATTACCATAGCGATCAATCGTCGCTTTTGGTTCCTTTTCGTACTTAAAAGCTGCCATCTGTTCGCTTGAAAGAAGGCTACGTGTTTTTGATAGGATCTTGGCATGCTCGGTCGGTGCTGGACCTCGATTCTGTGTGGCGAATTCTCGTTCGATTAAGTTCAGCATTTGTAGGCGTTGGCCGAGCCGTTGCTCTGAGACTTTCATGTCGAGATTCTTCACGCGACCGCTTGAATCCACCACAAACGGAGCCCACGTCATGCCGAGGAAGCCAGCGCCAACACTTCCGCCGCCGACGGAAACGAAGGGCGGGATTTGTAGGTGCGGTCGGTCGCCAGCTAACTGATGAGCGATCACAGACCCGTAGCTCGGGTGTTCAAGGTTTGGCCGCGGAACGTAGCCGGTATGCATGTAGTACGTACCTCGCCGATGATCCGCTTCTTTGGTGCTCATCGAGCGTACGATGGAAAGGTTGTGCATCTGTTTCGCGAGCATGGGCAAGTGTTCGCAGATCTGCCCATCGCCACTGGTGCTAATTGGTTGGAATTCTCCGCCATTCGCCGATTCGGGTTTCAAATCCCAGAGGTCCATCGTGGAAGGTCCGCCGCCCATCCAAAGCAGAATGGCGGACTTGCGATTCTTCTTCAACTCGGAAGCGTGAACCGTCATGCTTTGAGTGAGCGTAGCCGCTGGAATCGCAATCGAAGATGCACCAATCATATGTTGCACGAAGTGGCGGCGCGACATTCCGCGTGGCGTTTTCGGGTTTTGGTTGAGCATGACTTTTCGACTTTGCTTTTAGTGATTGAGAATGAATTCGTTACTGTTGAGGACGGCCCACCAAAGGTCTTGAAGGCCTTCCATCGTTTTGCCGCCGCGCCAACGAACTAGTTGTTTCGCTGCCTGTTTTTCTTTCTTCGTTGCGTTTCTTGATAGTGCGGAAACGAACAAGTGATTTACTTTTTCGTCAAAGCTGACGGACGAATTGCTCACGCGATGCAGCAGGCTGTTGGGCTTGTCGGATAACGCTGTTTTTGTGAGATCACCGTTGAACAGTACGAGAGCTTGCGTAATCGTACCGTTAAAGGTTGAGCTTTCGCTGCCCTCGTCGTCGCCAAATGCGATCACAAACTGTTGAAGCCAATCGCGGCGAGTCTTTTCGTATTTGCTTTTGTCTTCGAGGCGATCCGCAGCCGTCGCTGTAATGAGTGAGTCGAAAAGTTCTTCGGCTCGCATTTGTCGAACGTAGTAGTGACTAAAAAGGGGACGTTCGCCTTTCGATGGGTCGTCGATCGAGTTTTCTTTGCTCATGCGACTCGATAGTGAGTAGGCTTCACTGTTTAGAATCCATTTCATGAGCTGCCGAAGGTCATAGCTCTCGGTTGTAAATTGCTGGGCCAGAAAGTCGAGTAGTTCCGGGTGCGTTGGCGGGTTGTGAGGACCCATGTCGTCGACAGGCGTGGTAAAGCCTTGGCTAAAGAAATGTGCCCACATTCGATTGACGATCGCGTGCGGCATTTCTTCGGATTCGACAACCATTTTAGCGAGTTCGATTCGACGATTCACTTCCTCGAGTCGACCACTCTTATTCTCTAATTCTTGGCCATCAATGAAGACTGGGTACGCAGCCTTCATGGTCGCATCACGGACCTCAAAGTAGACTTCCGCTTCGTCTGGAGTGTTTCCTTCGCCTGCAAAATCTTGGTTCGCAAGTTCGACGTAGCTGACCATTTCCATGGCATCGTCGTAGCGTCGCAAGGAAACAGTCTGACGGAAGAACGAATTCAATTCCCAGAACTGATTCTGCTTCCAATCGTTGAACGGATGATCGTGGCACTGCGTACACTGAACTTGCTTGCCGAGAAATATCCGCGATGTATCGGCCGTTGCCTGTGTCGCATCATCGGCGAGCTTCATCGAAAGGAAATTGGTCGCGCCATTGAAATTCGCTAGTCCCGGCTTGTTGGTGCCTTCGGCCGTCAGCAGATTCACGACCATCTGGTCGTAACTCTGATTTCGGGCGAACGCATCACGAAGATACTTTCGCATCCCTTCACGATTGATGAGCGAGTTTCGTTCCGTGCCGCCTCCACGTCCGATAAGCAGATTCGTCCAGATCGTAGACCAGTTTCTTGCAAACTCGGTTGTGTGCCGGTCGTCGTAGAGCAACGCGTCGATGAGTTGCGATTTCTTGTCTGGCTTATTATTTCGCGTGAACGCCTTGTATTCCGAGACCGAAGGAATACGGCCGAGAACATCCAGGTAGACGCGACGAATCCATTCTCCGTCTGTGGCGGGACGAGACGGCTTTACTTCGTAATCTTGCCACTGTTGGCGAACAAGCGAATCAACGTGCTCCGTGACGGTCGCTGTTCCCGGCGCGGCTAGCGCATTTGGAATGTAAAGAAATCCAAACAGAATCATCGCTGCCAAATGAGTTTGGATGGTCATGTGCGAAACCAGAAAAAGAACAAGCAAACAACTAACACCTGAGACCTACGAAAGTACTCAGCAGACCTCCAACATACTCGCTTTCGTAGTTGAATCTTGAACAGGTGTATTATTTTGCAACACACAAAATAAAACAGGCGGTTCGGATAAGCATCCGAACCGCCTGAATTATTGATGCTACGTTTTGCAAGATTTCAGCGATTTCTCACTGAGGCTGGGGATATCTTGCGTTCGTAGGCTTCCGGTTAGGAACCGTCAGTGGAATTGCCTCTCCTCCGACCCGGCCCCGATGTTAAACCAACAATGCAATTGGCGTGCCAACTACGTTGTTGTGCCGTTTATGACTGGCCTCAGCAGTTCTTTAGCTGCCTTTGTGGAGCTGCGCGACGCATCTGCAGACTCGATCTACGTCTTCGTCGTCCATTGCGGTACCGCTGGGTAGGCACAACCCGATTTCAAACAGTCTCTCCGCAATGGCTCCGCCTCGCATGCGACAGCCGGCAAACGGTTTTTGCTGGTGGAGTGGAACCCAAAGTCGCCGCGATTCGATGTTGACCGCTTCTAACGCTATTCGGATGTCCTCGCACGAAGCTCCAAATTTGCTGGGATCGACCGTGATCGTCGTCAACCAGTAGTTGGGTTCGCCGTACGCGGCTTCCGGCATGAAATCGATACCAGGAAGTTCCATGAGCTGACTTTTATAGCGTTGATTGATGGTTTTACGTTTTTCGATCCGCTCGGCGAGTATCTCCAGCTGGCCGATTCCAATCGCTGCACAGATGTTGCTCAATCGGTAGTTGTAACCAACCTCGGAATGTCGATAGAACGGTCCGGGGTCTTTCGCTTGTGTGGACAAATGTCGCGCGTGGGTGATCGCCTCTTCGTCATTGGAAACCAGCATTCCTCCACCGCTGGTCGTGATAATCTTGTTGCCATTGAACGAGAACGCCGACATGTTCCCTGCGGCGCCGGCTGGTCGCCCTTTGTAGGTTGCACCTAGCGCTTCGGCAGCATCTTCAATCACTGGAATGCTATAGCGATCCGACACTTCCAGAATCGCGTCCATGTCGGCGCTTTGTCCAAGCAGATCAACGACGATCACGGCTTTCGGCAATCGACCTTTCAAGGCAGATTCACGCAGATCGTCTTCCAACAAGTTCGGGTCCATGCACCACGAAGTCGCGTCCGCATCAAGAAGAACGGGCGTGGCTCTTTGGTATGCAATGGGATTCGCCGACGCAATAAACGTCAACGATGAGCAAACGACTTCATCACCTGGCTCAACGCCAAGGTGGCGTAATGCAAGATGCAAGGCTGCGGTGCCGCTGGACAGAGCCACCGCGTGATCGACTCCAACTTCTTTGGCGAACAGTTCTTCGAACTTTTTCAGATGCGGACCAACTGGTGCGATCCAATTGGAAGAAAATACATCTGCGACGTGTTCTGCCTCACGCCCGCTCATGTGCGGCGGAGACATATATAAACGTTTCGGTTGCGTCATAAGTCTGCAAGGAAAGAGTGTAGCAACCGTAGTACGGACCGCGCGAGCAAGCTATCGCAGGCCCGGGAAGTATTGCATGTACAGCCCGAACCGAGTTGGATGACCCGTTGCGGAAGGTCCATTTTGGCTTCGTCGAGCAGCTTCAGACCGTGTTTGCGAAATATCACGTTGGATTAGCTGCAGTTGGCGTGCCTGCTGTTGCTGTTGCCTCTGCGATTCAATTCGAGGTCGCACGTTTGTGAAGTAATTTGACGAAAGGTCGAAGCCCTGTCCTGTTAGATCGGTCAAAGCCAAATACGGGCTAACCGTCGAGTTGTTAATTAGCGACGACCGCGATGAACGATTCGGACCTCGGTAACCTCGGGCAGGGTTGAATGCAGAATTGTTGAATTGAGCCTCAGCTTGGGAAGCCCAGCCAGTTATGGCGAAAACTGAACAAATGATGAGTATAGTACGCATGGTTTCATGATCCTCCGACAGCTTAGATCGGATAATCCTTACCCTTTACTTAAGCCGCCTATTTCATTTTTCTCGTTTTCTTCTCAAGATCAGACGCCTATCCACGAAACTCCGACGTGAAGTTTGACAGCATTCTTCAACGTACCTAGATTTTCGGTAGACTTCAAAGCCTTTCGGCGTGCTTTCTGCATGCAATGCATGTATCGCACGGTCTTTGGCACCTTTTCACCCCAATTTGTGGCTATTCACAGCCTACTAGCATGCTTGATTTTCTTCCTACACTCTTTGATTTTGCACCCGGCGTTCTCGGAATTGTCGCCGCGATTGCGACTGCTGTCCTGTGGAAAAACTTAGAACATGAGCAACGGTGTTGGGCAGTTTTTGGCGTTATGGCGCTTGTTCTGACTTGGGCGTTTATGAATAGCTTCGACAAAGTCTTCGAAGCTTGGAAAAGCCCCCAGTACTCGCACGGCTACCTGATTCCAGTATTCACGCTGGCTCTGCTGTATTTAAAGCGACAGCCATTCGACAAAGTGGTCCCAACATGGCAGCAAGGCCTTGGTCTTGGAATCATTGTTGTTGCTGTACTGATTCGCCATTACTTCGGTTTACGGGCCATCTTCACCCCTGACCGTCTTATGTACATTCCAGCGCTAATTGGCGCAATGATGATCATCGGTGGATTAAACGCTTTAAAATGGTCAGCGTTGCCACTGTTGTTTCTTGGGTTTGCGTATCCTCTACCGACTTCGCTCGAACGAGGGTTCCTGCAGCCAATGAAAACACTTTCAACCAGAGTGAGCCACTACGCTTTGGAAACTCTCGGCATTGAGTGTTTTACCGAGGGCAATCGAATCATGCTTGATGGCATGGAGTTGGGCGTTGTAGACGCATGTAGCGGACTGCGAATGTTCACGATCTTTTTGGCGTTAGCCGGAGGCATCGCGTTAGTTTCTAAGCGACCTCTTTGGGAACGCATCATCATCTTTTTCCCGTTCTCCATTCTCATTTCGTTAGCTGTTAACTCAATTCGAATAACGTTGACTGGGTTAGCCTATGCTTTGATGGGTAATAAAGGCGAGATGGTGAGCGTGATCAATACTGTTTTTCACGACTTCGCGGGATGGATCATGATGCCCATCGCACTGGGGCTACTTGCCTTGGTCTATCACGGATTGAAACGCGTCATTATCGAAGACGAAGAAAAGAAGCTGGCACCGATCGGTGCCGCTGTTCAATAACAACCAGACAAATGCTACTGATACTCAACTGAGAGCTCGACATGGAACCCTCAAACCCAATCGACTTGCCGGTCACACAATCGGAGGCACCGCTGGCGGCCCCCTATCCCCAGGGAATGCCAATGGGAATGCCGCTCGATGAGGCAGGCGGTGGCAACTTTAGTGTTCTGGGGCTGCTGCACTCTTTGCGACGACAAATGTTACCGGCTCTTGTTGCTGGCTTGTGTCTGGCCTCGATCTTGGCAGTCATGCTGTGGTTTGTGATTCCGATCACGTACACCGCCGAAGCGTATCTTCGGGTCAACCGCGAATTGTTCCGTGGAACGTCTGGCGACTTTATGATCTACAAAGAGACGCAAGGTTCTTTGCTGAAGAGTACCTTCGTTGTCAGTCGCGCCCTTCGGAACAATGAAATCAATCAACTGTCGATGGTCAAGTACGACAACTTTGGTCGTCCTCGAAAACGACGAGAAGCTTGGTTGGCAAGTGCCGTCAACGTACAGATTGATGAGGATGAATTGCTGTATGTAACTATGAAAGGTCGTAGTAAGCAGCAGACGACAGATATTCTTTTGGCCGTCATCGAAGCTTACCAACAAGAGATCGTCAACAAAGAACGTCTTGAAAAAGTCGAGGAGCTCGCAAGTCTTCGAAAGCGATATCAAGATGTCTACGATGATATCGTCGACGAGACCGAGAAAGTGAAAACTCTTGCTGAGCGGCTTGGAGCCGTGGACAGTGCTTTGATTCAGCGCAAACAGGCGATGAAGATGGCAGAACTCGAATCCGCTCAAGGGCGGATGGAACAGTTGATGCGAGGCTTGGACGAAGCAACAACGAAATACAACATGCTGAAAACGGAGGCGAAGATGGGCGTCGCTCCTCCGACTCAGAATCAGATTCTTGATGAGTTGGAGCGTGATCCACGGTTTTTTGAACTCGGCAATCAGCTCACGCAGTATAAAGACCAGTTGGAACGGGTCAGCCAGACTGTGCGTCCAGACAATCCAATCCTGCAAGAATACCAGCAAGAGATAGGTTTCCTTGAACGGAAGCGTCAAAAGATGCTGCAAGAAATGAGACCTCGGATCGCCGAGCGTATCAGAAAGAACTCTGGATGGTCACAGAGTGAAGTGGAACGCCAGCTTGGTTTGCAAACTACGCTGATCCAAAACCTAAAAGTACAGCTCGGTAACATTCAGGGTGTCCACGCACAGCGCAAAGAAGAGCTCGCCGCATTTGGCGGTACCTCGGGTGAACTTCAAGCGCGTCGCAATGTTTTGATGGCACTCCAACAAACACTAGGTAACGTCGAAGAAGCGAAAGGGGAACTTGAAATTGAATTGGAAGGTCGTGACCGAATTCAAATTATTCAGCCTCCGTTCGTGTCCAAAAACAGCACGCTTATACCTAAACTTATTCAGATCGCCGGCGGTTGGGTGATTTCCTTTATGGCTATCGTCGCCGCGATCGCGTATTGGGATTACCTCGGCCAGAAAGTGAATGGGTCACAAGACATCGGAAAGTCTGTACGCGTCATTGGCACACTACCTGGCGTCCAAGGTTTTCGCGGGTCTATCGAAGAACCAATGCGAATTGCTTCCGACGGCCTACGGACAGCTATTTTGTACAATCGAGACGTTGCCGCTCAGTGCATCATGGTAACCAGTGCTACGGGGCAGGAAGGTCGATCTACGGTTGCCAGTCAGCTTGCAGTAAGCATGGCTCGTTCCGGAAAGACCACATTGTTGATTGATGGTGACCTTCGCAATCCACAGCAACACTCCATTTTCTCAGTTCAGCCACACACTGGGCTTGGGGAGATGCTCCGAGGTGAGCAAACTTCCGATCAAGCAATCTTGCCAACCTCGGTTGAGAACGTTTGGCTGCTTAGTGCAGGTCGATGCGATCAAAGTGCATTGCGTGGTCTTTCGGGAGATCAAGCGAAAGCAATTTTTGAAGATTTTCGAGCACGCTTTGATATGATCATCATTGATGCTTCGCCCGTGCTGACAAGTCCGGATTCAATCCTCATTGGTCAAAACGCAGACGCCGCCGTGATTTCCGTGCGGCGGGACCTAAGTAAAGTACCAAAGGTCGTAGAAGCAAACGACCGTTTGACTTCCGTTGGAATTCCAGTGATTGGAACTGTGATTAACGGTGGCACGGTTGAAATGCGTGACGGCGCAACACAGATTGCTGCACCGCCGCAAGAAGAAAAACCAGCATTGACCAACGCCTAGAAAACACGTTGAACTCATCGAGAGAGAGTAGCTATGTCGACTTCACAACTTTCAATGCTTCTTGCAGGCGCTCTCATTATTTGCGGCGGTGCCTATGTGCACGGAATCAAAACAGATCGATGGGGACAACAACAAAACGAAAAACTCGATTTCTTCACCGAACGATTGAATGACGTCCCGCTTAATTTTGGCGATTGGACCTCAATCGATTTGCCGCTGGATGCGGCACAATTCAAGGCCTCTCATTGCACTGGGGCTTACTCGCGTGTATTTGAGAATACCGTGACGGGCGATCAGATTTCCGCCTTTCTTGTTTCCGGACGTGGCTATCATGTGACGATTCACACGCCTGACTTTTGTTACAAAGCGGCCGGATATGTGATGGGGAAAAATCCCACCTCGTTCATTTTTGAAGCTCCAGGATTGCCTGAAAACGAAGTTCTCCACTCGGTGTTCAAGAAAGATACGCAGACCGAAACAAGCCACCTGCGAATCCTTTGGACTTACTCGAAAGATGGTTCTTGGCAGTCGCCTGAGAAACTTGCGAAGTACACCTTCGGTGACGAAAAAGCGATGTACAAGCTATACCTGATTCGCAACGTTGATGGTGGAGCTCCGCCGATCGGCGAAGACCCTGTGGTTGGGTTCGCACGTGAGTTTCTACCTGTGCTTGGCCAAACTCTGTTTGCCCCGGGTGGGCCAACAGAAGGTGGCGGTGAGGAGCAGGCTGCCACAGACGCACCCGCTGAAAAGACTCTTGCTGGCAAATAAATAAAGTCGCCAAGCGAGCGGCTGGCCACTGAATTGGGGGTAACGCTTATTTAGCGATCGACTCTTCGAACACTCTTCCCCCCAGTTCGACGATCTTTTTGATCTGATCTTTCGAGTCGTCCTTGAATGGGTTGTTTGCCAAGTAGATACGCCAGAAAGGCGAAAATCTTCGTTCACCATCGGCGTCCTTCTTCGCCATATCGACCAGCGTTGAAAGGTCCTCAAGCTGATTGCCTTCGAGAACCAGGTACTTCAGTTCCGTTAGCGATGAAATTGGGCTGATGTCTTTCAATCCGTTGGCTCGCAAATCCAGAGACGAAAGCCACTTCATCGATTTGACGTGGTCTAGTGAACGCACCTGATTGCCATCTAACGCCAACGTCCAGATCTTTTCGAGCTTGGCGATCGGCTCTAGGTCCTTCACTCTGTTGTTCGACAAATACAGCGTGCGGAGATTGCTTAAGCCCCGAAGTGGTTCAAGATCCGCGACACGATTATCGGCTAGATGCAGGTACTGTATGCGTTCCAGCTTGGTGACTGCAGTGAGGTCGCCAATGCGGTTCTTTGCCAAGTTGATGGATTGCAGCCGTTTGAGATCCATGATCGGATCGATGTCCGCGATGTCGTTGTCTTCTAGATCAAGCAGTGCCAAGCTGTGACACTTTTCGAGTCCGCGGAGATCTCGAATTCCCTTTCCTTTGCCTTCGATTGTTGAGACTGGCTCGACGTCGGCAGCAGTCAGTGGCTCTTGGTTGTCACGTTTGGCGAATACATGGCGACGGACAACTTCCTCGAGATTCTTGTCGGGAAAGATCGATACGACTTTCTCTGTTTCTTTCTTCTCTTCAGCTTTTTCCTCTGTCTTCTTGTCCTGCGCTTGTGCAACTAGTGCAGAGTTGGCAATGAGAGTCGCAGCAAATAGCAGCTGAATGAATCGTTTCACGGTTTGAGTCCTTGTATCTGAAAATCGCGACGGTCTTTGGCCTTCGTCGCTCCTGCACTTGAAAAGACAACGACCAATTTAATTCCGGGGCGACTCACATTCCAGTCCCTGCGGTCGTTTGGCTAGAGCACAAGTTTTGAACCGTTTACAGAACTCATGGCGGGATTGGACAGATTTAAGGCTCGGGCTAGATCCTGAATCCGCACTGGTAAAGTCGTCCTGCGTGTGAGCTTGAATGCGATTCGCGTCGAATCCGGAAAGAAGTCAATAAAAGTCCTCGTCAATGCGATTCTGACGTGCTAACGTTCGATTATGGCACGGATATTATTAACTGCGTTTGAACCGTACGAGCCCTGGAAAACGAATGCCAGTTGGCTTGCGCTGATTGAATTGACGAGTCAGTTGGAAGCAACGACCGAGGTCACGACTCGGCTTTATCCGGTCGAGCTTTCAGAGATGAAAGCAAAGCTGGCGATCGATTTGAAGAATCGATACGACTTTGTTTTTCATGTTGGCCAAGAACCAAAGTCTAGCTGCATCCATCTCGAAGAGTTCGCGCTCAACGTAGCAACCGCGGGTAAGACGCTCGCACATGCTGAAGCGTCGACGGTCGTATGTGAATCCGGACCTCCAGCTTATCGAAGCCAATTGCCGCTTCAGGCGTTTGCACGAGTGCTACGTGATGAAGGCATTCCCGCACGCGTTTCGTGCCACGCCGGAACGTTTCTTTGCAACGCAATACTCTACTGGTCGCGGCAGTTGATTGACGACTTGGACCTGCCGACGAAAGCAGCCTTCATCCACGTTCCGCTGGAGACTTCGCAGGTCTTAGAGTTGGATGAACCTGCGGCGTTTATGCCGAAGTCGATGGTTGTAGACGCGTTGAAGAAGCTGCTTGCTTTAGCAAAAGCTGAGCTACACGAAACGGTTGATCAAATCGTTTGAAGCACCTTACGTGGTTCCACTCGGCGTTAGCGACACCGAAGCCATCGCCGAAGCAGCCTTGGGCGTGAGCGACAAACAGTTGTAGGGACGCAAGTAGGCTGCGCGCCGCACTGAAACGACGTCGCCACTGCGTTCGTTCCCATGGATTCGTCAACGACATCAATACGGCGGATGAAGATGTTGCGGTACCAGACTTCGTCGTCATGGTCGGTAATCATGATCCGCCCGATGGGAATTACACCGAACCCGGGCACATCAGAGAACTTGCTTTCTGCGATTCTCTTGTTCCATTCTGCGCTGCCAACAGTCGCTTCGGTGACGAGTTGCCCGTTTAGCCAGTGTTCGATTCGGTTCCCTCTGACAAGAATGCGCCCGCGATTGAATTCTCCGGTTGGTAAAAGAGCAGAATGTTCTTTCGGTTCGTAAATGTCGTAGATCGATGCGGTTTTGTGTCTCGGTTTCTGTGGTCTGTTCGGATCGTCGATGACTTGGTACTCCAAGCCAAGCATTCTTCCGTCAAAGTCATTCACGCGATACTTAATGCCGTTGTTTGACTTCTCTGCGACCTTCCACTCGAAGAGCAATTCGAAATCGCCGTAGACTTGTTCTGAGAAGATATTACCGCCCTCGCCTTTGCTACGATCCAGATGCAGCAAACCATCTATAGCTTCCCACGCAGGTGCTTCAATACTTTCTCCGTTCGGCTGGGTCCAGTGGTCGAGATTCTGTCCATTAAACAGCGACTCCCACTGTTGCGCTGACAAAGACAGCGTCATTACCAAAACAAGCGACAAGCTAACAAACGTGTTGCGAACCATGTTACGAACCTCCAGCTATGAATCTCGATTGAGTAGTCTAATCGCCTGAAGGGCCATGTGCCACAAACTCGTAAAGAGCGAGGTTATTTCGCCAGAGCGCGTTCGATCGCAGGATGGACTTCTTTTTCGTACGAAAACCCGCCTTCGAATTTTTCGACAACGTTTCCGTCTTTAAACACCAGAACTACCGGAACACCGATTTCGATGCCGAAGTGCTCAAGTAACGGTTCCATCGGTGTGCTCGCCATCAAGTTTTCACAAGTGATGTTATTTTCAGTGAGTTCAGCGGTTACTTTTTGTATCAACTCTTCCGAGGGTTCGCCCTCTGCTTCGTCAAAGTCGATGTTGAATGCGATCGGGTGAACTGCGTCGCCAAATTTTTCGTGCAACTGCACGAGATGCGGAAGTTCCGCAATGCACGTGCCTCACCACATCGCCCAAAGATCAGCGACAACAACTTTGCCCGTGTGCGATTTTACTACGTCCTCGAACTCCGCAACGGAAGCAACAGTAACTGAAACGGTTGACTCCGTTTGTGCGTCCGCTGGTTTATCAACGGTGTTGGCTGCGTTTTCATTGCAAGAAACGCACGTCAACAGACAAAGGGCAATCAATAGTAACGCGGCATGTCTACTAAATCGGTGCATGCTATTTTTCCAGATGAGATTTGGCGAGTTTTAGAGTTTTTTTCACGGCGTTCGTGAAGGCCATGTTTTTTGAAACCTTTTGGTCGGCCCACATCATAATGGTTACTTCAGCTTCTTTCGAGAGCTTATACGGTGGCGGGCCGGTTAGTTCGTCGTAGATCGTAAGTGGGACGTTTTCGAGCAGCGATTGCTTCCAAGTCTTTCGTCGCTGCATCGATGTCTTCTGTCAGATAGACAACGAAGCATGTTTCGACTCGCCTTTCATTTGGCCGCGCTGGATACCATTTTGTCCACGCCCTTAATGACGGTCATCAGCTCTTCCGACATCTTCGTTGTCTGAATGTTGTGACAGGGCGCTTAGCAGTGACGTCCTGGATGAAAAGGGAGCGAAGCGATCTCCAGCTTGCAGACCAGATTTCAATTCTTTTGCAGTCAGTAGTTGCGAGCTGCAAAAGAGTCCAACGAAAAAGAACAGATAAATTCGGGTCATTTCTTTGGCCCTTGAAACGGGGCAACTCGATCGGAATTCGAAGGGGATAGTGCAAAACGCCGTTCAGTTTAGCGATGTTGGTTAAATCGGGTGGCGCGTTGGCTCAAATAACAAGTCAGTATGGGGGAGTTGTTAAAACGTGAAAACGCAACTGGTTTCTATGTGGATGGAAATATCGGTGGCTACGTGATTAAAGCATATGAGCTGACTTTGCTTCGCACCGCCGTAAGATTGGAGCGGTGCGCGGAAAGCTGTGGGCTTTCCGACAAAACAACGTTGAGACTAACCGGACTGGATAATTATCTCATGGGAATGGTTCAAGAGTTTAAAGAATTCGCATTGAAAGGCAGCCTCGTTGACATGGCTGTCGGAATCGTAATGGGCGGCGCCATCGGCACGCTTGTTGGGTCGCTGATTGACAATCTAATCGATCCGCTCGTTGGTCTTGCGACCGGCGGAGTGAGTCTTGGAGGTTTGAAATCCCAGATCGGAGAACGTACCGTCGAAGTCGATGGCGTCTCAACGATTGAGCCCCTATATCTGAATTACGGCGCATTCATGAACGCATTCATGCAATTCCTGATTCTTGCGTTCGTCATTTTCATGATCATCAAGGCCGTCAATTCAGCCAAGCGAACCATGGCGATGGAGGATGAGGCGGCTGGACCGAGCGAAGTCGATCTTTTAACCGAGATCCGTGACTCGCTTAAGAAGTAGTCATACGGTGTGATCGTTGAAAAGGGCTAAGGTCATTCTTGGCCCTTTTTTTCGTGTTGTCCCAAAACGTCTGACGTCGATTCGCGTTGTGGTGCTCTCAAAAAGTCTTATACTGCGGGCCAACGTCTGGTCCACATGAACAAAGGAATCAGTTATGGCTATGTTGCTGAGTATATTGTCGATAGTTCTCTTGATCGGCAACATTGTATGTTGGGTAATGGAAATCATCGCTGCGTTTAAAAACGAAGAGAAACCAATCTTAGGTATCGTTTCGATCATCCCGTGTTTGAGTCTTGGGGGGCTTGTTGTTGGTTGGATGAAACATAAAGAGTGGGGTATCACCCAGCTTATGATGATTTGGTCCGTAATCTTTGTGCTCGGTTTCGTGGTGAACATCATAAGTGCAACGATCGCAGCGGGTGCCGCCGCGGGTGCGGCAGGCGGTATTCCAGTGCCTGGAGCCGAGTTCTAGAAAACGCCTTCCGAACTTGAGCCTTGTTTCTGTTTTGATATCAGCCCAACCTCAAATGGACCGGATCAGCCGCCGGCGAAATGTTGCCGGAGTTTGCCGTGAGTGAAAAATTCTCAGTTTGCGTCACCAAAGAACACTTAATCTTTAGTGCCGCACACTTCATCACGTTCAACGGCGATATCTGTGAAAGAATTCATGGACACAACTACCGGGTGTCTTGTGAAGTTCATGGTGATCTAGATGAAAACTCTTACGTCTACGACTTCATTGCGTTGCGAGACGCGTTAAAAGAGATCACGACTCGGTTGGACCACCACGTGATTCTTCCAACGGAGCATGCTGCGATTCGTGTGAACCCCGATGAGAAAGAAGTCCTCGTCCAATTTGAAGATCGTCGTTGGATATTTCCAGCCGAAGATTGCGTATTGCTACCAATTGCAAACACGACCGCAGAATTGTTGGCCCGTTGGATTGGACATGAACTCATCGCTGCTTTGCGTCCACATAAATCGCCGCTGCCGAAACGATTGAAGATTGGCGTCGACGAAAATGAAGGCCAGTGGGCGTACTGCGAAATGGAAACGTAGACGCTGTCTACGTAAAAGAACTCAAAGAAGTTCTCGAAGAGCCTCCACCAAACGCGTGATATCGGCTTCGGTGTTGTAAGCCTGGATGGAAACTCGCAAAAAGGTATGTTCCTGCCAGCAGATCACGGGCACTTCGATATCGAACTCATCTAGGAGTTGCCGCTTCAATTGTTTCGGATCCGTCGATGACGGAATCTCAATAAGACCCATTTGCAAGTAGAAACCATTGGGATGCACTCGTTCAACGTTGGTTAACTCGCTGAGCATGTCAACGGCTTGCTCGGCTAAAGCACGGCAGCGGGTTTGGACTTTCGGCCAATCGTTTTCACGTTGGAATCGGATCGCCTTAGGTACGGTCAGGTAGGCTGAAGGATCGTGCGTTCCCAGCCACTGGTGGTTGTCTTGGAACTCACTGCCGGAATCGAACTGTCGCTGCACATCGCCCCAACCCCAGCCGACGACGAGTGGCTTGACGAGGGATTGCATGTCTCGCCGTGCATATAGAAAAGAGGCACCCTTGGGAGCACACAGCCATTTGTGACATGCTCCGGTATAAAAGTCTGCCCCAATCTCCTTCAGGTTCAAGTCGAGTTGACCGGGCACATGCGCACCGTCGATTATCGTGAGGATTCCTTGCTCCTTTGCGCGGCGGCAGATTTCTTCGACCGGCAGCGTAAGTGCGGTTGGAGACGTGATGTGGCTGAGAAAGATCACGCGTGTGCGAGCAGTGACGCCCTGCCAAAACCGTTCGACGATTTGTTCGTTCGACGTCACGGGCAACTCGAGCGTTTGATGAACGATCTTGAAGCTAGTCGTCGCTTCTTGCATGAATCGCCAAGCATTCATGCAAGCGCCGTACTCGTGATTTGAGGTTAGCAACTCATCTTTAGGTCCAAGTTTTAACGTCCTCGCGAGGGTGTTCGTAGCGAAGGTTGGGTTGGGGACGAAGGCAATTTCATCGGTTTCGGCTCCGACGTATTCTGCCAATATATGTCGAGCTTCTTGCAATAAGTCAGGCAAGCGACGCTGTAGAAAGCTGACTGGTTGTGTCTCCAGTTCGCGCTGGAGTTGCTGGTATTCTTCATGCACCTCTCGCGGGCACGCTCCGAACGAACCATGGTTGAGAAAGACCAGGTTGGGGTCGAGGAGAAACTTCATAGGCTTTTGTTTTCTTAATCATTCGAACTCAGGTTGCGCGAATGAAATCTAGCTTTCATTTCCAATAAAAATTCTTGCAAGCGACATGCTGACTGGTGCGGGCGTCCGAAGTGCTTCCAAATAAATTATTATCAGATTATAAAATGTTGATAGGTTTGCCGAAGACAGATTCACGGAATGGATAATGATGAATTCGACTTGTCAGATTCTTACCGAACGCCAGCAGCGCGAACGCGAATACTACGATTCGTATTGTACGCTTCATGATGAAACACCGGTTAACTTCGCACCGATTGAGGGCGTAGAAAAGCGACCTTGGAATTCGTACTGGTATTCGTATGAGGAAGTGGTTGCTCATTTTCACGCAGTGAAATCGCAGGAAGATCGTACGCCACGACTGCTCGACTTCGGTTGCGGCACAGGGCAATCTGCCATCTCGACGGCGAAGCTGGGCTATCGCGTTTCTGGCTTTGATATTTCCGAGCGACAGATCGAATCCGCTCGCGGTCGGGCGAAAGAATTCGGTGTCCAAGAAATCTGTGACTTCAGTGTGCAAGTTGCTGAAAATCTTGAGTACGCCGACAATTCGTTCGATTGCATTTTGGGTATCGACATACTGCACCACTTAGAGATTGAGCCATCTATTCACGAGTCCTACCGCGTTCTGAGGCCAGGCGGTGTGGCAATTTTCCGTGAATGGATTGAGGTGGATGCCTTTGACCGTGTACGCGAAACGGCCCTAGTGCGTCGCTTCTTTCCGAAAGGAAAATCCATCGAGAAACATCGAACGGAAGACGAACGGAAACTTAATCGAGAAGATATGCGGTTGATCCGCCAAGTGTTCCCGCTGGTCAAATTGCGACAATTTGGCGTGCTCTCTCGACTCTGCCGAATCCTTCCAGAACGAACGTGGCTTGCAGCATCGCTGCAGCGAATGGATCACGCAATATTCCGAGTAGCACCTGTTGTATCCTCGCTTGGTGGTGAAGTGGTGTTGGTTCTTCGTAAACCAGCCGATTTTAAACCTCCGTCCGCTCCTCGGTAGTAGCTAGTGGCTAGACGCGTGCCGAGCTTGGCGTCCGTTTTTGCGCGAACTTCTTCGTAGTCGAAGATGTCACATCCACTACGGCAGTTCTGCACTCTTTCCAACGGAGGAATTTCTATGCGTGCATCAAATCCAATTTCTGCGTCGTCTCGCTCGTAGCTATTTCTTTCATACCGTTGTTGAGAACGGGTCAAAGATGCTTTAGTCGCGAGAGAGAACTCTCATCAATCACCACTGCGGGGATGGGATGCGCCGTTCTCGACTGGAGAATAACAATGCGACTTACAAAGAAACAACGCGAACGCGTATTGAAGCAGATGTGCGGCGTGATCAACGGTGATGACGCGATTGATCCCAAGCACTATTTTTACAACAAACGAAAAGCGAAAGACAAGTATCGAAAAGCATTTCAACTTTGTCGACAAGTGGCCGACACGTTGCAGTTAGTATTGACTGGTAACGATCCGGCACTAGACGGCTTGTCCGTCATTGATGTTGCGCCGGCACCAGACTCGCGACGAATGCTCGTGATCCTCGGAGTGGACGCCGACGAGAATCTCACGGCAACCGAAGTCGATGAGATAATGCGGTGTTTGCGGACACATGTACCACGATTGCGAAGTGAAATCGCGCAGACGATAACTCGGCGAAAGACGCCGCAGTTGGTCTTCGAAATCACCGTAAAGTAGCCGAGCAACACGGTGGGATGAGCATCTTCGTCCTACCGTGTTATTTTTTGCGCCGTGATTTCGCGGGTGGGTGTGTCGCCAGCTTTTCCAATAACGAGCGAACCACTTTGGGTTGCTCGTTCGCTAAGTTCTTCTTTTCAAGCGGATCAACTTGATAGTCGAACAATTCGTATTCCGTCGTTGATTCGTGCGGTTTTTTCCATTCTACCAGTCGATAACGAGCGGTTCGTATGGCTCGTCCCAGCCGCCCACCTTTGGGAAAGCAATGGTATGCGTGATCTTTTACGGTCGCGTTCGGATCTTGCAGGATGGGCACGAGACTCCTGCCATCGATTGGTTGAGGACCGTTTGGCTTCGTTAGTCCAGCGAGTTCGCAGATCGTTGGATAGATGTCGACAGTTTCCACAAGTGCAGACGAATGGCTGCCAGGTGTTGTTACGCCCGGTGCCGAAATGAGAATCGGGATGCGGTTGGCTTGTTCATAATTCGTGTGCTTGGTCCAAGCTCCATGGTCGCCGAAGTGATAACCATGATCCCCCCAAAGTACAACGATCGTGTTTTTGTCGAGTTCCAGCGTCCGCAATTCGTTCATTACTCTTCCAAGCTGCGCGTCCATGTAGCTCAACGCGGCATAGTACCCGTGAATGAGTGTGCGTTGCATATCGTCGGGAATTGGTGGGACGTTGGGCACGGGTTTGTATTGATTGATTTCGCCAAGCGTCTTGCCTGCATATTTTGGTGAACCCACTGGCGGCGTGCGGAACTCAGCCAACTTCATGTCTTCACGTTTGTATAGATCCCAGTATTTCTTCGGAGCACAAAACGGCAAATGCGGTTTGGTAAAACCTACAGCGAGGAAGAACTTCTGGCCCGATGCTTTGTAGGATTGCAGTCGCTTTATGCTCTCCGCGGCAATGCGTCCATCTGCGTAGGCGCCATCGTCCACGTCGGCATTCTCCCAAGCGGCGCCGCGGGTTAGTCCTCGCGCCGGTTTGTTGCTGAACAGTGCTTCTTCTTTTGTCATCTTGCCATCGTTCGATTCCGGCAAGACATAGTCGATCACCATGTCCGGGTGAAAAGGGACGCTCCACGAGTTCTTGTCGTTGATGTTTCCGTGGCCAATATGAAAAACTTTGCCAATGCCGGCCGAATGATAACCGTTCTGCATAAAGTATTGCGGCAGCGTTACAGCATCTGGCACCGCCCGGCGAAAGTGATACCCCAAGCTATAAACGCCGAGCGAAGTAGACCTTGCTCCAACGAGCAAATTGTTGCGCGACGGAGCACACACCGCTTGGTTACAGTAAGCCATATCAAACCGCATTCCGTTGGCCGCCAATCGATCCAAATTCGGCGAATGAACCCATTCGTCACCGTAAGCACCGAACGAGGGCTTCAAATCATCAATCAGGACAAGCAAGACGTTTGGCGGTTTTGTTTCTTCTGAACGACCGCATGGACTAACGACTGCCAAGTGAAACGAACAAACCAACACGGGGAAAATCTTCAGCCAATTCATCAACACTCTTTCGAGAAGAACATCGTTATACTGTTGGGAAAATCGATAACCGTATCCCGTTTTACGAACGAAATAGCTATGGCACAAAACGAACGACGACAGTTTTTGCAATCGACCGCTGCCGCATGCGCAGGGCTGGCATTATCTCCGATTTTCAGTCGCTTCGCCAATCGCGTCTCAGCACAAGTACCACGAGCGGATGCGAATCCAGACTATGTGGCAAAGAACAACCGCATTCGTCAGTCGATCATGGGTTGGTGCTTCAACAAGCACTTCGACACGCTGACGTTGGCCAAGCATTGCAAGTCACTGGGAATCGTCGCAATGGAAGGCATCGGTGCGAAAGACTATCCGGCTGTGAAGAAGCTGGGGCTAGAGATATCGCTCGTCGGTAGTCACGGCTTTGCAAACGGGCCTTGCAATCCAAAATTCAAAGACGAAGTCGTCAAGAAGCTCACTGACGGAATCGATCTCGCAGCCTCAATCGGTACGAAGAACGTTATCACCTTCACCGGCATGGAGTTCGAAGGTATCGACAAAGACAAAGCGAAACAACGGTGCATCGACGTTTGGAAAGAAGTTCTACCTCACGCCGAAGGGAAGGGAATCACGCTGGTTCTTGAGCACCTCAACTCCCGTGATGACTCACACCCAATGAAAGGCCACCCCGGCTACTTCGGAGACGATGTAGACTTTTGTTTCGACATGATTCGCAAAATCGGTTCGCCGAACTTCAAACTGCTTTTCGACATCTACCACGTGTCGGTAATGAACGGCGATGTGATTCGTCGCCTTCGAGCGAATCAAGAGTTGATCGGTCACTATCACACGGCGGGCAATCCAGGCCGCGCCGAGCTAGATGACACACAGGAAATAAACTATCCCGCAGTCCTTCGCGAAATCGTGAAGACCGGCTACGAGGGCTACGTCGCACAAGAGTTTATCCCAACATGGGACGATCCCGTTGCAGCGTTGCGTCACGCAGTAGAAGTCTGCGATATCTAACAAGTTTGACTACAAAGGTGACTCGCATAGTTTGCAAGCCGCGCTTTCAAGCGTTCTGCGCTATAGTGTCTCTTTGTGAGTGATGAACGGCATCTCTAATCCGGGGATAGCCGCTCGAAGCTTGCGCCATCCGTCTGCAGTCGTGCCATGACCAGGACCGAAGTACATTTGCACCTTTTTTAGGTTGGACAGCCCTTTAAGTTGGAGTAAGCCTTTGTCCGTAACCCCAGTATGTTGGAGGTTAAGGATTTCGAGATTCTTTAGGGTTAGGATTTGAAGAATGTCGTCTTCGGTCAGAGGATTGTAACTAACATCAAGATCCCGAATACCCACGCGGCCTACCAGAGCCTGCCGCAACTTGTCCCCTGTCATATTGAGATTTTTGAGCGAAAGACGTTCCTCTGGTTTGACATCATTCGAGGTTTCGGCGCCGACAGGCTTGCCTATCTCTCGTGTTCCCAGCTTTCCATCGACAACAAATGCACCGACATATTCGCCACCTTGGAAGGTCGCAACATCCAATCCCGTTAGCTTGTTCAGTCGTTTGACCATATTGCGTGCGTAGGACGAATGCCACGCGAAGCCCCAGAAGTGATCGGCGTGGTTCTCTGGAAAGTAAGAACGGAAGTACACGGGAACGCCTTCGGGTACTCCTTCAATTTGAGGCTCGTAGTATCCGCCAACGATGATGTGCTTGACATTCGCACCTTCGTCGAGATTCACCTTCCAAAGCAATGATTGGTAGGCAGCGAGCGTCAGCACAATTGGTTCGTCGGTCGCTTTTACGTCGACAACAACTCGACCGTCTCCACGAGGCGGTGGCCCATAGACGCCGATGACATGCATCTTGCAGTCTTTGAGCTCGCTCGGCTGCGGAGTCGCGACGGTCAATTTAGTCTCTGGCTTGGAATCTTCAATCGAGTCTTCGACAGCTCCGAGCTTGCCATCGACCACGAACTTTTCACCACCGTATGCACCTTGGTATGTGCTGATCGGCAGCTTCGTCAGTTCGTGCATTCGCCTCATTAGCTTTCGGCCTCGACCGCTATTCCACGCGTAGCTCCAAAACGCTTCGTCGGGTTTTTCAACTTTGAAAATCGGAACGCTGTCCGGCAGACCCTCGACCAGTGTATCTTCGATGTCACGGCAACTAACGATTACCTGTCTAACCTTGGCTCCCTCAAGAAGTTTGATCTGCCAACTAGCGCTGTAGTACGAAGCCAAGGTCAGTACGATCGGCTTGTCGGTGGCCTTTACCTCGACGAATACGCGATCGTCGGTCTGTTCCTTCGGTCCGTAGATTCCAAGAACGTGCGATTCGCAGTCTTCGAGACGAGCGACGTCGATTTTCGGAAGATCGCCGTACTGATTGCGAATCAGCTCGAGTGCCTTTTTAGCTGAAGCCTTGATTTCTGGCGCATTTTGGCGATCGGAATTAACCGTTTGTACGATGCTTTCCAAAAGGGGAATGGCTTCACGCGATGCGACTCCGATCCGGGGAAGCATGTCCAGCAATATAGTTGCGTCAATAGGTCCGCTAACAACTCCATTGCGGACCCGGAGAAGACGAACGTGGTCTTCCTTATTCAAAGTCGGACGAACTCCTAGCAGTCTTAGGATACGTGGTGCGACCTGCTCCACCGGTGACGCAAACACGTTGATAGCAATTCCGTGATTCCGTATCTCGTGAATGTTTGTGTTGGTAATTCGGAAGGCGTGTTGTTTCAACCATGGCGACAGCGTTTTTCGAGCGTCTGGATCCGTTTTCGCGATAGCTACGGCGAGGTCGGAATCTGACGGCTTCTCTTGGAAGAGTTTTCTCAATCTTGCGACACGACTGTCATTGTCACCCGCCAAGGCATCACCGCAGTTTTTGCATAGAAGGACGAAGATTGTTTCAGCATTTTTTCTAACGGTTCTCGGGTAGTCGTCTTGAAAGTGCCCGTGCACATGCTTGGGAAGCTCCCGCCAGAACACCTCAAACTTTTCCTTGTCCGAGTGGTGCGCGTCTACATGCCTCAGAAAATTGGCGAGGAATTCAACTTTGGTTGAATCTTCGGAGTGGTCTATCAATTCGATCTCAATTACTCGTGCAACGACCTCGGGATCGGCACGCCACATTGCATCCGACATATAGCGTTGGATTGAGTTTCCATATGGCGCATCACGTTGTATGTCGAAGAACGTTTCACACACTCGCTGTGAACTTTCCCTATCAACAAGCGCCGCCACCGCGTCGACGGCCTCCTTCACCTTCTCAAAACTCTTTTCGTTTTTCACAATCGAAAGCCAGTGGTCGATCGGCTGCCCGTCGTAGACCGGCTGACCGTTGGCGGATTGCTGATTCGTCGTGGTCGGTGTAACTGAGAACGGCGCGGTGACTTGAGTAGCCGTTGAACCCCCGCGTTCCATCAGGTGTTTGTTGATGGCGACTTCGGCCTCTTCGAAAGTCATTCCTGCAACCGGAACTCGACCATAACCTGCGCCGAGCGGGACCTTACCATTCGTTTCTACTACAAAATAACCGGAAATCGGATTTTCCGGCGGGGTTCCACTGACGCTTACCTGAATAGCATCGCCGGGTTTGATCTTTGATTCCGGGATAGGCAACACGGTTTTCGTCGGCGAGTCGGCAATGGAGTTTGTCGGCGGAGTAACTTTGTCATTGGCTATGCGAGTTACGCGCACTATCTCCTTGCCGTTGCGAATCATGGTAAGTTTGTTGCGATCTAGCTTCAATTCGGTTTCGTTGCCCTTGAGTCGTACGTCATACTCACCGGAACCTATCGTGACAGACTCGTTGGTCTTTGCGTCTAAAATCTTTGCGACCTTGCCGCCCTGCAGCAGCTCGACTTGCACGTTGGGATCTTGCGATTCAATGATTACTTCACCGGAATCCGTTGTGATCCGGTAGATGATCGGAGCCGCAAAGAGAGCCGCCATGCCAAGCAACATTGTGGCAACGGCGCCGCCGCTCCAACCTTTTCTTGCTCCGGATAGCTGAGCTTGCGAAGTTTGTCGCCGAGCCGTGTACCCTGCCGGACGCGGCGGCCTTTTTCCATCTTTCAAACTTGCTGCAACGACCGATGCGCTTTCTGGCCGGTTGCGTGGATCCTTCTCGAGCAAATCCATCACGGTGTCCGAAATCGTCGCGGGGATTTCGAGATCGTCTTGCCGTGGTGGCTCGGGCTCATCGGTTTGAATCGAACGAATGGTGGCAAGTGCGTTCGTCACGTCGAATGGAAGTTCGCCCGTCAGCATGCGGTACATCATGGTACCGAGGCTAAACAAGTCGCTGCGTTCATCAACGGATCGTCCTTGCGCTTGTTCCGGAGACATATACGCAGGTGTTCCGGCGAGCATCCCTGTCTCGGTCAACTGCGGGCTTTCGTCGGCAATTCGAGCTAATCCGAAATCAAGGATCTTCGCGCGGTTGCGTTCTGCTTCGATCCAAATATTTGCAGGCTTGATGTCACGGTGAATCAGTTTTTTCGCGTGAGCCGCAGCTAATCCGTCAGCGATCTGCGATGCGATCGTGGAGACATCCTTGGGCGGTAGGGAACCGTCTCGCTTCAACCGGTCTTCCAGCGTTTCGCCATCCAACCACTGCATCGCGATAAACGCGAGCGGACCGTTATTGCCCACGTGATAGATCGTGACAACATTGTCATGGTCGATCGCGGCCGCCGCACGAGCTTCTTGCACAAAGCGTTCGCGAGCCGTAGCGCCCAGCGATGGCCGCAAGATTTTCAGTGCAACCAGCCGTTGCAGTTGCGTATCTTCGGCTTGATAAACAACGCCCATGCCGCCCGCGCCGAGAAGCGATAGAACGCGGTAGTGTGCAATGCGTCCAAGTTCGTCGTCCGACTCTGGCGGGCTCAACATCGATTGAACTTCGTATACCCGAGCTTGAAGATCTTCGCCTGCGTCGTTCGAGTAGCCACGAATTACGGTCCGGGAGTCCGCAAGTTTTTCTAGTCGCGAAAGAAGCGGTGCGATCTCGGACGAATTGCCATCCTCAGAATCGATCGTTGGAAGTTTGCTGTCCTTCACCAATTCGATCAACGTATCGCTGACATTCATTGAACGAATCGTGTCGCCGCAGGAGTCACACTTCTCCAGATGCGATTCGATAACGAGCAGCTGCTCTTCGCTTAAACCGCCAGACAAAAACTTCTTGAACTGTTCAGGCTGTGGGCAGATCTCGCTGGCAGACATGGCAGCATTCTCCATTATTTGACGACGAATTCTAAGCTGAGCTAAAGAATTTCCCGCGAAACCCGCTGAAAACCCCCGCTCAATAATGGATATGCGCCGTAGCCGCGATCTTTGTATCGCATTTCAAAAAACCTTTGAAATGCGGCCAGCCGCGTCAGTCCAGCAACCCGCCCAACTCTTCTCGTAGGCGTTTCAGCAATCGCGACTTCGCCGAATAGATCGTCCACACGCTAACGCCCAACTCCGCCGCCAATTCGTCGGGCGACTCATCTCCCAACACGTACCGGCGACATGCTTCCCACGTTGTTGGCTTGAAATCCGTTTTCATCATCTCGAGCGCCCGAGCTACAACGTGGCGGCGATAGTCTTTATCCCAAAACGCAGAGTTGTGTGGATCGGGAATGCGTGCCAGACCGCTTGCTGTCGCGTCATGCATGGGAAGCGAACGACGGCGAATTTTTTCGCGATATTTGTTGATCGTGACAGTCTTCAGCCAGCTGCGAAAACTTCGCGACGGATCGTACTGAAACTCGGGCAGTTTCCGCAGCAACAACGTCATCACGTCCTGCACTAAATCCGCTGCATCATTCGGTTGCAATCCAGCTTCTTGAGACCATTTATAGATCAGCGGGCCATAAAGACGAACGAACCGTGACCAGGCATCTCGATCGGATGGCTTTCGAAGTCGGATCAGCAAGCTGGTGGAGGTGGTATTCATCTGCTCGCATCGTACCTTGTGATCACGATGCATTCCACTTGGTTCAGCTTGTCGTTACACGGTACGGAAATTCTGCCATTGTACACGTAAGCCGCATGGGAGAATCATGAACGAACGACCAAGCCAATCCAGCTAATCCAAGCGATGCTGTCCCGTCAGCGTTTCGATCAAAAAGGCCGTTGGCGATTGGCGAACATCCGCTGCTCCCGGATAGGCCAGTTCGCAATCCGTACCTACCGATTCACAATGTTCCTGTAGCTTCACGCCGAAGTTGGCTGAGTGAGTTGGGTCCTTTGCGGGTTTGCCGATTGCAGGGCGGTTGCCGTACATCATGTAAACGACCGGGTCGTCTTTGGTGACCAACGCGTACGGCGAGTACTCTTTAATCCAGGGCAAAATCGTCTCGCGTTCTGCGAGGAACTCACTGAAGTCCTGTTTGCCAAACGCATGAGCTCCGTACTTGCTGTTTGGAATCCATTGCTTCATTTGCTGCGGGTCGAGACTTGTTTGAGGGTTCACCACGGCGGCGCACCATAGTCGACTCGATTCCCGCGCTATCGGGTCGTCGCTGCTGATATTCGCAAGATCGTCGTGGAAAGCCAACCAAAGACTGGAGCAGGCTCCCGCCGATCCACCCGCCGCACCAATCCGTTGTTTGTCGATGTTCCATTCCTTGGCTTTGGAGCGAACGAACTGCAGCGCCCGCGCTGCGTCGTGCAGAGGGACTCGAACCGGTGGAGTAACTTTTCCCGCCTGAGTCGTATAGCGATAGTTGATCGCTGCGACGGAGATGCCCTTGTTGAGCAGTGCCTGGGTGTCCACGAATTTGTGGATCCGCTCTTTGCTGCCGCCGCGCCAACCGCCGCCATGAATCACAAAAACCAGCGGAGTCGGTGTTTCGGATTCGGCTCGCCAGAAGTCCATAATGTTGCGGTTGTGTGGGCCATACTTAACACTGGACAACGTCGGACTAGGTACAGAATCCTGGTATTTCGGCGGCTGCTTGGACTTGGCCGTCGTTGGTGCTTCCCGGCGACCAAATTGCTCGGCAGTTACACCGGCAGGCTTAGCATCTTGCGGGTTTTGTTCCAAGTCAAATCGTTCAATGAAAGGCAGAAAGCCTTTTTTTCGGCCAATATGAACACCCCATTGAATCTGTTTGCCTTCGCCGCTGTCGGTAAAAGCTTCAGGTCGGAACGCACCACCCGCATGCGGCACGGCCGTCAGGTTGTGAGTCTTCGAAAAGTCGATCCCGTTTTCGGAATACAAAATCGAACGCGTGATCTCCTTTGGGCCCGTCGTTCCGATCAATGCAGCGACACCGGAACCCTGCGGCCAGATGAGCACTTCGTGGTTGCCGGGAATCACGGGGTTGTTTTCGTGCTTGACGTAAGGGCCTTGTGGCTCGTCAGCGATCGCCACGCCCATTTTGGTCTGACCGGGGCCTTTCCCAAGCTGGCGTCCCTTGAAGTGGCACCAATATTTTCCGCCTCGTACGATCAAACAAGCGTCGTCTATTAAGTGGCTGTCGAATTTATCGGGATCGTCACTGTTCGTGATGACCGGCTTGTCGCTGACCCGTTCCCATGGTCCATCAGGCGAATCCGAAACCGCGACACCGATTTTCGAGTCAGGACTGAACGCCTTTTTGTACGCTCGCGAGGTCCCCGTGTAGAACAGCCAGTAGCGCTGCTTGGCAACAAGAATGTTCGGCGTAAAAACGCTCGCACCATCCCAGCCGCCTGATTCGCCTTTGGCAAGCGCCATTCCTTTTTCCGTCCATGTGTGGCCATCGGGCGAAGTCGCATACCACACGGTTGCATCGTAGCCTGGCGCGATCTTGCCTTTCGAGTACCAGACGTAATACAGATCTCCGACCTTGATGATGTCGCTGGGATCGCGACGCATCACGCCCTTTTCTGCGCCGATGCCCTTGGCCTCACCGTAAGCTGCCTTCAGCGAAGGGTGCGATTCGCGGACCGTTGGTGTTTTTGCTTTTTCAGTGACCTGGCTCGTCCCGGTTGTGACAAAAGCCGTTCCTAAGAAAAGGCAACCAAGAATGCGAAGAGTTGAGTTCATACGAGTGTGTCTTTTCGAATTGTGTAAACGTGTTCTTCTGTTCAATTTGCAAGCGGCACGACGCAAACCAATATTGAATCGGCCGCCGGGCAGCACTCGGTTCTCGTAATCCTGGGAACCCGACGCCGAATAACACTAAAAAGCCGATTTGATTTCATCCAAGCTGGCACCGAGCAGTTGTTTTGCCAACGAATCAAGATCTGATTCGGTCCCGTGAATATGGAACGTTCGCTGGACGTGCTTCATCGTTTCGCCCGGCTTCAGCGCTGCCGCAGGAGAAGACGTCTCCAGTTCGTAAAACGGTCCCAGCGGAGCAACTCCCGGCTCGGGCGAACCATCGTTGTACGAATTGATCACGTCTCCAGCATACGGCGCGTCCTGCAACTCCCACATGGAATTCACGAATCCGTTTGAAGCCTCTTGCACATTGTAAGTGACGATATTCAGCACTTTGCCCGCTGCATCGTAGCTGCCCGCAATCCCCTTCGACCGCTGCGCGCTAATCCCGATCTTTCCGCGACGCGTCCCATCGCCACGGAAGAACAGTCGTTGACTTTCGACCTTCAGATATTCAGCTGGCACCTTGCCAAAGTAAGAATCGTTCACCTTCGGACCAAGTTCTTTCCCGTCACCCTCCTTGAACGGAATTACAACGGTTGTTTTCGGTGACGGGTTGTACATCCCCAGCAACCAGATCGATAACAAACCCGTCTTCGACTTCCAAGCTTTTGTACCACGGTTCGTGATTCGGTTATCTGTCTCGTAGCCAACCATTTGCAGATTGTCGCCGATCGCGACGCTCAACAACTCCGAAGCTTTCGTTTTGTCCAGCAGTTGGATGGTCCGTTCAATACCAACTTGGAACTTGGTACCGCTGTAGTTGACGAGTTCCGTTGCATGTTTGAACTGGGCCGACGATTCGGTTTGCTTCACCAGCTCAAAGGCCTCAGTGTCAATCGCCGCCGGAGTCGTCCAATCCGAGAACTCGAACTTCGTCCCGGGCTTAAAGAACAGGGCATACTGGCCGCCTTCCGGGCCCAGCCAAAATCGTTCTTCGCCGCCGAAGATATAGATGTGCTCTTCGAGTTTGCCTTTCCTTTCTTCATCGGAAAGAAGCCCCTTTTCAATAACAGGCCGATTGATCCAGCCGAAGCTTGGCCCCGTCGTTTGGTCAAACGTGCTAGTCATCACACGGGCCTGGTAAGCGGGCGCGATCGCGACCGCCGAGTCGCCGTCTCGGAGCAAAGCGATTTGCGTGTGCTTTTTCATGAACGCGACATCGTCCGCAAACGGTTCGCCAGCCTGCGTCGAACTGAAAAAGCAGAAGACGATAACGATGGTTGTGAAAGCTGTTCTTCGCATCAAGCTACCTTTGATTGTTTCCGTAAGTGATTCTTCGATTGGTGGCCGCGATTTGCGCGGACGAAAGTACAACGATTAACTGCGGCGGAAGCCAGACGATTATCGAGTCTTTCTGCGTGGTGCTGGAACGGGTGGCTTTCTTGGTCGCGTCTTTATTGGGTCGAAGAATCGCATGTTCTTTCCGACGTGATCGTAATCACCAAGATCCTCTCGCATGGTTTCGACCAGAGCAAGTAGGCGTTTGACAACATCGGGATGCTGGGCGGAAACGTCGGCTGTCTCACCGATGTCTTTATCGAGATCCACGAGGAAAGGCTTCTCAAAACCAACTCGATCCACGGGTGCGATGTGGTTGTTTTTGCTGAACGGTGCGGCTCCAACGGGCTCTCTTTCGCGAGGGAGATGCAGCTTCCACTTGCCCTGACGAACTGCCTGCAAATGGACGCGCAGGTAATAGAAGAACGCTTTGTCCGGGTTGGCTTTGTCGAATTCGCCATGGAACAAATGAGTGATGTCTTCGCCGTCGATGACTCGGTCACTAGGAACTTTTGCTCCGGCGAGTCCCGCGAATGTTGGTAGGACATCAAGCGTGCTGGCGATCTTGTCGCAGGCCGTTCCTGCTGGGACTCGGTTGGGCCCCCATAGGATCGTGGGTACTCGAAGTCCGCCCTCGAACGTGGAAACCTTGCCGCTTCGCAGCGGTCCAGCGGAACCACCGTGGTCGCGTTTCAAATGGCCGTCGGCGAGGTCTTTGTTCTTGATGAGCCAAGGACCGTTGTCGCTGGTGAAAAGAACGTAGGTCTTTTTTTCGATGCCGTTCTTCCGGATCGCATCCAGAATTCGACCGACGTTGAAGTCGATCTCTTCGATCACGTCGCCGTACAGCCCGCGTTTGCTTTTGCCTTTGAACTGTGGTGAAGCGTCGAGTTTTGTATGCGGCATCGTGTGCGGGATGTAGACAAGGAATGGTTCATCGACGTGCTTTTCCATGAAGCCGATCGCTTCGTCCGTATACCGACGAGTGAGCGTCGCAAGATCCGTTTTCGGCTCAATCAGTTCTTCGTTGCGATAGAGGTTTGCAATGCGGTCGTTGCTGGTCGGAGTACCGTAGAAGTAATCGAATCCCTGCCGCGTCGGGAACAGATCCATGAAGAACCCTTCCTGACGGTGCTTGGCGAGGTCCCACTTCCCGAAGCACGCCGTCGCGTATCCCTGCGACTTCAACAATTCCGCCACCGTGATCTCATCGCTGTGAAGGATGGGGTGAACCTGTTTCGTATGGCCTCGTTCGGCGACACGCATCGGGTAGCAACCGGTCATCAATGCGGCTCTTGAGGGCCCGCAGATCGGCTGAGCGTAGAAGCTGGTGAACTTCATTCCCTCAGCCGCCATCGCATCCAGTCGTGGTGTGCGAATATCGGGCGAACCGAAACAGCCAACATCTTGGTAACCCTGATCGTCCGTGAAGATGACAACGAAGTTGGGTTTATCGTCAGCATTCGCAGCAACTGCTGGAGCGCAAAGCAGGTAGGTCAGTAAGGCTAACCCTCGTTTAACGGCAAGCCGAAGGCGGCACTGGCCAGTGCATAGTGTGCGGTGTTGGTTCATTTGTTGGCTTTGAATTGAGTCTAGATCGGGGGAGTCGCCTTCGGCTTGCCGTTAAACGAGGTGCTCCTCATCGAACGACCAGTCTTGTTTTGCCTTTCCTTCTTTTACGGGATTGTCTTCAACATACCGAATTGCGACCTCAATCGCTTCGTCAGAATCGAGGTACACCCTCCATTCCTGTGCCGCCCACATTTGCGGAGGTCGTTTTCCGTCTTCGGCGAACTCAGCTAGTGGGTGGCGACGGTCGTCGATCATCCAGCTCGTGGACGCACCTTTGAGTAGGTTTGCGATCTGTTCAACTTTGAATCCGCTGCATCATTCGGTTGCAATCCAGCTTCATGAGCCCATTTAATAGATCAGCGGTCCATAAGGCGAACGAACCGTGACCATGTGCAAAAATTCTGCCATTGCACGCGTACACGTGTACGTGTAGCTTGCGCGTACAAATGTACTCGTCAGTCGCATGGGGGAATCATGAACGAACGACCAAGCTTATCCAAGGGAGAGCTGGAAGTGGCTCGCGCGCTGTGGCAGCTGAAACAGGCCACCGTCCGCGAGGTGCACGAGGCGATGCTAGAGAGCAGACAAATGGAGTTTGCCACGGTACAGACGTATTTGCGCAGACTCGAGAAAAAAGGCTATTTGAAGACGAAACTTGACGGTCGCACGCGTGTTTATTCATCACGAGTAAAGCCGCGAACCGTGATCCGCGAAACCGTCGACGACATTGTGACTCGGCTGTTTGGTGGCGATTCGATGCCATTAATGGAACATCTAATCGAAGATCGCGGGCTCAACGATGACGACGTGAGTCGGCTGAGACAGTTGTTGGATCAGTTAGAGGCAGACTCGAACGATCAATCTGGAAAGCGAGGCAAACAATGAGTCTCGAAAAACTGCTTGTTGTGCAGAGCATGCAAATCGCCGCGTTGGCTATCGTCGTTTGGTTGTTGTCGAAGACGATTGCCAGGAAGAATGTTCATCTCTCGTTCGCGCTGTGGCTAGTTGTACTAGCCAAATGCGTGACGCCGCCGATCTGGTCGAGCCCTGTCGGCGTTTTCAGTTGGTTGAACGTCGACGCGACTCAAACAGAATTCGTTTCATCCCCCGAAGTAGTTGACGCTGAATCCGGACTACTCGAGCCGTTTCTGTCGGATCGCTTTTCGACATTTGAATCGGAGCCAATCGAGTTTCCTACTACAGCAGCGACTGGTGAAGCGAGTAATGCCTTTCCCGCAATCAACCAACTAGACATGCCTCCATTCGAGATAGAGGGATCGATCGCGAACACCGAACCACCTTCGATCTGGCAAATCACATCTGCTTGGCTGCCCGCCGCCTGGCTGTTGATCGCCACTTTGTTGATGGTCGGCACGGTGATTCGAGCGTGGTGCTACATTCGCGCGTTGGCTGCATGCTCGGTGGAAGATGCAACGCTTCAAAACCGCGCCGACGGAATCCGTAAGCGGTTGGGAATTAAGCGAAATATACAACTCCTGGTGACATCCAGCGCTGTCGGACCCGCCGTCGTCGGCCTTCTCCGACCTCGCATTGTTGTGCCAGAGAAACTGACGCAGAACTTCGACGGAAGTGACCTCGATCCTATCCTTGCACACGAACTGCTGCATATTCGCCGAGGTGATTTATGGATCGGACTGATCCGCCATTCTGTCAGCATGCTTTGGTGGTTCCACCCGTTGGTTTGGAAAACGAGCAACGCCCTACGGCTTGGTGCCGAATCATGCTGTGACGAAGAAGTAATTTCAACACTGGGGATATCCGCGAAGGACTACGCCCGGTCGTTGCTAAGTGTGTTGGAACTGAAGCGAGAATTAAAGGCTATCCCGGTGGCGCCAGGTGTGCGCCCCTTCGACATTACCGCGAATCGATTGGAGAAGATTATGACTTGTGAAAAACGTGGTCGATCACGAACACCGATTTGGTGTTGGGCAGTCGCTGTTTTGCTTGCTGTCGTTAGCTTGCCAGGTGCGAGTCTGATGTGGGGTGATGAAGCTACCATCGAGGCATCGCCTCAGATCGAACATTATTTGGACAGCGAAGAGATCTCGACAGAGCCAACCTCGGTCGCAGATTCGGCAGGTCCCGACGTCGTTGACGGACATGAAAACGAATCGAAACGAGAAACCTCTGTTGTAGCTTTCGAAGAACTTCCCCTCTCGTTGCTGAAGCGGTCGAAGACCGAAGAGACAGTATTGGGGCCAGGCGACGTATTAGGTGTATACATTGAAGGAATCCTCGGAGCTGAAAACCAACTACCTCCAGTCAATCTTCCAGACGCGGCAGGCGTTGCTCCGTCATTTGGATTTCCAATTCCAATTCGGAAGGATGGAACTGTTCCGTTGCCACTTATCCGTCCACTCAAGGTTACTGGGTTAACGCTAGAGCAAGCCGAAGAGCTGATCGTCGAAGCATATACGGTGAAGGAGAAAGTGCTAGTAGAGGGTGAGCAACGAATCATCATTACCATGATCCGTCCCAGGCACATCGAAGTTATCGTATTTCGGCAAGATTTATCTGCCGAAAAAATACGAAGCGAAAGCAGCTTCGTTCTTTCGATCGCATCAAACAAGGCAGACGTAATTACCGCGTTGGCGAAGACAGGCGGATTACCAGCGGATTCGGTCGAAGAAATCGTCATTCATCGCGAGTCACGAACGATTCGAATTCCTCTTCGATATCCGGTCGGCAAACAACCCGTGATTGCCAAGGCGGATGTCACGTTGCAAGACGGCGATATCGTTACTCTGAAGCCCGCTGCGACGAATGTCAGAGTTGAGGAACCGGCTGATCGATTTGATAGTGTGCTCCCGAACACCAATCCTAAGGTCAGTGCGTCCACGCCTGCAACGGTCGGCAAAGTTGCTCAACCTGGTGTAGTCGAGAAACCAGAGCACCGCGAACGCCTTAAGTTGACGCTGGAGGACGCGATATCGATTGCCATTCAGAATGGACACAAGGTGAAAGTACTGGCAATCAGACCAATGGCCTCGTCCCAGTCCAGGCTGCACGTTAAACGCGATCATTCAAATTCACCACCGAGTTCGCTGAAACAGAACCCTGACTTCTCGCCTCTTGCCCATGATGCAACGACTACGTTTGTTACGGCGGATCAGACTAACATCCGTTTTTTCGTCGTCAAAGTCATCGAAGCCTATTGGGAACTCTACTTTCACTATCGCAACCTGGAAGCAGCTCGAACAGGCTTCGGCGCTGCTGACGCCATTTGGAAACAAGCTAAAACTCGAAAAGAAAAAGAGCTGGTTGGAGGCGAAGCAACTGATGAAGCTCAATCCCGCGCTCAGTACTTTGCGTTTAAGTCTCGATTGGAACAAGCAAAGTCCGATCTTCATCATCAGGAATCGCGGTTGCGACATCTCCTAGGTATGTCCAACGATGGCAGGTTGATCCAGCCAATTGACCAACCCTCGAAAGCAAGGTTTGAATACGACTGGGATGAAATCAATGACGAGAGCGTCAATAGCTCCCCCGAACTGCGGCGTCAGAGGTGGCGAGTTAAGCAGAACGAGTTACAACTTCTGGATGCCAAAAAACAACTCAGCCCGGAAATCGATGCGGATGCGTTGTGGGCCCAACTGACGGAGGGCGAATTCAGAGAATGGCGAACGGGTTTCCCACAGCTGCGGTTGGGGAGCCGAGCAAAATTGACTCAGGTTCGTGGTCAACAGCTGCAACTAAAACGATCTCGAAAGCGATTGGAACAGCTGGAGTTAGCACAACAACTATCGTCGGCCGTTCGTCGACTACGAGATCGGTACAGGGTCGCGCAGACACAATTCAAAGCGTTGAAGGCCGCTCGTGATCAAGTCAGTGCGGCGGAGACAGGCTACCGAGTTGCACAGAGCGTACCGCTGGCCGTGGTCTTGGATGCACAAAGTCGCCAGTCTCAAACCGAGATTGATTACTTCCGAACTCTCACAGAGTATCAGATAGCCAACAGCGAGGTTCATTATCGCAAAGGATCGTTGCTAGAGCATCACGGTATCAAACTAGACCCGAAACAGCAGAACGCCGACGTGGAATCCGCCGTTAAGCAGTCATTCGATTTGGTACCCAAGGAAAGTTCTGCTTATGGCGGCCTGGGGCTTTGAAACCTATGGTGTCTCTAGCGTCACCGCCACAACGATCGGTGCGGTGGCGTCATCGCCTTTCACTAACAGAATTTGCTCGACGACCTCCGTACGTTTCGGCGAAACGGATAAATAGCGAACCTGCTGCCCGCGAACTTGGAAGGCAAACTCCGATTCGGGCACGTCCACGCGTCGGATGTAATCCGCAAAGTGAACGCCGTTCTTCAGTTCGTGGTCTTCTGTTTCTCCATCCGCATATCGAAAGCGGACGATGACCGATGTCGATTTGTTTTGCACGGCAGGATAGCTCCAGCCACCGATACCGCCGAGCATGTGAAGCGTTTTGATCGGCATGTTGGCGGCTAGCTCGATCTGTTTTGGCATCTTCGGTGGAAGTGTGCCTTGTGGACCGTTAAGCAGAATCATGTTCAGTGTGGATTTGCCCTTAGGATCCACGATGTAGAACGGAATGTCCTTGAACGATTTTCCACCCCACTCGTCAAAGACAATTCGATCGGCCCCGTTGTCACCTCCGTGGAACATACCCTTCGTGCTGACTACCGTGGCGACTTTATCGAGTGGCAGCGGAACGAATTTTCCTTTGTCCGTAAGAAACTCCAAGAGGTCCGTGAACTCAGCTTTGGCGATCAGTTTCTCAAACCCTTCGGGCATCACTGATTTTTTTGAACCGATTAGTTCGTCTATATCGCTACGAGCGATCGCGTGACGCTTGGCTTCCGTGTCGATGATCTCGACGGCTGTTTTTGATTCGGAGGCGAGCATGCCGTTAATGACTTGGCCGTCTGACTTGACGACGGTGTACTGACGGAAGTTGCCTTCGACACTGCGGCTTGGATCCAGGATGTGAACCAACAGTTCTTCTTTCGGATGCACGGACATTCCTGTCAGGTTTGGTCCAATCTGTTGGCCAATCTTGCCGTGCATGTGGCACTTCGAACACTGCTTTTCGAAAACCGCGAGGCCTTTTTTGACATCACCCTTTACGTGCGTGATCGCGATCATGTCCTCGATGACTTTTTGGCGATCGGGATCGGGCAAGCCACCACTGGCTTTCAAGAGCTTCGTCCACCGCTGTTTGATATCGTTGTTCGGGTGATTCGATAACGCCTGCCGTTGATCGAGCTTCAGATCGGGGATCTGCAACTGCCGCTGCTCGATACCTTCCAGTAACGCCATCGTCGACTTCGGGCGTTTGAGGAGCACGTTGAGTGCTACCTCGCGAGCTTTTGGCGTGACCGAAATTGCTTTTTCGACTAGTGCCGGTCCGATTGCTTCGTCAGATGCGTTTGCCAAAGCGTTCAATAGACCTGATGCTAATTCCGGGCTCGATTGAGGACCAATGTGATTGAGAATGGTTTTGACAGAATCAACCGGGAGTATGCCTGCCAGTTGCGTAGCGGCGTCAATGCGTTTCGCATCGTTGATTGTGGCGTCTGCGATCGCGTTTTCGAGAGTACTCGCGATTTCCTTTGACAGCTCCTTTATGTTCTTGCTTCCAAACGTCGCGGCGAGTTGAACAAGCTGACCTTTCTCGTTGGGACCAGCTACTTTCAATGCGTTTTTCAGATTCTCTTCACCAGCAGATCCGATATCGACTTTGTGATCCTTCGGCCAACCGGCGCTTAGTCCCCGTATGGCCGCCGAGATCGATGTGGGTGACATCTTCGCTAGTGATGCCAGGACATTGCTCAGCGATCCACCGTCCATCTTTCCACGAGCTGCATGTTCCGCCATACGCTCGATGAATTCGATTGGAACAGCACCATCGAAATCGAATTGCCAACTCTCGCCCGCGTGCACGGAACCCGCACTCATGATTGCGTCCTTCAGCCAGCGGTCCGCCATCGAACTCTTGTCGACCGCTGATGCGATAACCACGGCGCCAGCAGAGCTTGATGGTGCAGGTGTGTCAGCGATAGCCCGAAGTGCTGCAAGGCGAACTTGGTAGTCGCTATCGAGCGCGAGGTTGGTCAAATAGTTGCTGATGAGAATTTCATCGAGCGGAATCGTGAGCAACGCGATGCGACGAACGCCGGGCGACGAGTGTTTGAATACAAGCTCAGCGAGGTTCTGTGTTTGCGAATCGTTCGGCTTGAGTGCACCAAGACCCTGCAGCGTGCAAAGTGCGTGAATGACGCCGGGATTCTGTCCGATTTCATCGACCGATTCGTCCATCGCTTTCTTCATCAGCGCTGGAACGACATCGAGTTGACCGCGTTCGACTAGCAGCCGTTGTGCGTGTAATCGCCAAGTCATTGTTGGATGACTGAGTGCGTCAATAAGTTGGCTAGGAGTCGCATTTTGGAGTGATGTCCAGGTTTGCGCTTCTTTGTTACCGTTGTACGCAACACGATAAATGCGTCCGTACTTTTTGTCGCGTAGATCGGTCGCGTACGCGTTTCCGTTTCCTCGCTCGAACCCGCGAGGCGTTGGGTTGTGTTGCACGATGTAGTTGTACCAATCCAAGGCCCAAACGTTGCCATCGGGGCCAACTTCCGCTGCGATTGGAGCACTCCATTCGTCGGTGCTCGCCAGCAAGTTACTCGGGCTGTACGACGAAACGTCAGCGCCGTCGCGTTTCATGACGAAAGTTCCTACGAGATGTCCGGTTGGCCCGCAAACGAAAGCGGTACGGTTCCAGTACTGTTTCGGATACGCTCGGGCTGTGTAGACAGCGTGCCCCGCGCCGGCCGTATACCCACCGTGCTGGTCAACTTGGCGAACTCGATCAGTGACCGGCTCGAACAAGTGATTGTCGGCCATCGTGCCGAGCTGCGTTGGCCCCCAGCCACGGACGCGCTCGTAGTAGCGATTGGCGAGTGGCATGTAGACGCTTGGATTTCGATTGGCCGTCGAGCCTGTAACCAGACCTTCTTCGGTGAGGCCAAGTCCCCACGTGTTGTTATTCGTCGAACGGATGAATTCGATGTCCGTCACGTTTGGTGGGTCGTTGTTGTCTAGTTTGAATCGGAAGAAGCCCATGCGAAAACTTTGTCGTTCGGCATCGGTCTGTTCTTTGCCCGCGATCTTCGGCGAAGAGTTGTTGTAGCCCTGCATCGCCCAAAACCAGTTGTCGTGGCCGTATCGGAAGTTGCTGACGCCACCGTGGGTATCGCCTAACGCCCAGTCGGAAACCAGAATTTTGCGAACATCGGCTTTTCCGTCGCCATTGGTGTCTTTCAAGTACAACGTTTCTGTGCCGTTGTGGACAATCGCTCCACCCCGATAGAACGTGATTGCGGTCGGAATACTCAGCTCTTCCGCGAAGACCGTGAATTTATCGGCTTTGCCGTCTCGGTCTGTGTCTTCACAAATCCGGATGCGATCGCGGCCTTTGTTTCCGGGCTGCAGTTCGTTGGGATAATCGTACGACTCGCAAACCCAAAGGCGGCCTTGCTCGTCCCAATTCATTGCGATCGGTTTGCCACCCAAATCGGGTTCGGCTGCGTAGAGCTTGACCTCGAAGTCAACCGGCGTCACGAAGTGCTTGATGGACTCTTCCGGCGAGAGCGGCTTTTGCATTTTTGTTAGTGGTTCTTCTTGCACGCCCCATTTCGAACTCGGTGGATAGTTGGGAATCTTCGCACCGACATCGATGTAGTCGAACGGTTTTTTATCCGTTCGCTTTGGAGTCATCTCAGGTGTTTCGAATGGCAGGTCATTCAAGTAGCTAGGAACCACAGAGGGATCGTCTTTTGCTGCCCAGCGAATGCCGCGTTCGACCAGATTATGAAAGCCCGGGTTTCGCCATGTTCGGTGATCGTGGCCCCATGCGGTGTAGAAAACTCGTCCCTCGCCATGCGTGCGAGTCCAAGTCCATGGTTCGCGGCCTTCCTTGTCGACTCGATATTCCAACACCGTGCGATTCTTTTCGTTGTGCAAGTGATGGACGTACGTTTCGTCCCAGCTTTCGAAACCGCCGAATCCTTTCGTGATCACGTGATCCGTAATTGCGATTTCAGTGCGAAAAACTTCGCCACCATGTCTCTTGAACTGGGCACCCATTAACTGCACGACTTCATCCGAGTTGCGGAAGCAATACGTCGCACAGTGCAGGGGAACAAAGCCACCACCTTTCGCGACGTAGTCGAGCAACGCATTCTCTTCAGACGCTTCGATACGATCGATATTTGCGTACACGACCAGCGCGTCGAATTCGGCAAGATTCTCGCTATTCAAATCCTGCATGTTGTCGGTGTACTTCATGCGGATGCCACGACCTTCAAGGATTGGTTGCAGCTGAGAAAAGCGGACGGCGGGTTGATGGTGGCCGTTGTCGCCGAGATACAGAACTTTCAGCGTGTTCGCGGTTTGAGCGGAACTGATTTGGCCAACCAGAAAGAAAGCAAACGCTAGGAGCTTGATGTGACTTCGCATGAATCGCCTTCGAAAAGCGTAGATTTACCCTCCAAAGCCTATCAGATCCGCAACGCCGATTCATGTAGCCGCAAGTACCAATCTACCATTCGTTACGGCAGGATTGCCTAGATCGCTTCTCTGAGCGGCAATAGCCAGGGTGCGTTGGAATCCATCTCACGGAGAACCCGCTGCCAGTTGCTGGGACTGCCTGGAGTAATGCGGCCGAGTACACGCGGTACTTCGCCGCCACGACTGGGCGCAAGCGGGATCTGCCACAAGTTCATCATCGCGAGCGACGCAATGGATGCTGCGAGTATCGATCGATCTTGTCCGAGTTCGTCCATTTTTCGAATCGGAATCACGGGTAGAGACTTCCCGAGCGAACGCATCAGCAGCTGGTTCGTTCGAGCTCCTTCACCCATCACGAACAATTCGCCAACAGGATGAGCGGCGGAGACGCTGTGCAATACAAAGTTGGCTGCTTGTTGAGCAATAAAGTGTGTGGCCGTTGCAAGGAGATCATCCAGTGAAGCGGACTTGTAGATCGATTGATCGAGCGCATACAGGTAGGGCAATGCACTTACGCCTTTCGGCGACCATGCGGTTTCCTGGCCGATCGCCGTGGCACGCCAGATTTCCGCGAGTTCACGAATTACTTTGCCCGCGGTTGCCAGTTTTGCATAGTCCGCAATAGGTTTGTGCTCGACCCGCGACGCAAGCTCACCAAGAAGCCGGTGACCAATACAGATATCCATCGAAAATGTGGCGTCGCGTCGTGACCGTTCATCCAGCGGCGGAATCATTGTGAACTTCGTTGCATGGTAAGCGACGTCTAGCAAGCCGCGCCACCGATACCCTGGGTTGCTGACACGATCCGCGAGCAACATCCAAAGGCCATGCGATTCCACTGGCCCACCGATTCCGTTTCTTGCTAAGTCGCGGGCAGGAAAATCGTCGACCACCGTTTTTCCAAATGTTTCCGCCAACAGCGACGAATTGCAAAGCTCGTGATAGTTGCGTTGTTCGGAATCGCGAATGTTCCAAACGCCTGCGCCGTGGCAACCCATCGTCAGAATCTCGTCGTCGACATCATTGATGTCGGCGAGCAATGTTTGGCACAACCGAATCGCAATCGCGTTGAAGTTTTGCGAGATCGATTCGAGTTGTTCAAGACCGCCTTCGTTCAACTCCAATGCTCTAAGTTGCATCAGCAAGTTGGAGGGTAGCGTTTCGGTAACAACCGCGTTGATTTCCGGCGAAGAGAGCGTTGGTACCGGCGGGAAACCGACACAAACGGCGCGGGCTTCAGCAGAAAGATGATCGAATCGAATTCCAATCGATCGAACAAATCCGAGATCTTCGCCAAGCTGGCGAATGGTAGATTCGGTAGAAAAATTCTTCCATCCTGGAAACATGGCCGGTTCTTCAAAGGCGGCTAGCGGCGGAGCCAAAGAAAGATGGCGACTGTACCTAGCGGATTTCCGGTCTCGCAACACACGAAACCGGAGGTGCTAAGGATCATCTCTCCTCAAGCTCTGCCGCCAGCTACCTTCCGTAAGGTGCGGCCACAGCGAACTGAAAGAACCCGTAGAGTTGCCCCAATAGGTTCTTTCTGCCCGTGCCGCATATAATACCTCAGATTCCCAATCTTTGTACAGAGTTTGAATCTGATTTTCACGAAAATTCTGCCTTTTCGACCAATACTTCAGGCGAAAGGGCGATTTCGTAAAGCTACCTGAGCAGTTTTACGCGACTTTGAGGAGTGTCGCGGGCTCATTTATTGCCGTGACGAACTCTTGGAAGATGCGAACATCGAGCGCCGACGCGGAGTTCGATTCAGGGTGGAATTGGGTCCCAAGTGCTGTCCATCCCTCAATACGACTTTCGATTGCTTCCACGACACCGTCTGGGCAACGAGCCGTAACCGCAAAGCCCGGTGCTACTTCGTCAATGGCCATGTGATGCATGCTGTTTACGCGAACTTCCCCGTCCCCGTAGACTCTCTCCATGATTGAGCCTCGCTCCATCGATACGTCCAAGCCGTGGCGATGCGATTGGTCGATTGGGTCTTTGTGCGGAATGGCTTTTGGCAAGTCTTCGGGAATGTGAAGAAACAGATTGCCGCCCATAGCAATGTTGATGAGTTGCATTCCGGCCCCGATACCGAATACCGGAATCTGGCGTTCGCAGATGTAGCGTACCATCATGCGGTCAAACGCCTCGCGACGAGCGTCCATAGGACGAACCGTCGGGTGCAGCATATACCCGTCGTTTTGCGGATCGAGGTCCCGACCCCCGATCATGATTACACCATCGAGCTTTTCCATCAAAGCATCGAGGTCGTTTTCTTCCGTTAGTGGCGGAATAAGTACGGGGATTCCGCCGGCCGAAGTCACGCTGTCAAAGTATCCAGCACACGTCACAGAGTAGGCTGGACGGTTATCTGCTGCGGAAAAGTAGTCCGTGTTAATTCCAATAAAGGGCTTCGTAGCCATATCAAGGCTCCATCAGGTAGGCACTCGTGAGAGCTTTCACATCATGTGAATCACTGTGGAAAGCATGTTTGGCTGACCTCCTGGCAAAGATCACGCCAATTGCCGCAAAAACGGCTACTCTCCACCTCTTCCCGAGATACTTCCTTACGAGGAACGCTTGTCTAAACGAAAAACTCAAGTCGCTGGCTAACCTAGGTGTAATAGAACTTGACACAAGGGCTTGCCAACATCTTGGGGTAGGCCATGTGAATGGCACTACATCCTGTGGCAGCAGTGCAGTCACTCTCCGCTGTGAGACCAACCAGGGCGGTTTTACGTAATCGATTTCTTCATCTCGTCCCAACCCGATAGCCTGCGAATAGTTAAGCATCGCTGCTGCCGAGTTGGTTTACGAAAGCAGCCAACTGGCCTATTTTTAAAGGCTCATTCGCTCGTTTGCTCTTTCGAAACACTGCCTGATTTATGTTGTTCCACAATGCCTGTCTCGAATCATTCGGTGTTGCTTTGCCGCAAGAGATCATCACGACAGCGGATGTTGAAAAGCGTTTGGAACCACTTTACGACCGTTTGAGGCTACCAGAAGGGCGTCTTGAGCTGATTACGGGCGTTCGCGAACGACGATTTTGGAGTCCCGGCACGCTTCCCAGTGAAAAGAGCATCGTCAGTGGCAACCGCGCCATTGAGGCGGCGAACTTCGATCGTGGGCAGATAGGCGCCATGATTCATGCCTCGGTCTGTCGAGATCATCTCGAACCCGCAACGGCTTGTGCTGTTCACCACGGCCTAGGATTGCCGGCGGACTGCCAGATTTTTGATGTGTCGAACGCGTGTTTGGGTTTAATGAACGGCGTTTTGTTGTTGAGCACGATGATCGAAGCGGGGCAGATCAAGGCAGGACTTGTAGTCGGGACTGAAGGCAGTCGACAACTGGTGGAGACAACGATCGACGAACTCAATGCGAACGAAACGCTCACGCGAAAGGCAATCAAAACGGCCATTGCATCGTTAACGATTGGTTCTGGAAGTTGCGCGATACTCGTTACGCATCGCGATGTGAGCCAGACAGGAAACCGAATACTGGGCGGATCAGTGTACGCGAACACTCAGTTCCATGAGCTATGCCACAGTGGAGCAGACGAGGCCGTTGCGTCGGGTATGCAGCCATTGATGGAAACGGATTCGGAAACGTTGATGCGCGAAGGTTGCGATACGGGTGCGAAGAATTTCAAATCGTTTTTGTCGAAGCTGGATTGGACGCGTGACAAAATCGGCAAGACCGTTTGCCACCAAGTTGGACCGGCGCACAAGAAAATGATGTTCGATTCGTTGAAGATGGATGTCACGAAAGATTTTGCTACGGTCGAATGGCTGGGCAACACAGGATCGGTTGCATTGCCGATTACCGCAGCAGTTGGCGCGATGAGTGGTCATCTTCAATCGGACGATCGAGTCGGTATGTTTGGTATCGGTTCGGGCATCAATTGCATCATGCTTGGGAATGTCTGGCAGAAGACACCAGTTGCCGCCGGCGATGACATTCCTGCTGAAGTGCTTTCGTCGGTCGTTCCGTCGGTTTAAATTTAAAGCGGAGAGCTATAGGTAAACGCGTTGGTTGTAGATGTACCACTCGGCCAGCAGTACGACCAAGACGAGCATGACTAGCCACTTCCACGTTTCGCGGCGTGTGCGTTGAAGAGCATTGCCGCTCGCGATCTTGACGTTCTCGTCAAACGCCAATTCTTCAACAGGAATGATGTCGCTCTCGACTTCATCGAACAAGTTAACAGCCACGCGATGCTTGTCCTCGGGCGATGCTGAGTCGGTTAGTTCGTAGATGCCAACTTTGTCCGTGTTGGTAAACGCGAAAGCTCCCGTTCTTCCTCTGCCAACGGTTGATTTCTTTCCGTCTGGAGCTGTCATCTGTAACTCTTTGCTGGCCGTATCGAGACGCAACTCAATCAGCTGCCCTGGTCGATAGATCGCGACGTCTTCGGATTCAGAAATGCCGCCCAAGTAATTCAAAACGTTTTGAATGAACACTGGATAGCTCGGATCGTTGCGCACCCAGGTAGTGTTGTAGTATTCGCTGCCGTCTTCATCGCGGCCTAGCAACGCAAAGCCGATTACTAGATCTTGCACACTATCACGGGTGGCGATGGCGGCTACTGGGCCGAGATCTGTGTCAATTAGTTCCGTTGCACCCTTGGGCGGATCCAATACATAAGATTCGCCGATCAAAATGTTGTTAACGTTGACGAACTGCATAATTGGATGCGATTTATCCGTGTCGATGATCGACGGACCGGCAACTCTTTCGGTTGGCGTCCAATCGGTTTCGATCGGCACGACTTCCGCCGCCGCCGGATCATTCTCGGTTTCGATGGGAGGCAGCGCGCCAAAGAATACCGTGTTCGATAGCGGCATTAGCGATTTCTTTGCTGGAGCGCACTCGTCGAAAATCACTAAGTCGTACGTTCCATCGGCGGCGTCTTTTAAGTATTGCTCGCCTTCGAGGAAGTCAGGCGTGGTTATTTTTACGTCCGCGTATTTAGTCATGCGTTCGGTGGTGAAGGCGCTCGACAAAAACACGTTGCCTTGCGTGACGATCAGAATGTTTGTGCGTTGCGTCGTGTCGAGGATCGCATAGGCTCGATCGTCGATGTCAAAGTCATCGTTTGCCTCGATTTCTAGTCGCAGTGTGCCTGAATCAATCTGCCCCAACGAGAATTCGCGGCCGCCTTCTGCGTTTGCACCAAGATCGATTTCCGACGCGTCGATCATCTTGTCGTCTCGGAAGAGTTCGATCGAGACTTTCTGATCGATACCGCTGTAATTGCGAATGCCGGCGAACACTTGAAGCTGATCCGGCTTCTCGGGATTCTTGGTTGCTTGAAATGCGGTTATTCCAACGTTGTTGGCTTCTTTCGTGCCGAGTTTGACGTAGGTCGGCTTGAGATTGCCGAGTGAGAAGTTTGGCGTTTCGGCGACTCGGCCGTCGCTGAGTATGAATAGCGATGCTGGTTTCGCTGCGGCTGTGTTGACGTCTTGGCTATCGCCGAAGGAGCTGCGATTTGGATTTGCAAGTCCGGCCGCGAAGGACAATGCTTGTTTCAAACTCGTGCGACGATGCGTGGGTTCGATCGTATCGAGCTTTCGAATGAGTGTGCGTTTGTTGTCGGTGTAGGACTGAATGGTGCGAGCTCCGTCGCCGTCGGAGAACGCGATGATCATGCCCTTATCGCCGGAGCTGAGTTCGCTGTTGATCAGGTCTTTTGCTAGTCGTTTTGCTTCGTCCAACCGACTGCGGCCCATGTCCGTAGCCATTGAGCTGGCCGAGTTGTCGATCAAGAAAATCGCCCGATCGTCTTCTAGCGTGGTGCCTCGCCAGTTGGGGTTTAGGCAAGCGAGTATCGCCAGCAGCAGCAGTAGCAGTTGCAAAAACAGCAGCAAATTTCGCCGCAAGCGTTGCCAGATGCTGTTCACGTGCATGTCTTCGATCGTACGACTCCACAGGTAGGTACTCGGGACCTCCAGTGGTTCGCGTCGCAACTTCAAAAAGTACAACAGCACGATCAACGGCGGAATCGTGAGCAACAGTGCCCACTGCCCACGGCTCAAAAGATCCCAAGCCATATTCATCGCACGAGACCTCGTTTGCGAAGATAGCTAGAAACCATTTGGTCAACGGGAATCGATGTATTTGCCATCAGGTAGTGCATGCCGCGACGCGTGCAAAACTCTTGGGCTCCGTTGACGAAAGACGCCAAAGTTCGTTGGTAGCGATCGAGCAACGGTTTACTCACGGTGATTTCCGCCACATCCGCGTCTTCGCAGTCGACAAGCTTCAAGTCGCCTGTAACATCTGGCTCGATCTCAGCCTGCGACAAGACATGGATCACGTAGACGTCCAGATCTTGTGCGAGAAGGTAACGCAACGCATTCTCGTAACCGGCCTTGTCCATCAAGTCCGTGATCAAGATCAGAATACCTTTGCCAGAGTTTCGCAGGCAAAAGTTCTTCACGCCTTCTTCGAGCGGCGTGTTGTCGCCTGTTTTGATTTCTTCTAGCTGTTGCAGCAAACGCCAAAGACTGGCGCGGCTTCGCAAACTCGGCGAAGGTTTTGCGAGAGGTTGGCCCAACGTGTCGACCTTCACGCGGTCGCCTCGACAAAGGCCAACGAAACTCAAGGCACCTGCAAGTTGCTTTGCGTAATGCAGTTTGCTGGGGTCGCCGAATTCCATTGATGCGCTGGTGTCGATGAGCGAATGAAAATGGAGGTCTTCTTCTTCAAGAAATACTTTCAAGAACAGCTTGTCCAGCCGCGCGTACATATTCCAATCGATGAATCGCAAATCGTCGCCGGCAACGTAATTTCGAAAGTCGGCGAACTCGACGCTTTGCCCGCGCCGCTTGCTGCGTCGTTCGCCTTTCATTCGTCCGCGAAAGATCTTGCGCGTGACTAATTCAAGACGCTCGAGCTGCGTCAGCAATTCGGGCGGCAATAGATCCGATGTGTCGTTTGAGTTAGGCATGTTCGTTCGGGCTAGGCCACTGCTGCTGCCGGAACGTCAGGCTTCTCAGGACAACCGTCCAGGATGTCGAGCAGAACTTGATCGACTTCAATCTGTTCGGCCTGCGCTTCGAAGTTCAAAATCACACGGTGACGCATCGCGGGCAAAAAGACGCGGCGCACGTCGTCGAAACCAACGTTGAAACGTCCCTCGAGAAGAGCACGCATCTTCGCTGCAAGCGCGATAGATTGAGCACCACGCGGA
>CAYNJG010000031.1:0-18637 GCA_964397295.1 uncultured Pirellulaceae bacterium
CCATCGTCAACAATGATCGTGACGGTTGCAGCATTGGACACCACTGCCCCATCGCTCGCCTGGTACGTAAATGAATCCTGCCCGATGAAACCAGTGTCTGAGGTATAAGTAAAGGAACCGTCAGAGTTGACTAAGGCGACGCCATTCGAAGGCTGCTCAACAATTGCCGCAGTCAGTGTATCGCCATCGTCGTCCGTATCGTTCACCAGCAATCCTTCGTCCGGCCCAATGGTCAGCCCGACATCCACGACGGTTGCAAAGCTATCCGGATTCGCGATGGGCGCAATGTTCAGCGGACCTCCGCCCGCACCGGCGCGAATGGTAGCTGCCAAATCCTCATCCCCCGCTTCCGATTCGCTGATTGCAATCGTTTCGCGCAGAATCTCGTGAGCAGGTGGAGCCAAAGCGAAGAACCAATTAATACCTGTGTAGCGAGCTAACAGCGGTTCCTCAGTGAAGTCGTTGCCGCCTAGCGTTTCGTCATCGGCAACCACGAGATCGCTTAACACGGCCGGGGCTGGATCGTCCGAAGTCGCTGATGCGGACTGCTTTGTTATCTCATACGTACCACCAGGCACATCATCAAACACGTAGTTGCCTGAATCATCAGTTAGCGCCGATTGTACGGACTCACCCGTAGTAGAATCCTGCAAACGCATTACGATTCCAGGAATGCCAACCTCTCCCGAATCACGAACGCTATTCGCGTTTGCGTCGGAAAACACAGCACCCGATAGTACTGCAAACATGTTTCGCGACTCTAGCCGCTCATGACTGAGCGACTTGCCGAGGTTCATTTTATTCTTTCGGTTCATCATTTACCTTTGCCAATTTTCTTTGGTTGTCGCATTAGTCCGAGTATTACTAAAGCCATGAAAGCTAACTGTCCCGTGGATGGTTCGGGCACAATAAAACCGCCGACTGCACCGGCCGGAAATGCTCTTGTGTGAACCATGAGAAACAGCTGGCCGTTAGCCAACTCATTCAAAAAGTCATTTGGATCGAGTCCCGGTGCAGGTGTCAGTGAATTCACATCCGATGGATCCCATATTCCGCTAATCGTCGAGGACGCGAGGTCGAGTTGTATGTCAGCGTCGTCCTGACGAGGGCTGCCGAAGATATTCAATACGTGCCTTGTTCCAGCAGAATCACCTTCGATGCACGTCGGTTGGACGCAGTCTGTGAGTGTGTGCAAGTGGATGGCTGTGACATCGTCCCCAAGGTCGGCGGTTCTCGTTCCGTCGATATCGAACGACGACAACACGATCTCATATGTCAGTTGCGTCAAGGAAACGTCTTGCGGATCCGTGCTCAATTCGAACGTAGCGAAAACTTGCTCCGCTTCGCTTGAGATCACTTGGCCGCCACTGATGACGTTGTCACTAATGAGTGTAGAAGTGAATGACTGCGCAAAGACAGGCCCACTAAACAGCAAAACAGCGATTAGACAGATGTTGAATTTCATTGCGTAATTTTTTGTGGTTTAAAGTATCGGAATCGGGCAGAGAATTCTGCTTCAAGTTGAGCGAGTGCTCAGGTAGGTAAAACGTAAAGCTAGGAGGGAGAAGATAATTGTCCACATGCCTGATGAGGGTTCCGGGACCGACTCAACAGAGCTTGCGGGGAAGGATGTCGCGATGGATCCAAAATTCGACGACAGAATAAGGAAGTCAGGAAAACTCACGGTTCCATCGCAATTGAAATTGCCGTGAGTCCAATTGTCCGAAGTTGCGAAGTTTGCCGTGAGTATGAGAAAGTCGGAGAAGGACACATTGCCATCCAGATCTGCATCGCCGTTCGACGAAGAGTTGGCAGCCAGCCACGCTTCGACATCCGCCACGCTCACTTGACCATCCGTATTCAGGTCGAAGCTCTCGTCGTTTGAGCCAACCGCAGCGCAGATTTGATCCACGTCGCTACCGTTCAACAGTCCGTCCTGATTCACGTCGTATATAGTTTCGCTTGAAGACTCTTCAAACAAACCACGCAGTGCAGAGACGCCGCTCCGGAAACCTGTTGGCCCTAAATCAAATTCTGGATCATAAACCAAAGGGAACAAAAACGGATCGGAATCAACATAGCTAGGTGAAGTGACTTGGGCCAGAAAGCCATAGAGCCCAAATCCAGCTTCCGGCGATTCAAGCGTGTAGCTGCTGTCCGCTTCCCAAAAAGGAAATCCGGAGAACACCCCCAGGTTAAACCCTGTCTGCTCACCAGTGTTGGCGCCGACGACGTAGCTATCGAAACCAACTGGAGAATCGATTCTCAGAGTGGTAGCCGGTTCAACTAGTTGTGTTCCGTCGAAATATCCGAGCGGGGATACGACGTTCAGCCCGAGTGCGGTTCCGGGTCGGATTTGGTTTGCACTATTAGTTACGCCAAACCCCGGTGAATTCGCGCTCACTATTCCGGTCACCAGATCTTCCTGCAAGGAAGCGATCTCGGCAGGAAGAGAATCAAGAAGAAACGGGGTGAGTTTACCATCGACCGCCACGACATCGATGGGTACGCCATGCCCGAAAACAACTTGGGCGCGGATCGCAATCGCGAACGAAACCCAAATGGTACAAGACAGTCCTCGAAGTCCAGCAGTCATCGTTTTGTGCGTGTTAAAGCCTAGGCCAACTTTCATATCCCATAAATTACTCTAGCAGACGGTCGGTAAAATGAGCGCGTAAAAGTCAACCCATTCTGTTTTTGTACGCTGAGCCACGCTTTTTTCATACGTGACACCGCTACGAAGGCTTTGCTGCCACATATCAGGATGGCACCTCACGCCACTCATTTCCTTGATGTTTTACAAATCTTCCCCAATGCGGCAGGAAACCTTAACGGTTACCGCCATTAACTCCGATTAGCGAAGCAAGGATACTAATTCACGTGTCGCGGAGTGGCGAAATGAGAAAGCCTGCGTCGATCTTAATGGTCACAGCCGCCAGCATGCTGGCATCGGTGGTATATGCACAGGATACGAATCGAGGCACTCACCTTGCTGGGTCACAACGAGTGCTTCATCAGCCAGCATCATCGGTTTCTCGCACGGCACAAAGTGCTAGCCCAACGCGACAGGTTAATTACGTAGAGCCGATTCACGTCGACTCGTACAACCAGATTGACTGCGAGCCGACATGCACACCGACTGCGGCATGGATCTCAGCCGAGTGGTTGTATTGGTCAACCAAGGGTGTCGATTTTCCTGCGCTTGCTACCTCGAGTCCAAGCAGTGCGGACCAAACCGTTGCCGGCGTTCTACCGACGTCAATAACGCAATTCGGCAACGAAGAGTTTCACGACGATACTCGTTCCGGCGGTAGATTTTCGGTAGGTGGTTGGCTCGATGCGAATCACACAACCAGCGTTGAAGTCTCCTATCTGGAGCTTAACGACACATCGGAAAGTTTTAACGCTTCGGCAAATTCTTTCCCAGCTTTGGCACGACCATTCATCGACACGACGACGGAAACCGAGAACGCGCGTCTGATAAATTTCGACGGACTCATAGAAGGCGAATTGGCGATTCGCTCTACCTCAGAGTTTCGAACTTACGAGGCATTGCTACGCCATTCGTTCATCTATGCCAATGGATCACGGACGGGCTTTATCATTGGTTATCGCGGTGCGAACTTGGACGACATGGTTCGGATTGACGAATCGACAACAGCACTCACTGACGTGGTCGCTGGTACATCATTTGTCTTGTTTGATGAGTTCGATACGGAGAACGAGTTCCATGGCCTAACTTTGGGTTACGAATACATAGGCCCCACAATTCAAAATGGTTCGCTGGAGTTCTTCGGAAAAGTTGCGTTGGGAGCGACTTCCTCGCGAGCCACTGTGAACGGCGGCACGAATGTGACGACGGCGACTGGTGATGCATCCGCATCCAGTGCTGGCTTTCTGGCCCAAGGAACGAACATTGGTACGTTCAAAGAGGACGAGTTCGACACGATATCCGAAGTCGGCATTCGAATGCGATTTCATTCGCAATACGATCTAGACTTTTTCGTTGGCTACTCTTTTCTTTACTGGGGCGAAGTTGCCCGTGCCGGCAGCCAGATCGATCGAGGTATCAATGTTTCTCAGATCCCTCCAGGCACGCTGGTCGGTGAGGAACGCCCACGCCCACCGATTGAACGTGAAAGTTTTTGGGCCCAAGGTTTGAATGTTGGTCTTAGCTACGCATTCTAACCAGATCTATGACACAGTACTTTTTCGGCAACGCGGCTGAACAGGGTAAGTCGGTGAAGAAATTTACGAACAGCAAACAACAGCTTGGCTACCTGCTGACGATCACGGCAGCAATGGTGGTGGGTGCGATCGCTGATAGCCGGCCAGTTATGGCTCAGACGCAAGCACCGTCGGCTCACGTCTCTCCTGCCTCGTTCCACCAATCGCACGCTTGCGATTGCGGAAGTTGCAATGTTCCTGTTTACGATGCGTGTGGCTGCGGCACTTGTCAGAATTCGTGTCAGCAATGTTCGAGCCAAAGCTACTTGCTCGATGGCTGGCTGACGCAAGGGTTCACCTTAAACCCGGCCAGTCCGCCTGACGATTTTAATACACCCGTTACGTTCAACGACGGAGCAAACGACTACCAGCTGAATCAACTCTACTTTCAGCTGGGAAAATCGTTTCGAATTGGACGGTGGCACATTAACGCAAGAGCTGACGTGCTATACGGAACCGATTACTTCTTCGTGACCTCGACCGGACTCGAACTACATCAAGATGGTACACCTCGTTGGAATAGCGAAGATGGCCCGCGTGAAAACGGCGCTGCTACGTACGGATTGGCCCTGCCGCAAGCGTACGTCGATATCTCTCCATGTGGTTGCAACTCCACGAGCTTTAAATTTGGTCACTTCTACACGACGCTGGGCTACGAAAGCGTTGAAGATCCATTGAATAAGTTTTACTCTCGATCCTATGCAACCCAGTATGCACAACCATTCACGCACACCGGAGCACTGATCCAACATCGCTTTTCACCGCGGTTCGTGTTCGTAGGTGGAATTACTCGAGGCTGGGACACTTGGGAAGATCCTAATGGTGACCTTGGTTTCCTCGGTTCGGTCTTGCTTGAGACCGGTTTCGGTTCGACGATCTCTTTTGGCATCCATACGGGCAACGAAGATTTGCTCGGCGACAACAATCGCACGGCTTACAGCCTTGTTTACGAACAGCCACTTTCGCGAAGCGCCACGTGGGTCATTCAGCACAACTACGGAACCGAAGAAGACGCTGCCATAGACGCAGCGGGACAATCGGACGATGCATCGTGGTACGGCGTGGTCAACTATCTTCTGTTTAACACCAGTCAGTCCACGACATGGGGTTTGCGAGCGGAGTGGTTTCGCGACGCAGATAACGCGAGGGTGGTTGCGATCCCGCTCGCTGCGCAGGTTGATGGCAGCGACTACGTAGGGGTTACACTCAGTCGAAACCAACGCATTTCGACGTACATGAACTGGCGCATGGAGGCTCGTTGGGATTGGTCCGACGTCGAACCGCTAGGACAACCCGGCATCTTCGATACGTTCGAAGACGATAACCAATTTTTGCTTAGTACAAGCGTTACGATCGATTTTTAATCACGCTGCTCTGTTACGTATCCAAGTTTACAGCTACGTGTACATCTCTGCGTACTCGGTCTCACAGTTTCTGACCTCACACATTTGCGTGAGCGTATTTTTCAATCGTCACTATACTGAGAGTAGTGGACGAAGCCACGAGTTCTCTTGAGCATGTGGTTACGAGTCGTGCTGAAGCAGTGCAAGACTCGTCGTCTCGCCCAAACAAGTCTCTCTCAATGAAACACGACTGACGTACTCATGAAAACACACGCATACCTTTCAGTGCTATTCGTCATGGCGATGCATACATGGGCCATCGCGCAGAGCGATCACGATCACGACCATGGCGGCGACGGCGAAGTCATTGCTTTCTCTCGAGTCGACGCTGGAGAAACGTTGGACCACGACTGGGTTGTGTATGACGTGGGAACCGGAGTGAAACCGTCGTTTGACTTCGATTCACAGGGTCGCCTACACGTCATGGGACTCACCGAAGCAGAACCCGGTGTCGTATGGTACGCGGTTGCGAACGAAGTGAGCGACACGTGGGAGCCGCAAGTTGTTCGTGAAGGTTACTTCTACGGTCCCGGTGATCTTCGAGTCGACAACAACGACACTGCACACTTCGCTTGGCATGACCACGACGACGAAGACCCCCATCACTTTGCTGTCGACGCTTCGGGCAACGGGCAGTTCTACCCGATTCCGACAGCCGGCCACAACGGTTGGGACAATGCATTGGCCATCAGTGCGTCGGGAAATCTCTATCAGAGCAGCATCAACCCCCGCGAGTTCGGCACCGAAACAAGCCTCGAGTTTGGCAGCTTCAATGGCACGACCTGGGACTACCAACCGGTTGAAGGAAGTGGCGACTTCACCTATGGACTGAACACAACATTGGCCATCGACAGTAACGAAAACGCACACATACTCTTCTGCGACTGTGACGGCTTTTCGAGCGCCGGCGAGCTCCGCTATGCACAACAAACGGACAGCGGCTTCGACATCACCACAGTAACGTCGGGGGGAGTTGTCGGACGATTTCCCGTTGCGCAAGTCGACGACGACGACGTGTTGCATGCGGCTTGGGTAGATGCGGACTCAGCATCAAGTGGCTCGGTGCAATACGGTCGACTGGTTGACGGCAGCTGGGAGATCGAAACTGTCGCAGAACTTGACAACATAAGACTCGGCTTTACGGGAGCTCGTAAACTTGTTTCTTTGGAAATCGATAGCGAAGGTTCACCGCACCTTGCGTTTGGCGATCAAGACAGCATCTATTACGCAGAAAGAGTTGGCGACACCTGGGAACAAACTTCTGTATTGGGGTCCGAAAACTCGTTGTACAACGGTCACGTTGTACTCCGACTGGACGAGATAGACGATGCTCCGACACTAGTCTTCTGGCAACCCGACCAGCCGGGTTCAGGAACCGTTCGCATCGCGAGCCCCGACTTCACGGACATCCAACCGGGCGACGCCAACCGAGATGGCGAGTTCAATCAGCTCGACCTATTCCAGGTTTTGCGCAATGGAAGATTCCGAAACGGTGAAGCAGCAACATGGGAAGACGGCGACTGGGACGGGGCGCCAAACGGACGTCTGGCACGACCGCCGGAGGGCAATGGAGTGTTCGACAACCAGGATCTCATTACAGCGCTGGCCGCGGACCAATGGCTCGCGGGTTCCTACTTAACTGACGACAACGACTCAGTTGCTGGTGAACCGCCCGTTGATTACGAGAATGGCGAGGTACATGCTAGTAAACTTTTGACTACCGTTTCGCTTCTCTACGATCCGAGCTCGGGTTCGCTCGTTTTGGATACCGACGAGAGTACCTTGCTGAGTTCCATCAACATCGATTCTGAGTCGGGCTTGTTCGATGGCGAACTGGCTATTCAGCTTGGCGAGTTTGACACTTACACGCCAGGTAATCTATTCAAGGCAACGTTTAGCGAGGGTTTTGGTGATTTGGATTTCGGCAAAGCACTGCTGCCGGGTCTATCAGCAGAGCAGCTACTCGGCGATCTACAAATCACCGGTTCCTATGCGAGCGGTGGTTTCTTAGAAAACGTCAATGTACAAGTCGTACCGGAACCTAGCTCGAGCACGCTACTCGCAATAGCCATGTCTTTTCTCGGCTTGCTGCGTATTCGACGATCGCGGTGAGCCGTAGGCACAGCCCTTTTGGTAACGCAGCCAACATTCGCTGTTAGCAAATGACAAACGGTTCGCAGAACTTGATTTTCGCCACTAGCCGTGGAGCGAATTAGGGAGATACTCCAACATTCGCAAAATCAACTAATTCTCAGAAAGGTTTCCAGGTCTATGACTTCTCTACAACGCGTACTCCCTGTGATCATCGTATTGGGCTTTTGCTCAACGTCGCTATTCGCTCAAAGTGGTAGTCGTGCATTGCCAAGCGTTCAATCATTCGCTCCAGCGCCTGCGGCATATTCTTCGCCGGCACCGTCCTTCGCCGCGCCGTCTTACTCCGCGCCTTCGAGCTATGCGACTCCGATCTACGCCGCACCAAGCTACTCGGCGCCCGCGCCGGTTTCGTATGCAACAAGTCCGTCGTACGGTATGTACAGCAGTCCTGCACCAGCAGTATCGTACTCATCACCGTCGAACGTAATCTACTCTGCACCACCAGTAAGCTACTCGGCAGCACCTTCTTACCAAGTCTACATGCCGCAAACGCAATACTACTCGAGCCCAATCTACTCGTCTTGCCCGGCATCTTGCAGCGGATACTAAACAACGCGAACAAAAGTCGGAATCGAACTGAAACGACTTTTCATTGAAGTGATTGCACGACGAACCATTCGGCGGTTCGTCGTGCTTATTTATTCTGCGGCAGCGGACAGGACGCACGAAACTCGGACTGCTGTCGTCCGGCGACCTATCTATCTGCCGGCGTTCGATTGCGCCACAAGCAAAACATCTAAAGCGCCCGCCGGTGGCAATTTCAGAAGCTTTAGTTCAGACGCACCGCTTCTATTCCAGCACTTTCGCCACGTACCGTGCCCTCATTAGCGAGTTTGAACGCGATTCCCCGAAGACAGACGATAAAATGATGTACAACGACATATTCTCGTGTGACGTGGACTGAAGCTTTAGCCTAGACTGGGCATCCTCACCCATCCTTCTACAGCGCAGAGGAGAACAAATGGCGGTAAGAAAACGACGCTCTGGCTTCACGCTCGTAGAACTACTCGTAGTGATTGCCATCATTGCGATGCTTGTTACGTTACTGTTACCCGCTGTACAGGCAGCGCGAGAAGCCGCACGCCGGACTCAGTGCTTGAACAACTTACGCCAGACTGGATTGGCTATCCTGAACTTCGAATCAGCGCGAGGAACGTTACCGGCGGGCAGCTTCATCGACGCACCCTGCTGTGACAACTTAAAGACTTACTCTGGATGGACTGTCGAAATCCTGCCGTTTATGGAGAACGCCCAACTCAAGGACTTGTACGATCCGAATATATCGGTGGGCAGTGACGCAGCCACCGCTTTTAGGCAAACTCGAATCGATGAGTATGTGTGCCCGTCGGATATTGAGCCTCGACTTCTACAACCTCAAAGCGGACCGGAAGCAGGGTGGGGAGGAGATAAGAGTCGCGTTTGGATGATGAGTTCTTATCGCGGAAACGCCGGAAGGTCTAACGGCTCCACAACTTGGTATCTCGCCGAGGATCTCGGCCAGAGTCCCAAGAGTTGGCGGGGACCACTGCACTTTGTTCCAGTGAAGGGTACCGAAGACAGATTCCCAACTCTCCTAAAGGCCGAGTCGATTGGAAAGATCGTCGACGGGATGAGCAAGACACTGCTGCTTGGCGAGCAGACGAATCTGGTTGAAGAACGAAGAAGTTTTTGGGCGCATACGTTCGGTAATTACATTCTTTCGCAGGCCACCGACCAAAGTCGAATCTTTCTACCAGACTACGACGAGTGCAGATCGATTCCGGGAACGGGTGGTGCACGGCCATGCATGGCCGGATGGTACAGCTACCACGTCGGTGGCATGAATACGATCAACTGCGATGGCTCTGGATCTTACATGTCATTCGACACAGATCTTGCCGTATTTAATGCTAGAGCAAGCATCGCCGGAGAAGAGCTAGCCAACGGATCACTCCAGTGACTAACACTCCACAGATTCTAATAATACCGGAGATCTGTGGTCGTCGTGCAACACCGCACCACGCCGCCATGTTCTTAGCCGCTTGCTTGCTTTGTCTCACGTTTGGTTGTGGTGGTGACAATATCGCGCCCGTGTCGGGGACGATACTGTTAGATTCCAAGCCGCTGCCCGACGCTTACGTCGTGTTCGAACCCGTCAGCGGTGGTGCCACAAACCTAGCGACCGCGAAGACAGATTCAAACGGTCACTATTCGCTCAGCATGCGTGACGGCAGGGCAGGGTGCCCGACTGGAAACTACAAGGTACGTTTGACGACGGTACCTCCGGATTCGATGGACGACGAACGAAGTCCCCTACCAAAAGACACAATTCCCAAACGCTACCAAGACTCGCCTCCACTTTTTGAAGTTACCGCAGAAGGCAACGACCAGGCGGACTTTGAATTAGACAAACGCTAGACGGCCAACAACGTTGATTTCGTTGCTGGCCGCTAGTCCGCTCTTCCGTTTGCGTAAGTGAGATTCGAAGTCGATTTGCTCAGTGAATCTGCGACGACTTTTCAAACATCTTCGCGAATTCTCCGTATCCTTCCGAGAGCAGATTATCCGTGGGCACGAATCGTAGAGCAGCTGAATTGATGCAATATCGCAGCCCTGTTGTGGACGGTCCATCGTTGAAAACATGACCAAGGTGCGAGTCTCCAAACTTGGATCGCACTTCTGTCCGCTTGACCGAAAGCTTCCAATCATCCTTCTCCACGACGTTTGCAAGCGGTTTAGAAAAGGACGGCCAACCGGTACCCGACTTGAACTTATCCTGAGAACTGAAGAGAGGTTCACCCGTCGCGATATCGACGTAGATTCCTTCCGCTTTATTGTCCCAGTACTCGTTTTGAAACGGTTGTTCGGTGCCTTCATGCTGCGTCACTCGGTACTGAATACTCGTGAGCTTAGTTCGCAACTCTTTGTCTGTCGGCCGCTTGTAGGACTTCATCATAGCCTTCGCCGCTACAGATTGTTTCGCAGGTTTTGCCATGGCTTTTCCCATCGACTTCGCATTTTTGGTTTGCGTCGACGAAGTCTTTGCGGAAGCCACGGGCATGGACTTAACCACTACCGGCTTTGGTTTGTAGTCCCGATCCGCCCCCCACGTCTTGTCAATAAACTGATCTCGACCTGATCGCCATCGATAGTACTTGTACTTTACCGGATGCGTTTTGTAGTAGTCTTGATGGTATCCTTCTGCAACGTAGAAAGTCGCAGTATCGCGAATTGGGGTCACGATTGACTTGCTGAATCTGCCCGACATTGCCAATGCTTTGCGGGACGCATCGGCGATCTCGCGTTGCGATTCGGTGGCGACGAAAATCCCCGAAGTATAAGACGATCCACGGTCCACAAACTGACCACCATCGTCAGTAGGATTCACTTGGCGCCAGAAGACCTCCAATAAATCGCCATAGCTGATGATGTTTGGATCGTAGCTAACCCGAACCGCCTCAACGTGCCCCGTCGTATGAGAGCAGACCTCTTCGTAAGTCGGATTAGCTTTATGTCCGCCGGTATATCCGGATTCCACACTACTGACCCCATTTAACTTTTCGAACGGCGGCTCCATGCACCAAAAGCATCCGCCAGCAAAGACCGCGGTCTCTATCTTATTCTCCTTCTTCATTTCCATTGGCTCCGCTTCAGCTCGCACAAACGAACTGATCAAAAACAGGAGCAGGCCAACCCGAATAAGTTGAGTTTTGCAGGACATGATTCTTTCCCCTCTGTATGAGACGCTCTACCAGAGCTTTGTGATTTGGCTTCCTTTAAATAGACGGCCAGCCCAAAATTCTCTTACCCAACTGGCGTCATGAAAAGAAAAACACCCTCCTACTGGGCTCACAACGTTCACATATAGCACCCTGACCACCGAATAGCCGATTTATCACGTGACTTTCGCAACTCAGGAGTAAGGAACTCGCCGAAAGAACGTCTCTACTGCAGGCTAGCGATATGGTCGCGTGTCAACGCGTACCGCCGCAACGCCCGCTAAGTCACATCGGAGCGATTCGTTTTGACCCGACGTCCGTCGTTAGTACGACGTGAGAATTGAAGCTAGCGCGAATGAGATCGTGCTTGATCGATTGGTGTTCTGGACTGTCCCAAAGGTCTCGATGCTCCCAAGGATCTGCCTCCATGTCATACAACTCGCCAAGGTCGTGATCGTGATACATCGACAACTTGTAGCGACGGTTGCGATACATCGTGGCGAAGGTGCCGGTCCCTCCGGTGAAGTGCGGATCTAAAGCGTCGAAGTACTCGCTGCGTACGAACTCTCGATGATCGCTTGCGTTTCCGCGACCGGTCAACAATGGCGTAAGCGACTTGCCCTGCATGTAGTTCGGTTGCTCTAAACCAGCTAGTTCTACGAGCGTCGCGGAGAGATCGGTAAGCTCTACCAACGCATCGCTTTGCACGTTCGATTGAAATCGACTTGGGCAATGAAAAACCAGCGGCACCCGCACGAGCCCTTCGTAGAAGCGGCAGCCTTTGAACATCAATCCATGGTCACCCAACGTTTCGCCATGGTCCGACGTGAAAACTACAACAGTGTTTTCTCTTAAGGCGTCCTGATCGAGATATCTTAGGATACGGGCCAGCTGGTCGTCGATCTGCGCGATCATCGCGTAGTAACATGCCTGGCGGCGATAGGCATCGTGCTCTTCCGGAGTACGAATATCATCTTGAAAGTCAACGGATCGCAGTTTGGCTTGCTGTTGCAGGTCGCTTTGCTCAAAGTGCGGCCCGGGCATCGCGGCCGCGTCGAACTGTTCGGCATAATTCCGTGGCGGAATGAACGGTGGATGCGGATCGTAAACGTTGATGTTCAGCAGCCACGGTTCGTCCGAGTCGTGTTGATGCAGAAATTCTAAAGCGCAGTCGCTGGCCCAGGTTGTTTGATGGAGTTCCGTAGGCACTCGGTCTTCGTGCTCACGCAGCGTGTCGAGATCACCGCCTTGTTCGCGAACCCAATCGGCGTAGTGATGACCTTCTTGCCAGTCGTCACGCGGGGCGTGGCTAAACTTCCAGTACGAGAATCCATCGTCGATACGAGGTTCCGTTCGATACCCGGAACTTTGCAAATGGAACTTGCCGATCATCCCACAGCGATAACCGGAATCCGCAATCAGCTTTGTGATCACGGGCGGGAAACCGGGAAACGTGTCGTTGCCGTTGCGAGTATTGTGCAAACGCGACGGATACATGCCGGTCATGAAGCTGGAACGGCTGGGCGTGCAGATCGGACTTTGGCAAAAGGTATGCGTGAACGCCACGCCTTCGCGCACCAGTTGGTCAACGACGGGTGTCTTGACGTGAGGATTACCGAGCGCGCCGATCGTGTCAAAACGTTGTTGGTCCGTACAGTACCAGAGAATATTGGGGCGTTGGGTCAAGCGTCTAATTCCTTTGTGGTTTTCCTCGCATTCGCGACAACACGCTGATCGCCATGATGCTCGCTGCGGACAACAGCATGACGCAAGCGACCGGTCGCGTAAACAACGGCAGCCAACTTCCTCCGCTTTGCATCAGCCCCTCAACAATATGTTCTTCAGCGATTGGAGCCAGCACAAAACCAATTACAAACGGGGCGACTGGAATCCGTAGCCGATTCATAAGCAGGCCGATTGCTCCAAAGCCAAGCATCACCCACACGTCAAACATGCGGTTAGCCAAAGCGAACGAACCTATCACACAAAAAGTGACGATGGCTGGCAGTAGAATTCCCTTCGGTACCGTTGCTAGTTTCGCGAGCCACGGAGCAGTCGTCAGCATGAAGCCAAACATGAAAACGTTGGCGACCAAAATCGTCGCCATCATCATGTTCACCGCTTGCGGGTTCTGCTCCATTAGCAGCGGCCCGGGTTGCAAACCATGAATCGTCAGCGCGCCGATCAGGATCGCGTCGATCACACTTCCCGGAATACCCATGGCGATCAGCGGGATAAGTGCTCCACCTACCGTCGCGTTGTTTGCGGCTTCCGAAGCGATAATGCCTTCTTCGCTACCAGAACCGAACTTCTCTGGAGTCTTGGACATCCATTTGGCAGCCGAGTACGCGACCACGGAACCGATGTTGGCGCCGACTCCGGGCAAAATGCCCACGAACACGCCGATCAAGGAAGAGCGAATCAAGTTAAAAGCATTCTTCAGGTATTCGCCAAAGCCGAGCCATGTTCTGCCTGAATCTTTTGCTGCCGTGGATTCGGCTTGTTTGTCTTGCGTGCCGGCTTCTGCGACGACTTGAGAAATCGCAAACAATCCGATCAGCACAGGAAGCAGCTTGAAGCCGTCTTCCAATTCCGTAAAGCCGCCAGTCCATCGTGGCATACCCGTCGCAGGGTTCACTCCGGGAACCGCTAACAGCATCCCAAACACGCCCGCGAATAGACCTTTCAACAGTGAGTTGCCACTAACCGTCGCAATCAAGACCAACGCTACGAGCGTAAGAGCAAAGAACTCGAACGGTCCCAGTTTCAAACTCAAGATTGCGAGAGGGCCAGTTAACAACACCAGGAATAGCCAACCGACGACACCTCCGACTAGCGAAGCCGTGATTCCCAACCCGAGTGCACGCCGAGCTTTTCCTTGCTCTGCCAATGGATAGCTGTCGAACGTCGTCATCATCGACGCGGGCGTGCCCGGAATCTTGAGCAGCGTGGCACTAATGAGTCCACCTGAAACGCTGCCGACGTACATCGAAACGAGTAAGACCAGCGCGTTTTCGCCGGACATCGAAAACGTCAATGGAAGGGTCAATGCAATAAGCATCGCACCGGTTAATCCTGGAATGGCTCCCACGATGATTCCCAGCCCCGTCCCCAAAGCCATCCACGCCAACGCACTTGGCGTGGTCACGAATTCTGAGAGTGAATCGAGAATGCTTGGCATGAATGCAACCTAAAGCTGAGAGATGAAGTCGTACAACTTATCTCAGACTCATACCTCGTCCATGCATCGGCGTATGGTCACCACGAGCATTCACGGCAGGTCCACTACCAACACTTGCGTGAACAAAAAGTGCAATCCCAGCCCGAGCACTATAGCCATCAAACCAACTACGGGCCACAACCGCTGGCGACCGCGAAGCAGATATCCACCAACCAGCATCACGAAAACTGCGGTAGCGATTCGGTAGTCAAGGTTCAAAAATTGCAGCACTACGACGTAGCTCACAATCAAGGCAACGACGACCGCTTGTGAACGCAGATCGATTGATTGCGGAGTTCGTTGATTGGACGTTTTTTGACCAGACGCATCCAGATCGGACGCCGCGGTTTTCCGCTCACCACCAGATCGAGAACTCGCCAACACGGCAATGCCTAGCAACAGACTGACAACCAGTGTCGCTAGACCAAAGTCCGGCACGTCTGTATCTCGCCGCTGAGAAACAGAACTGATCTCTCGTTCCCGCACGCCCAGTTCAGTGGCAAGTTCGTCGCCCCGCAAGACAACAGGATCGGTTGCCAAGTCGGAAAGCACACGCTTCACTTCCTGCAGCTCCATGGCCTTTTGCAACACGCCCGAAAGGTATTCCACGCGATCCGGCGGCGTGCCTTTGGGTGCCCACCAAAAATGCATGTTGGTACTACTGACGTTGACGTTTTGCTCGATGGCCGTTGGCACGTCGGGAACTTTCTCGTGGCGTTCTTTCGAAAGAATTGCTAACGCACGCAGGCCACTTGCTCGAAATTCAACGAACTCCGCCACGGAGAACGTACTGACAGAACTATGGCCACCAAGCAAACTAGCAAAACGCTTCGCTCCGCCGCCCGATTGCGTAAAACGAAATTTGGCCGAGGAATTGGGTGAGCCATTCTCCAGCATCATTCCGGCAAAGTGACTGGGTGCCCCAATTCCTACCGCGAACACAATCGAGTCCGGCTGCTCAGACGCCTCATCGATCAAATCAGAAAGATCTTGATACGGCGAGTCGTCGGCGACGGCGATAACGTGCGCCATCTGGCCGGTGCCGGCGATCGGCGTGAACGACTCGGGCCCGAAGTTCGCATTTCCCGAATATTTATTCGTCAACATGCCTTCGTGGATCTGAAGCACCGTGTACCCATCGGGTCTCGCACTCTTCGCCTTCCGTGAACCGATCGAGCCACCCGCACCAGGCATGTTGATAACCACGAGCGGTTGGTCAATCAACTCGTTATCGGCGATCGCTTTTTGAATGATTCGCGTGAACGTGTCGCTCCCACCTCCAGCTCCAAACGGCACAATGACTTTAATGGGCTTTTGAGGGAATGCGTTATCCGCAGTGCGTTCAGCATTACATCCGCAGCAAAGCAGCAACGAGAGAACCATGAAAGAAGTGAAATGCACGAAAGAAGTGAAAGCGGGCGCTACCATATCGCGTCTTTCTTGTTCTCTCACAATTGAATCTCCGAGCGATATTGTAGCTGCTTTGCCAAACGCCGCGCACTCTGCCAGTGGGATTCGTGACCTCATACCTACTTAGCATCGGACTTAGTTGCTGAGCCAATGCAAATGATCTCACGGCTTGTTCGCTGGTACAGCCGTCCAGCTGCGGCGGTGAAAGGACTCAATGTCCATGTTTCGCCTGGGAGCCCCAGATCGTTGACGGCAACGAGTGAGTTCTCATCGAATTGCTCTTTAGTCGCATCGACCACATAGACAGTACCGAGAACCGTTGTGAAATAGATATGGTTGTTGACGACGATCGGCGTGGCAGCGGAGATGTGTCCAAAACCGTGGCTCAGACGACGGCGGTCTCCTTCGACCTTGAATCCGGAACCCGTTTGGTCACCAGCTTTGAATTCGGACCAAGAGTATCGCGCCTCACGATTCTCGAACGCAACTTGAACCGGAACTTGCAGATAGCGAACTTCGCCCGACTTCCAATCAATGCGGCCAAGCATCCCAGGAACACCGCCCATGAAAAAGTGATATCGTCCCACACCGATGTTGGTTCGATGAGTTAAAAAACGCTTCCATTTCAAAGTCGATACTTCAACCGATTCCTTGTACTTACCGGTCGATTCATCGAACAAGAGAACGGTGCCGACATCGCGCACTCGCATACGTTTCACAGTGTCGCCTGTCGCTAAGTCCAGAACAAAGAAGTCGTTCTTCCTGCCGAAGCAGAATGCGTGCTTCTCGTCCACGTAATGCGTGCCTTCGAAATACAAATCAGGTCGTTCCCAGATCAGCTTATGCTCGGGGTCCAACGACGATAGGCTGACTCCGAACGGATTTTCCGGTGGAAAGTGACCGCCGCCTCGCGCGTGCAGCAGTACGCGCTGTCCATTCAACGTCCCGAGAGCGCCTTTGCTATGAACACTGATGCCGCCCGGCACAACCTGCGTCGACTTTCCAGTGAGTGAATCAACGCCGTGGACGAACATCCATGGCCAACCCTCTTTGCTGTTCTTGTCCCAATCTTTTGCCGTTTGCGGACGACGTTTCGGATCACTCGGGTCACGCAACATCGCGTAGTAAAGATGGCCGTTGTGCAGAAACGGTTGAAACTGTTTGGCAGAGTGCTTCGTTCGCACTTCAAACTCGCGTCCCCAGACACGTTGCCCATCCATCGTGTGACACGCCATAAAGCCACCCGCGTTGACAAACCAAACATGTTTGCCATCGGTCACCGGCGTTGGCGTGGTGGAATCAGTGAAGGTCCCATTTACCTGGTTCGGACGACGACCTGGAAGATCGCAGTTCCAAAGGATTCTTCCCGTCTCGGCGTCAAGACAATATCCACGGCTCTCCGAAACCCAAGTGCCTCGGCGGCCGTTGTCCTCGGGTGTGAGTTTTCGGAAGCAAGTCAAGAACAGGCGGTTTCCCCAAACCGCGATGCCACTGTGACCGGTCTCTGGCAGCGGCATTCGCCAGCGAATGTTTTGATCGAGACCCACACTCCACTTCGCCGGGTATTCGATTTCCGTATTGAGATGGTAGTTGCCGTCGGGGCCACGGTGCTCTGGCCAATTGGATTGACCAATCGAGATAGAAGTTAGACCAACAACAATGAAGGCTACGCTGGCGAGAGGAATTCGAATTGGCACAGCCTGGAACACTCCTGAACTTTTTTCACACACCTATTGCACATTCGCTCGGATCATAGCGTAGTCAATGACATGTCGACACGCATCAGAAAGCAATCGGCGAACTTAAGATATTGTTGCCAACCATAGGCCGTAACATCGTGCCAAGCACGCGAGGACGGCACGAAGAGCTGGGGGCACAACGACGACTCCACAAAGTAGACGGACCGTTAACATGATTCGTTTCAGCGCCAGCCAACGAATGCGAACGTTCACTTGCCCGCAGGAAAACACCATTACGGACCGACAGAACACCAATTCAGCCGTGATTTAGTTGGGAAAACTAGTTAAGATGAGATCCCCGGCTATCACTCAGCCACGTTACCCGCCATCGGAATGTTGTCGAGAACACGACGTATGTTGAACCGTAGACAAATGCTGCAAGGACTTGCGGCGGGCGCTGGAGCCGCATTAGGCACTTCGCTCGCACCAAGCCAACTTATGGCGTCACCCGTCAATGGCGGCAAGACGCTCAAGCGAATCGTCTTCTTCATGCAGAATCAAGGCTTCGATCCGAAGACCTGTATTCCAGACGGGATGATCAGCAGCGGGTCGTTGGCCAAGAAGAAACTGCCCGAGCCGATCATTGCACTCGAACCGTATAAGGAACGACTGCACATTATTAACGGCCTGCACGGAATGCACACTAGTCCGTCGCACAGCGCTTTCTTTGGTGCACTTGGTGGCTACCGAGGCAGCGATGGCGTGCCTCCGAGCGCCTCGACGATCGACTATGAACTTTTTTCACACACCTATTGCACATTCGCTCGGATCATAGCGTAGTCAATG
>CAYNJG010000031.1:18737-49840 GCA_964397295.1 uncultured Pirellulaceae bacterium
TGAACTTTTTTCACACACCTATTGCACATTCGCTCGGATCATAGCGTAGTCAATGACATGTCGACACGCATCAGAAAGCAATCGGCGAACTTAAGATATTGTTGCCAACCATAGGCCGTAACATCGTGCCAAGCACGCGAGGACGGCACGAAGAGCTGGGGGCACAACGACGACTCCACAAAGTAGACGGACCGTTAACATGATTCGTTTCAGCGCCAGCCAACGAATGCGAACGTTCACTTGCCCGCAGGAAAACACCATTACGGACCGACAGAACACCAATTCAGCCGTGATTTAGTTGGGAAAACTAGTTAAGATGAGATCCCCGGCTATCACTCAGCCACGTTACCCGCCATCGGAATGTTGTCGAGAACACGACGTATGTTGAACCGTAGACAAATGCTGCAAGGACTTGCGGCGGGCGCTGGAGCCGCATTAGGCACTTCGCTCGCACCAAGCCAACTTATGGCGTCACCCGTCAATGGCGGCAAGACGCTCAAGCGAATCGTCTTCTTCATGCAGAATCAAGGCTTCGATCCGAAGACCTGTATTCCAGACGGGATGATCAGCAGCGGGTCGTTGGCCAAGAAGAAACTGCCCGAGCCGATCATTGCACTCGAACCGTATAAGGAACGACTGCACATTATTAACGGCCTGCACGGAATGCACACTAGTCCGTCGCACAGCGCTTTCTTTGGTGCACTTGGTGGCTACCGAGGCAGCGATGGCGTGCCTCCGAGCGCCTCGACGATCGACTATGAACTGAGCAAGGCTTTGCCGCAAACGCTGTTGCCCCACCTTTGCATTGGCATGGACTCGATCGAGAACATGCAGACCAAGCCAACGATCGCGACGCTGTCTGCCAGTGGCGCAGGTCAGCCGATCTTCATGCACTCGAATCCAAATCATCTTTATCAGATGCTGTACGGTGGTATTTCCAGTGGCAACATTCGATTGCAACACGAAGCAAGATCGAACGTGATGAACCAGATTGAACTGCTGGCCGCAGCCAAAGGGCAGTCCGTTCCAACCGCAGACCAGCAACGCTACCGCCAATACGTTCAAGGGTTCCAGGATGCGAATGCCCTGCGCGATCGCCTAGACACCGTCGCCGATCACTTGCGCAAATTCGCGCCGACCGTGGACGAGCGTTACACGAAACCCGAATTCGAAACCGACTGGCACGACGTGCTACTTGACCTTGGCATCTCCGCTCTCACATCTGGCACAACGAATACACTGACAATTGGTTCCGGTCGTGGCGAGATTTTCGGTGCGTGGAAAGGCCTGGGTATTGAAAAACAGGGACACAATCTTGGGCACATGGATCAGCCCGACAATCCCATCTGGATCAAGATTCGTCAGTACAACAGCCGCATGCTGGTACGGATGATGGAAGCGTTCGATAACACCCCGGAAGGCAGTGGTACGATGATGGACCACACGCTGATCGTCTACACCAGTAACAACGCGGACAAGCAGCATACCAACGGCGCCAATTGGCCAGTGATGCTGCTGGGCAACTTCGACGGGGCATTCAAGACGGGCTGCTTCACACAACTTGATGGTAAGCGACCGATCAACGCACTTTATGCAACGCTGCTTCGCGCGGCGGGACAGAACTGCGACCGCTTCAACATGAACGAGCAGATGGCCAAGAAATTCGACAACGGCGAAGGTCCACTCCGGGAAATTCTTGTATGAGCGACTCCGGCAGGACGGGAACTCTTGTCCGTCTTCAGGCTGGACCGGCAAGAGTGTCCGCCCTACGTTTGATTATCTTCTTAGGCTTGCTCTCTGTAGCGAACGCCGAGCCCTATACGCCCGGGCAAAAGGTCGAAAAGAACTTCGCGACTTTTGCGAAGCCGTTCCTTACCAATCACTGCGTGGACTGCCACAGTGGAACCGATCCCGAAGGCAGTCTTTCTCTCGACGACTTAGGGCCTCTCGACGAAGTGAATGCAGCCACATGGAAAAGCATTTGGGCACAAGTCGCGTTGCAAGAAATGCCTCCCGTCGATAGCGAGCAACCTGAAGTCGTAAATCGCCTGCAGTTTTCAGATTGGATCGTCGGAGAACTCACGCATTTCATGAGCGACAAAGGCGGGTTCCATGATCACCAGGACCCAAACAAAGGTAATTTCGTCGATCACAACTTGCTGTTCGGTCCGCTGCCCGACGGTATCGAACTGAAACCCACATCATCGCCAGCTCGAATTTGGCGTGTGACTCGCGAAGAGCACATTACGCGTCTGAATGAACTGATCAATAGTGAACCAGAGTACACGCCGGAAAAGCCAGGACTCCGAACGCGCGGCGACTTTGTCCCAACCAATCATGGCGGCGAGCTCAAGCTGTATTTCGGTGTCGATCGCATTATCAAATGGCAAGGCGGAACGGTCGCCTACGCCACCTCGGTTAAGAGTGTTCCGGCGATCCTCGCCTCGGCTCGCAAACACGGCTTAGAAAACTACCCCCACTTCTACACAGTCAACAGTGCCGAAGCGACGCAGATCATGGGCGTCGCCAAAGACATCATTCGTTATATGGCTTACGGACCGCTAAGCATCGCCAACGCCTATCAAATCACCGACGATCCGAAATCAATCGCAGACAAGATGAAAGGCGATCTTCGCGGTTTGCCGACCGCCCTCGTATACAGCACGACAGTGGTTCGCCCACTGACTCCGGTCATCGATCTGATGCGAGAAGAAGACGTCACGAACGAACGCCTACAAGCTGCAGTCGATTATCTTTTCGAGGCCCTCACATTCCGACCGCCCAACGAAGCCGAGTCTGACCAGTACCTAAAGATCGTCAACCAGTCTATCGCGAAACTGGGAAAAGAAGACGGTGCTGTGCTTGGGCTGTCGGCTATCTTTCTCGATCGCGACGCGCTATTTCGACCGGAGCTCGCCAAGAGTGGCGACGCTGATCAGCACGGTCGAGTGATGCTTCAAGATTGGGAGCTGGGTCTCGCAGTGAACCACGCGTTGCGATTTATCAGACCCGATGACGAGCTGCGAACGGCAATCGCCAATGGGCGCATGCGGAATAAGGCGGACGTAAAACGCGAAATCGAACGTATGTTGGCTGACGACAGTATTCGAAAGCCGCGCATACTGCGATTCTTTCGTGAGTACTTTGACTACGACCTTGGCGGCTACATCTGCAAGGACTCGAAGGCACTCGCCGAAACCGGCGTGAGCGCGCGTGGACAGGGCTATTACAAGGCCATGTTCGACGCAACCGCGAGCACCGATCGACTGATTGAGTTGATTCTCGAAGAAGACAAGGATGTCTTAAAGCAATTGCTGACCACCAACCAGGTCGTGGTAACGGACTCAGACAGCGTCTACTTCGGCAGGGAACGCACCGAGGAAGAAACACGAGCGGCCACAACTGCAGCGAAAAAAGCAAACTCAAAAACCAGAAAAGAAGAGGCGGAGAGAATTCAGGCGGCGGAAAAAGAAATTGCCGAGCTTGAAGAAAAGGTGAAAGAGACACCTAAAAAGAAGGCGACCGAACGAGAGTTACAAGCGAAGAAAAAGAGACTGACCGCCCTGAAGAGAAGGGCGCAGCAAGCGAAACGAAGTCGTGATCGGGCCAACCACCGAGTTACCAAAGCTGATTTGTCGGGCCCGAAAATCTTCGCTCGAGTCAGTCACCGCAGCTTTGGCAACGGTTCACTAAAGCCAGACCGAATTCTGGCAACCGCGCCGGAAAACGAACGCCTCGGAATCCTGACACATCCCAGTTGGCTCGTTTCCCACTCAGATGCTATGGACAATCACGCCATCCATCGCGGTCGTTGGATTCGCGAACGACTTCTTGGCGGCGGCATTCCCGATGTGCCGATCACTGTGGACGCGATGTTACCCGATGAACCGAAGAGTACCCTTCGTACTCGCATGCGAGTGACAAAGGAAGACTATTGCTGGACATGTCACAAGAAGATGGACCCACTAGGGCTACCATTCGAGATGTACAACCACGCAGGACTCTATCGAACCACCGAACTCGGCAATCCGGTTGATACTACAGGCCAGATCATCGACTCCGGTGACACCGCACTCGACGGCGATGTATCCAATGCGATCGAGATGATTCGAAAACTGGCAGAAAGCGAACGCGTCGAACAGGTCTTCGTTCGACACGCGTTCCGCTTTTGGATGGGACGCAACGAGACCATGAACGATGCACCAGTCCTACAAGAAGCACATCGCGCATATCGAGACAGTGGCGGAAGCATGAAGGCACTCGTCACGTCACTCGTTACGTCTGACGCGTTTCTTTATCGCACGACAACTCAGTGAACTGAGACGATCGGCATGTGGGCCAGCCATGCTGTTCGGCGCCTTCTCTGTGTCCCTACCAGGGTCAAAATCAAGTGGCTTGCACTAGCCATCGGTTCGCCAGTTCCGTCGAAATACCCGGTTCTTCGTGCCCAAGTAGGAAATCTCAACGCAATTCTGATATTCTGTTGAGCGGTCGCATTTCAGTGCGACCGCACAAGATCTTGCCGCCTAGATTCCGCTGGAGATGTTTTGACATGAGCCGATTTTCACTTCTTCTTTTGATCAGCTGCTTGTCAATCAGCGTTGCCAACGCTCAGACCTATTCGGGCAAGTTCCTTGAAGCCAATTACGACGAATCGAAAGTCCCCGAATACACGCTTCCCGACGTGATGACTTCATTCAGCGGACAGACCATTAGTACGGTCGAAGAATGGGAAACAACTAGGCGGCCCGAACTTATCAAGTTCTTCGCGGAGAACATGTATGGCGAAGTCCCTGAACCCTCCAGCCCCATCCAAAAGTCGTTCAAACTGCTTTCGGATGAGCAACTGCTGAGTGGGATTTGCACTCGAAAGAATGTTGAAATTACATTTCGAAACGACGCCGGAAGCGTGACGATGCCTTTGGTTTTGTTCGTACCCACCAAAGCCAAAGGAAAGGTTCCCGTCATTCTGCTTTCCGGTGGCAGCGATATCCGGCGAAAGAACCTGGCTCTCGACGACTCGCAACGTTACGGAAAAACTCGCAATGGAATTCCTCTACATCAACTCATGACGCGTGGCATCGGAGTCGCAACGGTCGACTACGAGGCGTTTGGAAAAGACAATCGAGATCCTGAGGGCAAGATCGGCGGCGGAATCATCGACTTGTTTCTCAAGCCCGGGCAGAAGGCGCCCAAAGATAACGAATGGGGAATGATCTCCGTCTGGGCTTACGCTTTGCGAGCCGGAATGGATTACCTGGAAACCGACCCCCACGTTAACAAAGACCAGGTCGCAACACTCGGTTGTTCGATTGGCGGCAAAGTCGCGTTGTGGGCAGCGGCGACCGACACACGATTCGGAATGGCTTTGCTGGCCACAGCCGGACATGGTGGTGATGCAATCTGGCGACGCGAATTTGGCGAAACGCTGGACAATATGTGCAAGTTTTTGCCAACCTGGGTTTGCCGCAACGCAAACAAGTACGCCAAGAACGTGCAGGAAATGCCCGTGGATCAACATAGCCTGATGGCAACCTTAGCTCCGCGCCCCTTCTACATCTGCACAGCACAGCACGATTTATGGGCAGATCAAAAAGGACAGTGGATCGGAACCTATAACGCGGCTCCCGCCTACAAGCTGTACAAAAAAGACGTGAAATTCACCTCGCCGCAACAGCCAACGATCAACCAACCCATCATCGAAAGCGCCATCGGATATCACGTCCGTTCAGGCACGCACGGATTGCCCCTATACGACTGGGAACAATCCATGAAGTTCATCGAGTTCCATTTCATGAAGATCAAGCCGCGAACCGTGGCTGAAGTCTATGACGAGAACTAGCGAGCGTTCGACTGACTTGCGTGGCGGTATGCGAGAGTTAGTTCGGTGGGCCAAAGCCTGGAGCAACTGTATCGGGTTCGAGTGTGGACGCTTGCGTGACCTTGAACGAGAACTCGAACCAAACGCCGAATAACAAATGAGCGTGCCCGGGAACATTCTCAATCGACCTGCCCCCTGATGCTCTCGTGGACCAATTCGGATGAACGGTTGGCCAACCCTGGAATATACCTTTTCGGGGCGTTGGGCTAACTTACCAGATTCACAAGGGTTCATGATGAGTGGCCGGTCGCAGTGTTGCGATGTCGATTTCTTCGCCGTGCCACGCCAAGACCAGTTGTTAAAGCGTATACAAGGAAAGCAGAAAACAACACGAGTGACGTAAGCAATGCATCAACGTGAATTGCATTGGATTCACTCTGGAGGCATGAGCTAATTCTTAAGGCAAGTCCGCTACGTGCCCGACGCATCGAAACCCAAGACACCGACCACGAGCGGCGGGTGGGCGGCCACGACGGTAGTAGGAATTCGAAAGCTCTTCAGGACCAACCCAACTTCCACCTCGTTCGCTTCGCACATTCCCAGGCTTTTTGTTTTGTGGATTTTTTGTGGATGCCTCGGCGTCTGAATAAAAACTGGGCGAGTACCAATCACGGCACCACTGCCAGACGTTACCAGCCATGTGATGCAAGCCGAACGGCGACTTTCCAAGTTCTTGGTTTACGTTGGCTGATGGGATAGTCTCTGGGGTATAGGTCATTCCAGCCTGATGGCGTGCCAAGCGAGCGTGGCTATTTGTTGCAGGGTCATCACCCCAAGGGAACTCTTGAGGGGTTGCACCGCGAGCAGCGTATTCCCATTGTGCTTCTGAGGGAAGGCTCGTAGATAGCAGTTCTGGGCGAGGTGGGCTTCCACCCCAACAAGAGTGCTTTTGGAGTTCAGGGGGAACGTCGCCTTCACCACGGTAGAGCCGCCAGTCTTGACGATTTGCCCACAATGAATAGGCGTTTGCCCCGAACCAGGAGACCAGCATCATTGGCAATTGCTCAGCGCTTGCGACAGGGGACCAACCACCGAAGAATCCTCTATCAATCTGAACGTGTGATTGACGTTTGTCTGTCTCTGAAACTCCACACCATTCGAGTACGGTTTCAGGAGGTACTTTCACCGAATTGAGGAACCTACAAAACGCCAGGTTCGCTACTGGCTCAGCATCAATCAAGAACCCTGTCACTTCTACGCGATGTGCAGGTTGTTGGTCCCTGGGTGCAGACTGGTTCGAGTTTCCTATTATCACCTCTGCAGGTGGTACCAACACGCATCGCATGCCATCAGTTCGTCGCCGAAACTGGCGAAAGCCGTCGCGATTCTCACCTATGAATTCGTAGAGTTGACCATCAAGCCATTCTTTCGGGGAGCAATATCCACCGAGTTGAGTTGCGGGCAATGATGACGTCGTCGGAGAGTTCTTCCTGGGTCGTGTCCAACGGGACCGATTAGCTTTCCCTGTTCCCCACAGATGCACAACCAATTCTGCTACGGTATGAAGCGTGATGCCTCTATTCACAAACCATTGCTGGCTGGCTTCGTCCGAAATCGTAATATCAAAACGGTCTTCCAGCTCCATGATGAACTCGACCGCATCTAAGCTGTCGAAGTTGAGGTCTTCGAACAGCCTCGCTTCCTGGGTTACCGCATCCCGGTCCAGCATCAATTGTTCACACGCGATTTCGACTACCGCCCATTCTATTTCCCAAAGGGGCGGAAGTGATTTTTCCAGTTCGGTGCGGCTACGCATTTTTTCGTTTGATGCCATATTTCTTCAGCCAATTGTGCAGTTTCGCCTCTGTTGTGTCGTACCGCTGAGCAATGAATTTCTGTGTATCTCCGTTCGCCAAGAGTCCTTCAATCTCGGGGCGGAACTGGCGGCGAGGATAAAGTAGCTTCTGGGCATCACTCGAGTACCTCGTGTTGATTCAATTGTCGCGTATTCTGCCCTATTCGATTGCTTATGATGGATCTTACCGAAAATCTTGCCCGAACCTACCGCTGCGTACCACTGTCGAACCAACTACGTGGAACCAGTGCGGCTCGGAGGTGAATTTGCTTGCGGTTCCATGCGGGCTTCGCGTACATGTAGGTAACGATGGCATCGCCCGCTTGCGTGAAAAAACAGTCTAAGTTTGTATATTCGGCGTCCGGGTCTGTCGCAATATCGCCGATAATTTCCCAGGTTCGCCCGCGATCCGCCGAACGTGCGCATGTTAATGGTGTGCGTTCTCCAAAATGATGGTGCTCCTTGTCGTACTTACTGTTGTTGAAAAACAAGACGACGTCGTCACTGTTCGGTAAACGTCGCAAGCATGTACCCGACTCGCCTCCCTCCAGCTCGCTAAAAACAGGCTTACTCCATGTCTTTCCTTCGTCCGTAGAACGCGACAGGTGTGGGCCGCCGAGTTGAGTACGCAGTGACATCAACAATGTCTCGTCGTCAAGTTGCGCGACAGATCCTTCCATAGCGCCGCGCTTCGGGAGAACGATAGCGTTGGAGCGTTTCCATTTGCCGCCGCCGTCATCGCTGTAGAGACACCACGCGCTATTCTTCTGCTTCCACTGATTGCCAGTACCGCCATGGTAGGGAAGGAGCAGTCGCCCCGATTTGAGTTCGAGAAGGCTGCTCGTTCCGCCCTGAAGAAGCTGTCCTTCCGACCGACTCCACAACGGTTCACGTGGCGAAAACGTTTTGCCTCCATCCTTGGATGCAAACAGACACATCGTGCTGCTACTGCCCTCTGCATGGGCTCGCAAACTGATGAGAAGCACTTGGCCGGATCGGGTGCTAACCAGCGCCGGGGCTTGGACGTTCATGTCACCTTCAGCGACGTCCACTAGCATCCGTGGATAATGCCACGACGTGCCGTGATCGTCACTCACTTTCGACCAAATGCGACAAACGCCATGATCGTGGCCGCTCCGTTCTCCGCTCTCGTATTTATGGTAGACCACCATAATGCGATTGCCGGGCAGTTGTGCAATTGATGCCGTATCAATACGCGGCGTTTCCTCGTTCGCTGATTCGATAACCACGTGCTGAATAGCCACCTTCTCTTTGGCCAGCACATGTGACGAAAGTAACTCCAGGGCGAGGATCACAAGCAATACTGTTCGTGTCATATACGAATTCTCCATCTATCGTCTCTTGGACATTCAGCGCACGTCGGGTCTCGGACAACTTCCGTTGCTTGCCATACGCGAACACTCCATGCCCTGCTTTGGCGTTGAGTCCATTAGTACGATGGTTTTCCTGTCATTCCAACAATCAGTCCGCAAGTTCTTTCTTGAATCCTTCGTATTCCGCCTCTGCGTTGAACGCACGATGATCGTGGATCAACGCACCAAAAGTGATCCGCAGCGTTTTTCCAGGTGCAATCGAAATGGAACTTACCTCGCCTTGTTTCATCGCTTTCCGCCCAAACGGGTTCGAAACGAAAGCGCCGTAGTTGCGGTTGTGCCACCAGCTTTCACGGAAGTTCTTTGGACTTGCCATTAGCATGATGCCGCCGGAGTTTGGGTCCGCCCCGGAGTAATCACACCAGTTCGCAAGTTGGCCCCATGTCTTCTTTGCGGTTTGCTTCCCCGTCGAGCTACGAATCAAACCACCGTTCTTCTCGGTAAACGCCGTTGCCATTCGAGCTCCAAAACCCATCTCTTCCTGGTCGCCAAGAACGACCATCTGCTTGTCGGCGTGGAATTCCGCACTCCAAATGAGTAGCCAGCCATTCGGACGAGCCGTCAGCACGTATTTGTTTGTCAGCAGACAGAGTGGCTTGCCGTCGCTTTTCTTCAAGCGACATTCCGTCGCAAAACGAAGTTGTTCGTTTTTAACCACCGGATCGGAGATAAACCGGATGTGCTCCATCGCAGCCTTGTTCCGCCAGAAATCGTCGCCATTGATATCACCGAATGCGAGCCAGATGCCGGGATGCAGGTTGGCGTGATCAAGCTCGTCAACTCCTTCCACCGGAGGATGGTTTCTCGTCACCTTCAATCCATTCTGAAGGCGAGCGTTCGAAAAGTAGGGACGCAGTATCTTGTCGTCACGGAAAACGAATTCAACGATAGGCTTGCCGCCAAGCGATATGTGGAGTTGCTTCTTCTGCCGTTCGACTTCGAAAGTCTTCTTCGATGAGCCCGAATCTACTGATGCTTTATCGGACGCCGAATCATTGGCGGCTGGAGGTTTCATGGCAAGCAGGAAGGTCGCCAGATCAGCCACTTGCAACGGAGTCAGCGTCTCGGCCATTTCCGGCATCGCAGAAGTTGGATTGGTTTTCCTTTCTTCGATGGATGACTTCGGAATGTCGATTCGCTCGCCAGTAGATTGGCCCAGCGACAGAGTCAAACCGCTCTCCTCCAGCAGCACGCCAGAATACACCTTGCCTTCGTCAGTCACGACGGTTTGCTGATTAAAGCCTTCGGTAATGATCTCGCTTGGTTCAACAATCGAATGCACAATGTGTCGCGCGTTCGATCGCGAGCCCACGTTGCTTAGATTTGGGCCGAAGCCATTCTTGGCCTGGTCAAGACTATGGCATTTGGCGCATCCGGCGCCGAGCGAGTGTCGGAACAAAACCTCGCCACGATCTCGATCTCCGCGGTCCAACATCGACAACGCGTCTTTGGTCGTTGCTTTTGAATCGCTTCGTTCGAGCTGTACCGGAGCAACCGCCACGAGATAGTTGACCATGCTGCCTGCATCGCCATTGTCCGTGTTCCCGCCGAGTTCAATCAATCCAACATCGAACGTTCTCGAATAGAAAACCAGCTTCGCTCCTTCATCGATCTCAGCTCTATATGGTTCTTTTTTGAAATTGCCAGTTAACCAAGCTGGCGGTGCCTGCTGGTCTTCGTCAATCCCAACGGATACGCGAACGGGCACAATCGCTTCCGCAGTCAGCCAATCCTTGCCGCGTGAACTTTCATCGCTGTTCGCTGTCTGAATCAAGTCCCAACCTGCGAGGGCGGGTGGGACCGACGTCAATCGATAGCCGCGGTCGACGTAGGTTCGTGTTCCCTTCACGAAACCTCCGGCCACGACCTTGTATTCACTATCGCTTTGCGACTTCAAGTTCCGAATCGTCGCAATTGCCCCCGCCGACGCTTCTGTCTCTTCGAGACCAGATGCTTCCCTCAATGATCGCCCCTTGATTGCTGGCCCCGTGGCCTGCTGCATCTTCCGTGTCCACAATTCTGCGACCTGTCGTATTTCGGAATCGGTTTCGTTGCTCAACAGCTGTTGCACTTCGGTTTCCGTCAGCTCTTGTGTTTCGAGCAACGACAACAATGCAGCTCGACGCACCGCAGCGCGTTTGTCCATCAGCAGAGCACGACGATCAGCGACAGATCGCAACGTTCGTAACGCTTGCCAGCCTGCGTAGAAAATCGTTGCATCGGACTCTTGTTCTAGTAGCTTTAGTAGCTCTGGCGCCAACTCAGTTTGACGAGCTTCGTTAATCGCTTGAACGGCTGCAAATCGCACACGAGGTTGCGGATGAAGGAGTGCAACAGTCATGCAATCCGCAAGTCGATCCTTCAGTTGGAATTGGTTTGCACGATGCGAGAGAATCCTGACAGCTTGAACTTGCCGATTTACGGCGTCCTTCGTGTCGGCTTGGAGTATGGTTTGCAGGAACTCGGGAAGCGACGTCGCGTTAGGTATTCGGCCCAGCGCCCAGATCGTCCATGTTTCTTGATTCTCAGTAAGGCCGCCTGCTGTTAAATGCTTCAGGAGTTGCGGTGTTACGGACTTGCCTCTCTGCACCAATTGGTCTTGCGCATTGATGCGTCGCACAGGGAGAGGGCTGTCAAACTCGCTAATCAGCTCCTCAATCGAAAACTCCTTCAGCGACTTCGTCTTGATCGACTTCGCCCTGGGTGCGTCCTTCCAAGCGATTCGAAAGATACGACCTTCGTTAGTAAGTTTTCCGTCGTCCCATTCGGCGCCATAACCGCTGCTCCAACCGAGCACCCACAAAGCGCCATCGGGGCCAAACTCAAGGTCCGTTGGTCGAAACAGCGACGAGCCACCTTCGATGAACGCAGTGAATTCCCCGCCGTCGGGGCGTAGCATCGCGCCGTCCCATTCCGGACGCCAAAGATAAGTCTTCTTCTGCAGCCAGTCGTTCACTAGAAACGCACCGCGATATGCTGGCGGAAACTGAGGAGACCTACAGAAGATGACTCCCGTGCCGGAACCTTGAAACAGCGGCCCGCTAACTCGTGCGGTGGGTGCGTGAGTTTCGGGCGACCAGTGGCTACTCCAAGGATGGTTCCAGCCGAAATGGGCGCCGTAAAACGGCATGAAAACACGATCGCCCTGATTCTGATCGTTGTCGGTACCTAGCCAGTTAAAGCCGCTGTCCATCGTTATGTCCCACGGGTTGCGAAACCCACGCGACACAATTTCCAAGTTGTACCCACCGTCCTCGCAACGTAGCACTCCGCCATCCATGCCCCAGTCGTCGGACGGTTTGTGATAGGCGTGGTGGTAGTCGTCTTTACTGAACGTCTTTGGTGCCGGGAAGTCAGGCACGTCCGCGGGCGCCGTAAGTCCCCACAAATCTCGGAACGGTTTTGGCGCGTAACGTCCCGGCTGATTGAGTCCCTTTGAATTGCCTTTGCTCATGTAGAGCTTTCCGTCAGGCGCCCAATTCAAACCATGCAATCCGTGTTCAAGATTGCCGAGATCGGTGTAGAGCTTGACGTACTGATCGCCCACGTCGTCGCCATTGGTATCTCGAACGACGGTCAGGTCCGGCGCGTTCGCGATCCACAAGTCACGACCATGCCACGCGAGTCCCTGAATCGCATTAAAACCTGTCGCAAACAATTTCGTCTGATCGGCCTTCCCATCGCCATCGGTATCGAGCACCATCACGACGCTATCGCCAGCAGTCTCAGGTTTCGGCTTGCGATACTGCGGCCCCATGCCGACAAAAAGACGTCCCTGCTCGTCAAACGCCATTGAGCACGGCTGTCTCACCATCGGCTCGCTCGCGAACAACGAGACTTGAAACTCTGGCGGCACCTTCGGTAACGAATTCAGGTCCGCTGATTTGTCCGTGAAATCCGCGGTCGCGACTGATGCAGAAAACAGGAATGCGGTGAGGGCGATTCGAAGAGCGAATGACAGGGACGGTTGTTTCATGGTGAGAAAATCCTGGCGAAGAGCCAAATCGGTCTTCAGGGTAGCGAATTCGTCGAGAGTTTCGGTCAGCGCCTTGTTTCGCCGAAAGTCTTGACGACTTCGCTACGACGGCCAGTGGGCGGCTGTTGAACCCATTCTACACTTGCCAGCCGTCTCGGTATTCGCGACGTAAAAACTGGTTGGCGGATTCGTGGTTCGTGAACGCCATCTTCTCCGAATCCCAACGCAGTTTTTTCCGAGTGAGATCATCTCGCAGTTGGGAGCGTAATGCAACGTTACCTAGCAACACGCCTTCGGTGAGTGGCCCGGCCCAGTCAAAGTTGGAACCTGCTTTCGATCCGCCTTTGCAAGCCTGAATCCATTCTTCGTGATGACCGGGCGAACGAGGTAAAACTTTGGGCGGGTCTCCGTACTCTCTCGCTCGCGCTTCCGGGTACATTCGCCAAGGTTCGTCCCAGTCGGTCAACAAGACTCCGTCGTCACCAACGAGCATCACGCCGTTGGCTCCCAAGAGATCGCCTTCTTTTAGTACGGCTGGTCGTGGCGGTCGCAAGCCGCCGTCGTGCCACTGCACCTTCACGGGCGGCATCTCACCTCGCGCGTCAAAGTGAAAAGTCACCACGGAACCGAGCGGATACGAGTCCTCGTTCACGCGCGTTGAAACAGCTTCAACGCTGATCGGTGCTTTTAGTTTCAACGCACGATAGACGGGGTCGAAGTAGTGGCATCCCATGTCGCCCAACGCTCCGGTGCCAAAGTCCCAACGACCTCGCCAGTTGAACGGCGCGTAATCAGGATGGTACGGTCGCATCGGAGCCGGGCCGATCCACAGATCCCAATCAAGCGTGTTGGGTACTGGTGGAGTATCGCTCGGACGCGAACCTCCCTGCGGCCAATATTCGCCGTGCAGGCCTCGCGAAGGCCGATCGGTCCAAACGTGTGCTTCCCGTATCGGCCCGATTGCATTGTCCATCACGAACTCTTGGACAAGCCGTGTGTCCCTGTCTGCCTGAGCTTGATTGCCCATCTGCGTTGCGACACCTGCCTCCCGAGCTGCCTTCGTCAGTTCGCGTGCTTCCCGAATCGAATGCGTCAGCGGCTTTTCGCAATAGAGATGTTTGCCATGGCGAATCGCTGCCATGGAGGCGTGGAAGTGAGAATGGTCCGGAGTCGAAACAATGACGGCGTCAATCTTCGATTCCATTTCGGACAACATCACCCGGTAGTCCTTAAACCGTTTCGCATTTGGAATCTCTAAGCCGTCGTGTTTCTTGAATGTGTCCGTTACAACGTCGAAGTCAACGTCGCATAGGGCGACAATATTCTCGTGACGAGTGTCCCGAATGTTCGTGGCACCGCGCCCACCAGCGCCGATACAGGCAATGCTGAGCTTTTCATTAGCGGCATAAGTTCGGGCCGATCCGGCTTGAAGAATCGTGAATGTGGCTGCGGTGGTGCTCGCAGCTTTCAAAAAGTTCCGGCGATTGATAGACGACGATGGCATGACCGAACTCCGAGACGCCGGTGAAGAGAGTGTTTCGTGCTGATATTCATTGTGCACACTAACATGTTTTGCAGCCCAAAGAAATCATTCTCTGACCAGCCTCATCGCGTTGGGGCGTGATGGATGCGCACTTCTCACGCTCCGTGCGAGGAATCTGCATGTCACTGAGCCGAATAGGCTTCTGCCAACTTTATTCCCAGCGCCACAACCCCGCGACCATCCAGGACAATTCTTTTCGGTTGCTTCGGCAAATCGAATGCCCTGATGTGAAACACGAGTTCGTCTTGCGAGGCAAGTTTCTCGATCGGGGCAACCGCATCGAACTTATTCAGATCTTCAGTGTTAGTCGGCGGCTGCTGGCTGACAAACCATTTCAAACCAGGCATGTCCAAATCGACGCGGCTTCGTTCGATCATCCCGCGAATATGCTCAGCCGAGCCTTTGCGGAAGGGCATGAAAGACATGTCGTTCTCGCCAACGTGGTAGAAAATTCCTGCAAGCTCGACTTCCTGCCCCTTGGCTTCAAGTTGCTCAACGCTTTCCGTTACGAAACGGATGAACCGCGGATACACATTTCGCTTGGGCGCTTGCTCGCTACCCTCCGGCGTCCAGTCGATGATTTGCGAACCACTGTCTGTCAACTTGGCGACAGCGAACTTACTGCTTTCTTTTGCCAGCATTGCGTGTGCGAAACTGAGTTCCGGCCCAAAGTTTTGATACAGACCTGCCGGGCCAAGTGGTTCCCATTCGGTGGATTTTTTATATCCAGCCGCAACGTCGTACCGATAGGCAATGGAATGATTGTCTTCGAGGAGATCTGGATCACTCTCACGAATGTGGTCTGTGAATGCTCTTTCGCCTTCCATATTTCGGTGACCGGCCAAAACGAAGAGCTTCACTGTCTCCTTGTTTTTATACGGCCAGCTTTTTAACTTACGTTTTCGCTCTGGGAGCTTTCCGATCGAATCGAGATAAGCATGCGCATAATTCATCCCGTGCTCAAGTTGGCCGAGCGTCCCGTAGTGGTAATGCAGCCCAACGGGATTACCGATCTCCACGCCCACGTGCGAAGTGGGTACGTACTCCGCGAGAGGATCTTGATCCGTCACAGATCTCTGGCCTGTGCAGATCTTGTACATGCGCGGTCGGAGATCCATGCCCCAAATAGTCTTGGTACATAGCTCGCCGATGTAGAACTTCAACTTCGGTTCGCCCAAGTCCTTGCGCCAGTGAGACAGATAGTTCTTCAGGTTCGGCCCGTAATTGGCCATATACTCCTCCTCGAACATATCGTTCTCACCTTGATGCCACATGAATCCTTCGACACGGTAGTCTACTCCTTCCTTCTTAAGCTCCGCCAACGAGTCTTGGACAAAACTCAAAGCCAACGGATACATCTTAAATCCAGATGGATTGTCGGGATTCCAGTCGCCACCCAAATGCGTTCCGCCCGCGGCAACTTTAATGATTGCAATCGGCGCATCGATCGCCGTCGTGACAGTTCGTGCGAAGCTCAGTTCTGGCCCAACAATATTGCTGACGGGGGCAAGTGGAACCCATCCGTCGCTTTTTGTTTTGTTCTCCCGACCAATGCAGTAGCGAAAGCGGACTTTTGGTTGCGGCTGGTCCAGGCCGATGAACGGCGGGAAGTTCTCGATGTCGGCAACTTTTGAATCAGAACCAACCATGTTGGACTGGCCAGCAAAAATAAAGACACGAACCGGCTGTTCATCAGCAATTGCCACGGAACACGCCGCGCTCAAGGCGGTAACTAAGAAGAGAGATTTCATTTTTTCGTGAAAAGGGTGATTCGAATTTCGATTGCTAGAGAGAGAAACTGGTGCCACGCTAGAAAAACAGGCCCCTCGGCCCGCCTATTTATTTGTTCATCACAAACGGCGTGCGGCCTTTGGGCGCGCTGCGTCCCGATTCCTTTAAATTGGCGAGCAGTGCTTGTAGTTCTTTGCGTTTGGCTTCTTCCTTGAAGTAGAGGTTCGTTGTCTCGCCGGGATCAGCTTGCAAGTTGTAGAGCTGCCCAGGCGCATCCGGTTCTTTCTCCGGCAAAGCGTATTGAGCCAAGTTACCCTTTTCGTAACCGTTGCCGCCTGAACCTTTGTGATCAAGATACTTCCAGTCACCGAGGCGAATCTGAAACTCTCCGCGAAAGCTTTGGGTTAACAGATGAGGCCGAATCGACTCTGTTTCGGCCTGCTGGCCCAACATCACCGGCAGCATGTCGAAACTGTCGGTTGCCGCATCATCAGGTAGTGCAACACCAACCACTGAAGCGACCGTGGCGAAGATGTCAGTGGTGTTCGTCATCTGCCCAGTTACCTTGCCCGGAGGAATGTGGCCTGGCCATCGAGCGATGAAGGGCACTCGGTGACCTCCCTCCCAGCCATCGCGTTTCACGCCGCGCCAGCCGCCGGATGGATCATGTTGGTGATCTTGTCGCATCCAATGGACGTGCAGCGTTTCAGCTCCATTGTCGGAATTGAACATCACCAATGTTTCGTCGTCGATTCCAAGTTCCTTGAGCAAGTCGATCACTCGCCCGACGATCGAATCCAGTTCCCAGACAAAATCAGCTCTTGGTCCGGCGTCTGTTGCGCCGTCGAACTCTTTGGCTGGCAAGACGGGGGCGTGAGCAATCTGAGTCGACAAGACAGCAAAGAACGGTTTATCTGGTGTTTCTCGACGGTGGTCGGTAATAAATGCCTTCGTCTTTTCGTAGAACAGAACGTCTGCATTGATGAAGTCGTAACCTGGCGACTTCCAACCTTCATCGTTGTCCCATCGCCATTTCCCGCCAGGGTTTGGCAGCGTGTCGCGTTTGTGTCGTTCACTGGCCGGTATCGGTACCATGCCATTTTCGATGTAGACATAGAGCGGATCGGTGTTCGGGCAGTTCGGTGTAATGAAAGACTCGTCAAAGCCCCGTTCGTTGGGACCATCGATCAGTGGCGTGCTTTTTTCGTAGTCGATCAGCAGCGAATTCTCGAATCCGCCACCGAGCCGTTTGCCATCTTTATCGAACCAACTAAGCCCAACGTGCCACTTGCCGAAGACGCCGGTGCGATAACCCTTTTGCTTCAACATTTCGGCAATCGTGAGCGTGCCGGGTTTTAGGTAACTCGGGCCGCCCGGGCCTTCGAACGCTCCGCCACCTCGACCCGTTGACCGATATATCTGTTGGCCTGAAAAGAGTCCATAACGAGATGGCGAACAGATGGTCGATGGACTGTGCGCGTCTGTGAAACGAATTCCTTCGGCTGCCATTTGGTCCAATCGAGGAGTCTCGTACGGAGCCTTGTTGTTGTAGCAAGACAGATCGCCAAACCCGAGATCGTCGGCGTAAATAATCACAATGTTTGGAAGGTCATCGTCGCCGGCCCGAACAGTATCGACCGACGCGAAGAGCGCCAACACACAGCAATTTGCGATTAAGTGATTCTTCATTACGTTCAGTTTCTCTGGCTTGCGACTTGGATTCGGTTTAACTCTTGGTAGCCAAGGTAGCGGGTCTTACCGCCTTTTGCTAAAGGTCCACTACCTAGGCCCGCGTGGTAAGTTCTCGATAAGGTACCGAAGTATTTTCATTCGAACGTGGATGACGGTCCCGTCACCTTCACGTAGCCCGTGATCTCGATTGGGATAGACCATATAGTCGAACGGTTTGCCAAGTTCAATTAATCGATCGACCAAACCTTCGATGATTTGAATGTGCGTATTGGTTTCGCCCGAGCCGGTCATGATCAATAGCTTGCCTTGCAGGCCTTCGGCGAAGTTGATCGGAGCCGATCGCTCATAGCCGTCTGCGTTGACTTCGCGCGTTCGCATATAGATTTCTTGGAACCACGCGTTGTAGAGCCAGGGCTGAGGTTTCGGAACCACTGCGATGCCCACGTGGTACACATCTGGCTTTCGAAACATGGCGTTTAAAGTGTTCGAACCACCGCCGCTCCATCCCCAGATCGCTACACGATCAAGATCGATGTAAGACTCCATCTCAGCAAGCTTCTTCAACGCGGCAGCTTGGTCTTCCGTTGAAAGTGGGCCGAGGCTTCCAAAGACACTGCGTCGCCAAGCTGCGCCTTTGGGGCACGCAGTTCCTCGGTTGTCGATTGAGACCACCACGTAACCCGTACTCGCGACAACACGGTGGAAATCGGTTTGGGCGGCTCCCCAGCGATCGAGGACCGTCTGCAAATAAGGTTCGCCGTAGACATAAACCAGGACGGGATACTTCTTGGTTGCGTCGAAATCAGCGGGTTTCGTGATGCAAGCATCCATCCCAACACCGTCAACTTCAATCTGTACGAATTCGGTGGGACGAGGAACGAGCTGTTTGAATTTCGCACGTAAACCAGCATGGTCGTTGATCACGCGAACCACTTTGTGGGCCGGAAGTTCGACTAGCTCAACGACAGGAGGATCGTTCAACGTTGAGTAAGTGTGGATCGCCCACCTGGCGTCTGGCGAGACGACGTAGTCATGCGTACCGGGCTGATCCTGAGGCGAAATCCTCTCCAGCTTTCCCGATCCATCTAGCGGGACACGATGTAAGTGCTTTTGAGTTCCGTTGTCTGGCGATGCGTAGAAATAGTACCAGCCTCCTGCTTCATCGACGAACGTTCGATCAATGATGTCGTACTCGCCGGGCGTTAGCTTGGACTCGATCTTGCCGCCCCGTGAGCAAACATACGCCTGCCGCCAACCTTCTTTCTCGCTGATGAAGATGAATGCCTCGCCGTTGCGAATCCAATGTGCACCGGAATTGATACCGTGGCTGCCAACAGCCCAAGCTTCATTGCTCTCGCTGTAGATGCGATTTGCTTTTCCATCGATGGTCGCAAGCCAGAACTCGCGTTTGTCTCGAAACCGACTCAGTGTCTCGATTAGTAGCTCATTGGACTCAGGCACCCAGTCGACCTGCCCTAGATAGAAGCCTTCCTCTGCTGTGTCGATTGAAACCCACTTCACTTGCTTGCTGTTGACATCGGCGATGCCGACTTGGCGTTCTTCGAGCTTCCCGCCAACCCGCGCAAAGCGTCGCTCGGTCACGCCGGGATAGCTGGGATCACTCGGCTCTAACATAGAACGCAAACGCACATCTGTTCGATCGACTTGGACAAATGATGCTGCGTTCCCTGATTGACTCCAGTGAAAGGTACGAAAGGCAATGTCACGTTCTTGGGTTGTTGCTACTAACTGAGCTTCTTCGCCACCCTGCTCGCGAAGGAAGAGCTTGTTGTCTCGGGCTTCCAACGAGTACTTGCCGTCTGGTGATTCTCGTTGGTTTTGTTTTGGTGTCCGGTCAACAACCCGTCGTTTGCCAGACGCGACATCGTAGCGCGCCGTGACCATCTCTCCAGATTTCGCGTCTTGCTCGCGAATACGGTAAGCAGAGGAGTCGTCCAACCACTCCGCTTCGATCGCTTGAACTCGGAATTCGCCACGATCGTAGATTGCTTTTAATCGCTCGATGGCATCCGGTCGCCAGCCGTCGTCTCGCTGGACTTGTTGAGCCTGAATTGGCGACACTACAAACAGAACAGATGTCACCACAAACGCGAAACATCGAACTACGGAATATGTCATCTATTCACCAATGGGGTCGTACTGAAGCTTAAATACTTCGCAAGCGAAACGATCTGCAAGCTCGGAGCCATGCAAGATCGCGGATTATACCGCAAAGAACTCTCGAGATTGGAATCCACACGTTCAGAGCCGGATTGGCAGACTGCCGGCGACGAAAACAGATAGTTACCATTCGCACCTTGTTGTATATTGTCCTTCGCCGAGAGGTTGGTTTTGGTCTATGCAGAAGAGTGATTCGGATTTGCCAGACGGTTGGCAATCACCTTGTGTTGTGTAATGCCAATCTATCTGGGCTACGAATTTTCAGGTTTTTAATGTCGAGTCCTTCCGTAACACGATGGTTAGATGAGTTGCACGCGGGGAGCGATCGTGCGGCTCAGCTATTGTGGAATCACTTACACGAGGGCTTGTTGTCTTTGTCGCAGAAGCGACTAGCGAAGCAAATCACGTCTGGCTTCGATGATGAAGACGTAGCCCTCAGCGCGTTCAGTGCTCTTTGTGAAGCGATTCGAAACGGAATGTATGAGATCGGTGATCGAAACGAGTTGTGGCGGATCGCTGCGGTCATCGTCATAAACAAAGCGTACAATCGAGTGCGTGATGAGAAACGCCTTTGTCGTGGAGGCGGGCTTAAGCGAGCAGCCAATGGCGTGCTGGACAGCCTTATTTCTCCGACCCCCGATGCCAGCACTGCTTTGATCATGCGAGAAGAGTGCCAACAAATGCTGGCCAAGCTAAAAACACCTGATCTCGAAATGGTCGCTTTGCTTAAGGTCGACGGATACACGGACGAACAAGTGGCCGAAAGATTAGGGTGTTCTCGGCGTACGGTGCAGCGACGCCTGAGGCTTATTCGTAGGCTTTGGAGTAGCACGTCAGCAGACGATAGCACCCCCTAAACAGGTTGGTCTTAGCCGTCGTGGCTGTGGATTGCTGCAAAAAAGTAACTGCCGCTGTCTCATTTCGGTTTAGCAACGGTGTTACTCCTATTAGCCCATAGCCGCCTTTTCTTTCTTTGCATTAATTGCAACTCCTACCGAAGGCTGGCTGGCTCACAATGTTCACATGGCACCAACATTCATCCCGGATTCACTCAATGCCCACTCCGATTCGAGCATCCAGCTCTGACATGTTCGGCAAGCTGCTTATCGTGGATGACGATCCGGTAGTTCTGGCTGCACTCAAACGCTACTTCTCTTGCAACTGGTTGGTTTCTACTGCGTGCGATGGCCAAGACGCCTTCGAGGAACTTCTTTCTGATGCTCCAGATGCGATCATCTCTGACTTAGATATGCCTCGAGTTGATGGCTTGAAGCTGGCCCATGCTAAAAACAGGAGCGACCTGAAGGACATCCCCTTCTTTCTGATCACGGGCACGCCGTTAGACGTCGCAGAATTTCGAAGCAGTGGCATAACAAAAGTAGTGCGTAAACCGTTCGATGTTTCTCGCCTTTGCCGCGACGTTCGAGAGGCCGTCGCAACTCTTCGTCTTCAGGCTTTTTGCAAGTAGTATCGGCATCGCTGGCCGACAATGGGGAATTTCAGGTGAGCAGCTAACGCTCGGCGCCGGCTTCCCATACCGTTATTCTGCCCTGGCGATCATTCGTCACGATGCGATCGCCGTCTGTGCTAAATAGCACTCGAGCCGTTATGGAAGTCTTACCAGCGTGTGAGGTACTTCCCTTGAGTGTCAAAACGCGATGACCGTGAAGCGCGTCGCAAAGGTGAACCAAGCTATCGTATCCGACAATTGCCAGCCGTTCTCCGTTCGGGCTAAACCGAACGCATGTTGGATTTCGGGGTGCAGCGATCTCATATTTCAGTTGCCCACTGGTTACGTCATGTACGCGAACGACGTCCGCGCCTTGATAAGAAGCGGCCAAGTGGTTGTTAAGGGACCAATCCAGGAAAGAAGCGGACTCGCCCGATATTGCTCCATCATGCGCAAGTGTTCGCATCCGAGTTGGCCGGTGTTCTGTTTGCAAATCCCAAATATGTGTGCCTGTCTCCGTAGAGGCGGCAAGCCATCTACTGGTTGCATTAAAACCGATCGCTGAAATACGACCGTGAACATGCCAGGTCAACCAGGGTGTTTTTGCCGCGGCTATCGACCTTGATGCTTTCGGGGTTCCGGCGGTTTCGTTTTCAACCATCAGATCGCCTTCGCCACCCACGATCAACTCTTCAACTTCAAAGACTGAAATCGATGAAGTGTCTTCCCCCAAGCTGGCGACCGCAATCTTGGCGTCGTCGCGACTCCATGCAAGACTGGACACCCCGCTTGTTGGCAGCTCTAAGCTTTTCACAAGCCGAGCCGTTTCCGAACAAAAAACATGGACTCGACGCGACTCGGCATCGCCAATGATGACGTTCTTGCCGGGATGCGCATCTTCGACCGCAGGTACTGCCAGCCACCTTCCGCTTCTGCTAAAGGCAAAATCCGTACGAGGCCACTTGGCTCGCGTCGTAAGACTCAAGAGCCGCGTGTCGATTGCACCTTTCTCGATATCAAGAGTCGTTAATTTCCCTGCATCATTCGATGGATCCCACCGACTCACGCATAGCAGTCTTTTTCCAGTTGGGTCGAAGGCAAGGTCGCCAAGGCTATCGTTGGTGACCTTGGTTCGGATGACCTTTTTCCATGAAACCTGATTTGTGTTCCATTCACGTACGGTGGCATCGTCGCCACAGGTAAACAGCTTACCACTGGCGGAATGATACGCACCGTGGCGCAGCATTCCTTGATGTCCTATGAGGATTGATGGTGGCTCGGTCTTGTCGATGTGTCGTGCCTGTAAGACTCCACTTTGGTCCGCATGTACGAGCACCTTGCCGTCAGGACTGAGGCTACTCCAGTAGACATCTCTTACGATGATCTCGTGCTCGAGCTCAAGCGAAGGAAACTTCCAGATGCGAAGTCCCTCACGTCTAGACCGCGTGCACAAGCGTTTGCCGTCATCCGAAAACGTCATCTCACTCACGGCACCCATCGATCTGTTGCTTTTTAGAGGGCGGGTAGAATTCAAGTCGTATATGGTGCCTGCACCACCAACATGGGCTACGAGTTGATCGACTCCAGGTACAAAAGTGCCCACGGTCCCTTTCACCTGCCACGCGACTTCCCAAGTTTTCGTATCACGAATGACTAGCGGGTTGGCGGAGGAGCAAATCCAAGAACCGTTGGAGCTAAATGAAACAATCGGGGAGAAAACAGCCTGCGTAGAGTGCACCTTGTCTGGATCGATTGCAGGAGCGGCAAGGTTTTGCAACAGGTCGCCCGTTTCCGAATCCCAGATCACTATTCGCTTGTCACGCCCAACAGCTGCAAGCCATTTCCCATCGGGACTGTAAGCCAGAGATGTCACCGCGTTTGCTGGACATTGAAGAGTGCGTGTGATCTGGCCCGTCTCAAGATTCCATAGCTGGATTATCTGCGATTGGTGGGAGCCCACGTCTTTTACCGCATCCGTCCCGGCGGTAGCGAGTTGCAATCCATCCCTTCGAACAGCGATCGAATAACCGGGACCAGCTGCGCCTGTAAGTGTGCGTATCGAAGCATCCAATTGCGAGTTCAGGTAGTTCCATTCCCAGCCAAAACGGCGAGCATTCTCTTCGGTACTTTCCTCGCCAAGCTGGTCATCGCTCCAGGCGTGCAACAAGGCTCGCACTTCGTTGGGATTGCCTTTCTCGATAAAACTATGTGCCAACTGCATCGAGCTGGCATAACTTATTGCTTCGGAATTATCCCGTGCTACTTCCGCTAACTGCTTCGCTTCTTCAGCACGGAGCCAGAGCGAAGCTACGACCGGGAAGCCAATCACAGCGACTAGCGTGACGACGGCGACTAAGGCGGCGAGATAGGGTTTTCTTCGAGACCATTTCCAAAGACGTTCAAGGGCACCAGCTCGACGGGCAAGGATCGTTCTACCATCCTGCAAAGACTGCAGGTCATGGGCGAGATCGCTGGCCGTTTGGTAACGATCGAGCGGATCACGAGCGATCGCCTTCATGATGATGGTGTCGACGTCGCGGGGAATCGCGGGATCAACTTTCCGAAGGGACTTGGGTGGATCTCCGTGCGTAATCCTTTGCAATAGCCCCGTTCGATCTCGCCCATCAAATGTAGGCCTAAGAGCCAATAGCTCATACAAAGTTAGCCCGAGGCCGTACACGTCGCCTCGTTCGTCCCACGTTCCTTCGACTGCTTCTGGTGGCAAATAGCGAATCGTTCCCACGATGTCGCCAGTTCTAGTTGCGTTGCCTTCTTGGTGCAATTTTGCGAGTCCAAAATCCGTCACCCAGATATTGTCTCCTTCAAGAAGCAGGTTTGCCGGTTTTATGTCGCGATGCAGAATTCCACGACTGTGCGCGTACGAAAGCGCGTCCGCAATTTGCACCCCAATTTTCGCGATTGCCCGCCATTGACCTGCCATGGTAATTGGTGGCTGGTCACGCTCTGGGGCAACTAGAAGGCTCGAACTGGACCCGTGGCCTTCCTTGAGATCGCGAATGACTCGATCCAAACTTTTTCCATCGATCAACTGCATGGCGTAATAGCGCAAGCCATCCTGTTCGCCAGTACCGTAGGCCTGGACAATGTTCGGATGCTGCAGCGCGGCCACGGTTCGCGACTCGCGTTGAAACCGTTCGACGGCCTCAGGGATAAGTAGCGCGTACGCCGTCATAACCTTGATGGCGACCGGACGGCCGAGACTTTCTTGCTCTGCTTCATAGACAATCCCGGCTCCGCCACGGCCGATCTGCCGCAGAATGCGATAGTCACCAAGCCGTTCTGGATGTCCTGGTTTGGCGTCGCTTTTTTCACCGTTCTTAAGAGGGCAATCGCTGCAAGCTTCGTCAATTTGGCTGCTCCACTGAGGTAGTCGCAGGCGCAGCTCGGCACAGTGTGAATCACACCCGCTCCGCGTGCGTAACTCGCACTCCAGGGGAACAAGCTCTCTGATCAGAAAAGAACGATGTCGGTCGCTGGCTCGAGACACATAGCTTTCGACCATGCCGGAACCCACATTCCATTCCTTCTCGAACTGACTGCACAGTTCCTCAAGTTCCAACAGTTCTTTATCGGACAAGCTCAACCGACCACGACCTCTTACCAACAACGCTTCTTGCAACCCTCCGGTGCTCGGATCCGAGTTGCCGGAGAATTTCCCAACGCCTGATCACTTGATGCGGGCGGGATCCAGCACGATGTTCGCTTGGGATCTCATCGCCATTGTCTCGAATCAAAGCGTTCTGCTCTAGGTAGTAGTTTATAGCCATGATTCCAATTCTGTCAGTCGGTATGAAGGCAACTGAGCCGACTCAACTTCAATTAAGAAAATGCAACTTTTGACAGTTGCTCTATCCCTACAGGAACACCACCTACTGAAGAAATGAGACGTCGCTCAGTAAAAATCGCCGACTTCCCAAATCGCAAAAAATGCGAATGTTATTACTCAAATTAGTAGCAGCAGTTTGGCTACCGTTCTTGCGGCTCTACTAGATTGATAGTCTTCTGGTCTGTCCCCATCACGCGCACGTCGCCGAGTTCGAGCCGGATAGTATCCGCTTGCTTCTGTAGGCGGGCAACGATGTTTGGATATTCGCGGGCGACGTTTCGTTTCTCTCCTACGTCGTTGTGCAGATCGAACAGTTTCCGTTCGTTCAGTGTCACAAAGCCTTTCCATCTATGTTGCGGTAGTTTGGACCAGAAAGGTTGGTCCTTAACGGTACGAGGCAAATGCAACTTCCACTTACCCTCGCGAACGGCCTGCAAATTCGTGCCGTTGTAACAGTAGAGAAACTGGTGCGGCGACTTGGTTTGTTTGCCTTGAATGATGGGCAGGATGTTCTTGCCGTCGATCTTTCGATCTACTGGAGGGTTTACTCCGGCCAGATCGCAGAACAACGGAAGCAAATCCATGCTGGAGATCGTGGTGTCTGAAACCTGGGAAGAAGGAATTCTGCCTGGCCAGCGGAAGATTGCCGGAACGCGATGACCGCCTTCCATCGTGCCATACTTGCCACCGTTCAATGCGCCTGCCGAGCCAGCTCGGGTCGGTCCATTGTCAGAAGTAAAGACTACGAGCGTCCTGTCCTCGACGCCGGCTTCGCGGATCGCTTCCATGATACGCCCCGTGCTGTGGTCAAGTTCCTTGATGAAGTCTCCGTACTTACCCTTTTCTGATTTGCCGACGAAGTCTTTACTGGGCAATAACGGCGAGTGCACAATGTGGTGCGAGATGTAGATGAAGAACGGGCGGCCTTTCTGTTTCTCAACAAAGCCAACGACTTCGTCCGTGTAGCGTTTGGTCAATTCTTCACAGGGAACATTCTTCTTTTGAATTTGCTTTCCACGATAGAGCGTATTGTAGTTAGGGCCTCGGGCTTTTCCGTAGTTGCTGGGAATACCAAGGTGCTCATCAAAGCCAGCGTCGATCGGGTGCGAACCTTCAACTTCCATACCCAAATGCCACTTGCCGACCATCAACGATCGGTAGCCAGCTGGTTTGAGTAACTCAGGAATGGTGAGTTCGTCAGCAGCAAGTCCATAGTCCTTGTACTTCGAACCGGTCTTTTCGAATCGCGCGACCGGCATTCCGCATCGCATCGGATAACGACCGGTTAACAAGGCGGCTCGCGATGGGCTGCATACATTGGCCGGAACGAAGAAGTCGGTGCTGCGAAATCCCTCGGCCGCCAATTGATCAATATGCGGTGTGACAACGCCCTCGGAGTCGTAACAGCTGATGTCACCGTAACCGAGGTCATCAGCGAAGATCACGACAATGTTCGGCGGGGTTTCAGCATGGATACAAGCTGCTGATACCAGCAAGATCAGGAGAACTCTGTGTAGAAGCGTTGATGCTTTCACGTACGGCATGCGAAACTTTCTTGCGGTTTTTGACTCTATCCAAGCAACAGATTCTGAGTAGACAAGGACGTTTTGATTCCGTTTTCTACTTAGACGGCGATCTCGTTGCTATTTGGCTTCGCCTTGTCGCGCCACGAAACTCAGCTCTTTTGTCTAATCAGGTGTGCTGGAGTTGCTTGGAGCGAGAGTAACAGTGTTCTTCGAAGTTTAGGGATTTCAATGGCAAGAAGCATCTTCTTAGCGATTCTTTGTCTCAGTGCATCGGCAGCCTGGGTCCAAGGGCAACAGCGAGGCGGGAATCGCCTACAGGCAGTGGAAAAAAATCCACAGGCCGTCGGAGCGGAGGGCATTGCGTGGTACACGACCTGGGAAACGGGTTTAGCCGAAGCCAAACGATCGAATCGCCCAATCTTTTTCATGTCTGCCGCGGCCCAGTGCTCGGGCGTGTCTGGCGTTTTCTGACCAGGCTACTCCAATACGCAGAACAGTTTGTTCTCGACGAAAGAATTTGTTGACGCATCTCGTTCCTTTGTCTGTATCCGAAGCGAGACTTATGAGAATAAGGACGCCGAACAGAGAGTGCGCGATCTATTGCACGGTCGCCTCGCAAATACAGCGTTTTGCATGTTCAACCCACAAGGAACGCGACGACTTTCCAGGGCAGGTCGCTCCCCTACGCAGGTGATTGGACGCAGAGCATCCGACACAAACGCAGCAGTCATCAGCGAAATGAAGCGTGTGGCGTCACAGTATGAGCCCAAAGGTGAAGAAGGCAGCGCTGTTCTTCAGGACTACCTCACATTTCGCCAAGCCTTGAATGTGGCGTCTGCTGACCAGCGCCTTTTGGTCTTCGTTGACGCTGATGAGGCTGCAGTAAAAGAGCTAACGCCAACTCTGCAATCGCTTTTTGCTGACGAAGACATTGTCGGGCGATTTCATCTCGATTTCGTCGGCGAAAAGGACAGCGAATGGAGCAAGGCAGTCGAAGGGGTTGAACGGAATCCGGCGATCAACGTTATCCAAGCTGGTAAGTTCGGTCTCGATGGAACCATCCTGAGCCAAATGCCACTTACGTCTTCCCTCGACGAGCTAAAAGCAGGCTTACTTGCGAACAATGAGAAATTCAGCTCGACCGAAGAACGAAAGACTTACGCGACTCATGTGATGGAAGGAAAGCGAAAAGGCATTATCTTCGAAACGGAGATTCCATATGGAGAAGACCGAGACGGCGATGGTGAAATCGATAGACGCCCTGGACGTGATGGCAACCGTGCTGGTGGGCGTGGAGGTCGCGGGTCTGTCCCAAAAAGCCGGGATACAAACTGACTCGCAGTACTGCTGGAAAACGGAGGACTGCGATCAAGCAGTGACATGGGCCTGAAACGGCCGAGGGGAGAACCGGAGCAGACTGCTACTTGGACAATGGCTTTGGGTTTTCGACGAAGGCGGCAGGCCTGTTGTTTTCGGCAATGTCTTTGGCGAATCGTTTCAGGTAATCGTTGAGGCTGACTACGATCTCGGGATGCGACTTGATCACATTTTGTTTCTCGCCGATGTCGCTTTCAAGGTCGTACAGCTCTGACGGTTTTCCCTTTTTCGTATGGAGCTTCCATTTTCCTGATCGGACTGCGCTGAGCGTTCTACCTCGATGATAGAAGAAGGCTTTGTGCGGCGTGCGTGCTTTCCCGGTGAGGGTCGGCCAGATGTCTTTGCCGTCAATGACTCGATCGCTGGGAACTTCTGCGCCAGCCAACTTTGCGAATGTTGGTAGTAGATCCATCGTCGTCATCAGTTCGTTGTTGGTTTTGCCCGCCGGGATCTTTCCTGGCCAACGGACGACGGTGGGTTCACGCATACCACCTTCGAAAGCCGTACCCTTGCTTCCACGCAGTGGACCGGGACTGGCGTGGATCGTGTTCTTGGGTGGACCATTGTCGGACGTGAAGAGGACGAAGGTGTTTTCGTCGAGCCCGTGGGCTTTGAGCGTGTCAAGAATCTGTCCGACGGACCAGTCGATTTCGGCGATGGCCTGTCGGAAGAGGTTGTGCCGTGTCTGGTAGTCGATATTGCCGTCTTCCGCTTTTAGTTTCGCAATGACTTTGGGCGAAACGCCTTCCATATACGGAGGTGACACATGAAGCGGTGCGTGGGGTATCGGATGTGGGACATACAAGAAGAACGGTTCGTCTTGGTTTTTCTCGATAAAGGAAACTGCGCGTTCGGTGATGCGTTTGGTCAGGAAGTCAGCATTCGGGTCCATCTCGATGACCGCTTCTTGCTCCAGAAGCGGTAGCGGCGGAAAGTTGTAGTGGTCCTGCCGAGGATGAAACGGATGAATGTCGTGGCTGAACGGGATGCCAAAGAACTCGTCGAAACCCTGACGCGTGGGCAGAAACTCTGCCTGATCACCAAGATGCCACTTTCCAAATATGCCCGTTTGGTAGCCTGCTGTTTTGAGCACCTCTGCGATCGTGATTTCTTCAGGATTCAATCCTTTACGGTCGCCAGCGAGGAGCACTCCAAAATTGTCACCGGTCGCCATGTTGATCCGCTTGGGATAGCACCCGGTCATCAGCGCCGCTCGCGACGGCGTGCAAACCGGCGCTGCGACATAGAACCCTGTTAGTCGCGAACCTTCCTCCGCCATTTGATCAATGCGCGGCGTGTGGACATGTTTCCCGCCGAAGCAACTCAGGTCGCCGTAGCCTTGGTCGTCCGTAAAGATCACGACAAAATTTGGCTTTGCAGCGATAGCAAGGGATGGTGCCAGGCCAAAGCACAAAATCAGCAGCCACGCGTTATTGACCATGGAATTTCTCACGCTCAATTCTCAACAGCATGCAGGCTAAATCTTTCGATGAACGGTAGAAACCCTTTGCCTTTCACTGGTGAAAAAGTGACCTTGAAGGATTTCACTTTCGATGTTTTCTTCGAGGCACCTTTGGTCCTTTTCCCTGCGCCGTTCTGCTTCGGCGGCGAATAGCTCGCAAGCAGAGTGCTCAGCTCCTTCACCACGTCCGGATGCTCTCGGTAAACGTTTCGCGTCTGGCGGACATCGGCTTCTAAGTCATACAACTGTGCTGGCGCTGCGTCCTTTTTTATCTTGCCGTTCTCGATGTCACTGTTGATCGAGCCGACGTAACTAACCGCTGGCGGTCCGGAAAACGTATGAACGCCGGGCTTCCTGCCTCCGAATCCTCCACTGCCTCGGTTCGGAATATACATCCACTTGCCCTTACGAATCGACATATGCGTACCCTTGTTGGGCGCGAGAACAAGGTGGTCGCGGATCGGTTTCTCGGGGTTGCCGACAAAGGCTGGCAGCATGTTTTGACTATCCGTCTGTTTCGCTTGATCCAGCTTCTGACCAGTCAGTGCCGCGACCGTTGCGAGCAAGTCGACATGCCCCATCAGTTCGCTTGAAGTCGAGCCGGGCGGAACCTTGGCGGGCCAGCGAACAATCATGGGCACGCGTTGACCGCCTTCCCAGACGCCGAATTTAAAGCCCAACAAATCACCGTTTTGTCGATGTCCTGCTTTAAAGGCCGCTTGTCCACCGAGGTTAAACATCCCACCGTTATCGCTGGTGAATATGACCAGCGTGTTTTCGCGAAGGCCGTTCTTTTCGAGGCACGCATCGATCTCGCCGACGATCCAGTCCAGCTCATGGATGAAGTCACCGTACAGCCCACATTGACTCGTGCCTTGGAATCGTTCGGCTGGCGTGAAAGGGTGATGGATGTGGGTCGTGGCCAGATAAAGGAAGAACGGTTTGTCTTTTCGTTGTTCAATCCACTCGACAGACCTCTTCGCCAGCGTCGTGCCGACTTGGTAGTCATTAAACAGCTCGTGCGCTTCCTTTGCTCCGCTGAACTGGTTAGGACTCCGCTGCGCCGCTTCCGGCGGAATCGTAGTGATGGGCGTCGTGTTTTTCGCTCCTCGGCCCAGATGCACCAACGGATCGGACGGGTCGCTGCCGACGACGCGGTCGTTTTCGACATAGACATAAGGTGGCGCACTGTTCACGACCGGCATGCCAAAGTAGTAGTCAAAGCCAAGGTCTTGCGGCCCCGGGCGC
>CAYNJG010000032.1:0-48661 GCA_964397295.1 uncultured Pirellulaceae bacterium
TATCCAGTTTCACAGTTATGGTGGCGGAGACGCTGACGAGAATACGTTCAATTCGAAAGTCATTCCACTCGCGGAATACGTGAATTCACATCCGAACATTTCGGTCGATGTTGGCCAAGTGATGTTTGGCGAGACTACCAGCATGACGGGCGATGGGCCGTTGGGCTACTACTTGTCCAACGTCTACGGCACGAAATGGTTTAGTTCGGACACGGAGATGGAAGCCGGTTGCGGTATTGCTCCGATCAAATACAAAAACAAGAGTCTCGTGCACGCGATGCAATGGGCGATCGGTTTGGAGTGGTATCTATTGGTGGAAGATCCGTGGCGTGTGGTGATGAGCACCGATCATCCGAATGGCGGCTCATTCATGGCTTACCCACAGATCATTCGTCTGCTTATGGATCGTACGTATCGGCAGGACTCGATTAAGACTGTGCATCCGGCGGTTCGTGAACGTAGTTCGCTTGCAGATATTGATCGAGAATACACATTGAACGAAATTGCGATCATTACACGTGCGGGGCCAGCTCGCCTTCTAGGGTTAAAAAACAAAGGCCATCTCGGTGTCGGTGCCGATGCAGACATCACGATTTACACGCCGCATGAGAACAAAGAAACGATGTTTGAACTGCCTCGATATGTGATCAAGGACGGAATCGTCCTGGTCGAAGAAGGCGACATTCGTAGTGAGTATTTCGGCAAGACGCTCTATGTACAGCCGGAATACGATACGGGACTAGAACCGCGGATTGGTGATTGGTTCGAGGACTATTACTCGATTCGATTCCGAAATTACCCGGTCAGCGAGTCTTATATGAAAACGTCCGAACGTTGCCTCTAAGCGGCTATCAATAAGTCTCACGAATCCGCCGTTCCCTATTCTTAGTCAAGTCTCGTTGAATGTTAAGAATTCAACTGCGGGATCAACGACTGACGGATGGCTGCGTAGTTGGAAATCAGGCGATGGAGTTTACTTCCACTGCTCTCGAACTTCGGGCAAAGGATACTCTTGGATTGCCATGTCCTCGGTTTCGCCCGCCAGTTCTTGTAAACGAAGCCAACCACGCGTGACTATTTCTTGACGCTCGGAAACGTAGTCTGCGTCTAAATCGTCGACCGAGAATCCATCTGGAACGCTTACACGGAACTGAAAGTCCTCTGCCGTAATAAACTGTGCCAAAACTGGATTGCAAAGGATGTGGCGTTCGGGAGATGTATGAAGTCGTTCGGGATCCATCTCGCCGATGACGTAACGCAAATAGAGATCGCTTTCTTGAATGTTCTCGACTTCTTCACCGCAGACTTCGCACAGGTAACCTTCGTCGCACTTTGCCATGAATGTTCTCGCGACTTGGTGACTAGTCGTTGAGTCCGAGGACGTCAAACATATCGTAGATACCCGGTTTCTGTTTGACGACGAACTTTGCTGCCGCCAGAGCTCCGGCCGCGTAGCAATCGCGGTTCGAGGCACGGACAGTCAATTCAATCGTCTCACCCAGCAGACCAAAAATCATGGTGTGCTCGCCAGGATTGTCTCCGGTTCGCACTGCGTGATAACCAATTTCGTTGTGAGGCCTTGCACCCGGACGACCTTCGCGTCCGTGCTGATGTTTCGTAATGCCCATCTCGTCGGCGATGATTTGGCCGAATCGCAAAGCAGTACCGCTTGGTGAATCTTCTTTGAATCGATGATGCCGCTCAATGATTTCTACATCAGCGTCTGAGTCTTTTAGCGTGCGGCCCGCGATGCCAGCGAGTTTCATCGTGAGGTTCACGGTTGCGCTCATGCTTGGTGCCCACACGATTGGGATCTCATTCGATGCTTTTCGCACCATGTCTTCCTGTACGTCGCTCAAACCTGTTGTTGCCATGACGAGAGGGATTTTCTTCGATTGGCAAACCTCAATCGCTCGTTGTGCACCGGCTGGTACCGAGAAATCGATAATCGCATCCAATTCGGTAGCCAGTTCACCCGTGATCGGCAAGTTGCATGAACCTTCGCCCGCGTAATTGCCAGCGTCTTGTCCAATCGCGGGGTGCGAAGGGGCGTCGAGAGCGGCCGTCAGTTCCAGGTCGTTGTCTTGAATCGCCATGGCAATCAAACGCTTGCCCATGCGCCCGGCGGCACCACTAATTCCAACTCGCACTATCGACATATTGCCTCCCCTGATGCATCCGACATGGACCGTTCGAGAGGAGTCTATCGCAGCGACCGTTCGGTTCACAACCGGTTGGCCAGCCATTCGCAATCCATGAAGCGACAGCTACGCTGATGCGTACTCGCCACTCTTGGCGCAGGAAGGCCGCTGCGAAACGACTTTCGGCTTCAGTCTGGCGTGAATTAACGATGTCGTGAATTCGCGCGTGAGCCGATTGTGCAGCCAACGCAAGGGTCGGATAGGAGTTAGCATGAATTCGCTAAACTCAAATGGGCTGTCTTCAACGAATTGTTGAAATCGTTTAATGGTGATCTGGTTCAGGCCGCCTGCTACTTCGCGGAAACACGTCGCGCCGTCATCTTTGATCTCTGATCGCCAGCGAATTAAGCTGTTTTCAGTGAAGAGCAAGTGGGACCATGGAAAAACGCTAAACAAATGTCCGCCGTAGGGGTGATACCAAGACCAGCTAAACGAGATCCAGATTTCACCATCATCTTTTACGACGTTCGCCATTTTTGCGAGGATATCGGCCGGGTCGTCGAAGTGTTCGAATGCGTCTAAGGAAAGAACGATATCAGCCTTTTCCTTGGTCGTAGCGGCAAACTCACAGATCTCCGCAACGCCGGCTTCGCGTGCGCGTTGCATAGATAGATCTCGAGAGCGTTCTTGGATTTCAAGTCCGATGACTTTTTGTGCTCCGGACCTCGCCAGTTCGATAGTCACCCCACCTTCGCCCGAACCAAAATCAATGACTGTCTTGCCCAGGATCCGGTCAAAGACAGATTCGCCGTACATGACGTTGATCTTCTCGCGAGGCGAGGCGTACTCCTCGACCATTGATTTGCTGACACGATTCTTTGGGTGAATCCATTTCAGCAGGCGATAACCAAGCCCACCGCCAATCAACATGAACATCTGCCTCGAAATTAGAAAAGGCCTCCGATGGCGTTGGAAGCTGTGCAAAAGCGCCCATTCTACCACGCATGTTTTGTTCGTCTCGTTCTTAGTCGGAAGATGAGTAGTTCTGCATTCTGCTTTGGGTAAGTTCTGATGAACATGTAGATTGTGACACGGTTGTAGTGAACCAAAACCAGTTTCGTGACGTAAGCACTTTCGTGGCAGAGTCTTCGGGCGTTTGACAGACTAGACGTTCCTCGTATAATCTTAGCGTTAGAGGCGGCCCAAGAAGTCAAGGGCAACATTAGTCGGATACATGGAGGTATGGAGATCTGTACAGATAGGGGTATGGAACAATGGCAAAACGACCTATGAAAAAGGCGGAAACAAACGTCTACAAAGAGAAACTGTTGGCCTTGCGCGCCCGGCTTCGAGGTGATGTGACAACAATGGCTGACGCTGCACTCAAAGACTCCAGCGACGCTGCTTTGTCTATTCATATGGCAGATGCGGGAACGGACAATTTCGAACAAGAGTTCACTTTGGGGCTTCTTGCCAATGATGGTGAGAGACTCGAAAAGATTGAAATGGCCCTGCAGCGTATCGAAGAGAAAACATTTGGTTGTTGCGTTGAATGCGAGGCAGTGATACCTAAAACGCGACTCAATGCGATTCCTTACACCAAGCATTGCGTGAAGTGCGCGGATTAGAGCGGGTTTTTGAAAAAAGTCGACGCTGAAATGGCTGCTTATCTAATGCTGGCAGCCATCGGCAAAAAACTTGGGTGTGAAAAGTACCCGGGCTCCATTACCATCCCAAGTGCCTAGTTTTTTGCCCTAGAACTTTGCGGTTTGCTCGATGTCATCAGAGAATCTGTCTCCGAACACAACTGGTCGGGTTCCTGGACTCGGCGCAAGGTGGATGTGTTTTTTCGCTTTGGCAATCGTTGGCTGTGCTGCCGACTTGGTCAGCAAACAGTACGTGTTCAATTGGCTCGGTGAGCCAACCGGACAGGTCAACATCTATTGGTTGGTCGAAGGCTACGTTGGAATCGAAACGGCTCTGAATTTCGGGGCGCTGTTCGGCATGGGGCAAAATAAGGTCTGGTTCTTCGCGACGATGTCGTTCGTTGCCTTGGGCGGTGTTGCATACTGGCTCGTCAAGGTTCGTGCGATCGACGATTGGATGCTGACGATTACGTTGGGGCTGATCACAGGCGGGATTTTGGGGAACTTGTATGACCGATTAGGCTTGTGGAGCGGAATGACGGTATTCGCGGTTCGCGATTGGATTCGGCTCAGCTATGACTACGACGCATACGTTTGGCCCAACTTCAACATTGCCGATAGCCTGTTGGTTTGCGGTGCAGGCCTGCTATTCTGGCACTCTTTGAAATATCCAGAATTAGCCCAGCAAACCGACGCGAAAAAGCAAAAGCTCGCGGACGCTGCATAGCCCTGATCCGAGCCAATCTCGATGCCGTCTGATTTAGAATCTCGCTACGTCTTTGCCAACGAAATCTCTATTCAGGCTGCCGATTTCGTGCGTGGTCACTTCCAATCGGGCGTGGACGTCGAACGAAAAGCTGATACTTCTCCCGTAACCGTGGTGGACAAGGGCGCGGAAGAGTTGATTCGGGCGGCGATTGAAAAGTCGTTTCCCGATGACGGCATCATTGGCGAAGAGTTTGGCGTTACCGAGGGCAGTAGTGCTTACCGCTGGATCCTGGATCCGATCGACGGTACGAAGTCATTCATCTCGGACGTTCCGCTTTTTGGCACCATGGTCGCGGTCGAACGCGAAGGGCATGGCGTCATTGGCGTGATTGCTTTTCCTGGCTTGGGATCAACGCGTATTGATGCCATGGTCGGTGGAGGAGCGTGGGAGACGAGCAGCACCGGTGAGCGACGGCAGGTGCACGTTTGCAAGACATCGACCTTGGCCGATGGGCTCGTTTTGACAACCGATCTGGAAGGCTTCCGTGAACGCAACGCAATGCAGCAACTAAACGATGTCGCCACTGCCTCATGGTTTATGCGAACTTGGGGAGACTGCTATGGTCATTATTTGGTGGCGACGGGCAGAGCGGTTGCGATGGTCGATGCACGCCTGAACATCTGGGATGCCGCCGCTCTGCAGCCGATTGTTGAGGAAGCAGGCGGAACCTTCACGGACTGGAAGGGCAAGCCGGGAATCGAATCTCCCGAGGGAATCAGTACAAACGCCCATGTTAAGGACGAACTGCTGGCTCTGTTGCGGTAAACGCTTGGGGCCTGGCGATGGTTCCGTCGCTACCTTGCGGGAAACAGACACTTTCTTGTATGATGCGGAGCTTGACAGGCCCGCCTTTCGCGGGTGAATTGCAGATCAAATTGAAGGTAGAGCCATGGCTCGAGAATGCAGTATTTGCGGCAAACGTTCGCAGATGGGAAATAGCGTCGAAACCCGCGGTAAGGCCAAGTACTTGGGCGGTGTCGGTACGAAGATTACTGGTTGCACTCGCCGAAAGTTCAAGCCGAACCTCCAGCGAGTTCGCGTTGCTCTACCGGAAGGTGGCAACAAGCGTATGTTGGTTTGCGTTCAGTGCATTCGTTCTGGCGCGATCAAAAAAGCAGTGAAGCGAAATCCATTCGCACTTCCCGGCGGCAAAGCAAAAGCAGCTGCCGGCGCGAAGTAGCCGTTCGTTCCGCATCGTTGTCCGCATCCTTAGATAGGCGATTCCTCGATGAGTCTCACGAAGGAAGATGTCGAAAAAGTTGCGATGCTTGCTCGTTTGCGTTTAAGCGACGAGGAAATGGACGCGATGACCGAGCAACTCGGCAAGGTCTTGGGCTTCATCCAACAGTTGGAAGAGCTCGATACAGACGGTGTCGAACCGATGGCACACGCGCTCGACATCGAAAACGTATTGGTTGAAGACGAAATTGTCGACAGCCTTCCACGAGAGAAGGCGCTGGCTGCAGCGCCGAAGTCCGACGGCGAGACGTTTCTCGTTCCACCCGTGCTCTGAAGCGCGACCTCTAAAAACGAACAGCGATGATCCACGAAACCGCCGCTTCGCTTCTAACACAACTTCAAGACGGCTCCGCGACTTCGGTCGACGTGACGCAGGCATATCTTGATCAGATCGAAAAGCACGATGCACAAGTCGGTGCATTTCTCGCTGTCGACAAGGATGCTGCTATTCAGCAAGCCAGAGACATCGACGAACGTCGTGCTGCGGGCAAGCCGGTCGGCAAACTCGCGGGTGTGCCCGTCGCCATCAAAGACGTGCTTTGCACCGATGGGCAAGAGACAACTTGCGGCTCGCGCATGCTCGAGAACTTTGTTCCGCCGTACGATGCGACGGTTGTGGAAAAGCTCAAAGCCGCCGATGCGGTATTGATCGGCAAAACGAACATGGACGAGTTTGCGATGGGCAGCTCGACCGAAAACTCGGCGCTTGGCAAGACCAGAAATCCGTGGGATCTCGATCGAGTACCAGGTGGCTCCAGCGGCGGAGCAGCGGCCTGTGTTGCGGCATCGATGGCTCCGCTTTCAATCGGAACGGACACGGGTGGTTCGATTCGGCAGCCTGCTGGATTTTGTGGCGTCGTTGGATTGAAGCCGACATACGGGCGAGTTAGTCGCTATGGCCTCATCGCGTTTGCAAGCAGCCTCGACCAAGCCGGTCCACTCGCAACAACCGCAGAAGATGCGGCGTTGTTGTTGGATGTTGTCGGTGGTCACGACAAGCGTGATTCCACGTCGGTGTCACGTGAATACACCGAACTGTTTCCGCTCAACAAAAAGCCGCTTGATGGCGTTAAGCTGGGAATCGTCAAAGACCATTTTGGCGATGGCCTAGACTCCGAAATCGAATCGTCTGTGAAAGAGGCAATTAAGGTCTACGAATCGATGGGTGCCAAAACGGTCGAAGTCGAATTGCCACACAATAAATACTCCATTGCGACCTATTACATTATCGCGCCGAGCGAGGCATCTAGTAATCTCGCTCGATATGACGGTGCTCACTACGGATACCGCACCGACGAAAAGAAAATGCTCGCCGAGTTGGCTGCCGAACAAAAAGAGACAGGCGATTCAGAATCTCCGCTCGTTCGCATGTATCGTAATACTCGATCGGAGGGTTTCGGCCCCGAGGTCAAACTTCGTATCATGCTCGGCACCTACGCGTTGAGTGCCGGCTACTACGACGCGTACTACGTCAAAGCACTTAAGGTTCGCCGACTTATTCGCCAAGACTATGACCAAGCGTTCGAAAAAGTCGATTGCTTAATCGGTCCCGTTACGCCGACCGCTTCCTTCAAAGCCGGTGAAAAAACAGACGATCCTCTGGCCATGTACTTGGGCGACCTTTACACGGTCAGTACGAACTTGGCTGGACTGCCTGGCGTTTCAGTGCCATGTGGATTCACGGAAGCGGGATTGCCGGTTGGTTTTCAGTTGCAGGGCAGGGCGTTTGATGAAGAACGATTGCTCGGTCTAGCGGCGGCCTATCAAGCCGAAACGGATTGGCACACGCGGAGGCCCAAGCTATGAGCGATCAGCCGTTCGATGTAATCATTGGTCTCGAAGTCCACGTACAACTCGCGACGAAGACGAAGCTCTTCTGCCGTTGCAGTACAGAGTTCGGTGCCGACTCTAACACGCAAGTGTGTCCGGTTTGTCTCGGACTGCCCGGTGCGCTTCCCGTCATGAATCGCGACGCATACGGACTAGGGCTGAAAGTTGGCTTGGCGCTAAACTGCGACATTCCCAAGTTTACGAAGTGGGATCGTAAGCAGTACTACTACCCGGACCTTCCAAAGGGTTATCAAACCAGTCAGTTCGACCAACCAATGACCGAAAACGGTTGGCTCGAAATTCGTGATGCGAAAGACAGGTTTGAACCAAAAAAGGTGGGCGTTACGCGCGCTCACTTGGAAGAAGACGCGGGCAAGAGTATGCACGACGAAGCCGCCGGTCGCGCTGATAGTCGCATCGATTTGAATCGAACGGGAACGCCTTTGCTCGAAATTGTTAGTGAACCCGATATGAGGTCCGGTGCGGAAGCTCGCGCCTACCTGAACGAGCTCAAGCTACTTTTAACCTATCTCGGGGTTTCCGATTGCAATATGCAGGAAGGTAGCTTGCGCGTAGACGCAAATGTGAACTTACACATCAAGAAGGGCGAAGGGAAAATCGCGACGCCCATCGTGGAAATAAAGAACCTCAACAGCTTCAGCGCCGTCGAGGCTGCGATCGACTATGAAGTCCGCCGCCAATACGACGATTGGGAAGAAACGGGTAAGTCGATCGACGACGCGCCGAAGCGCACATTCGGTTGGGACGACCAAGCTCAAGTAACCAAACCGCAGCGGGAAAAAGAAGATTCGGCGGACTATCGATATTTTCCCTGTCCAGATCTTTGCCCCGTCACAGTGACAGATGACCAGCTCAACAAAGTTCGCGAATCTCTCGGTGAATTGCCAGACCAAATTCGCACGCGATTACAAAGCGACTACAGTTTGTCGGGCTACGATGCAGATGTGATTGTGAACAAAGAACGTGCCGTAGTGGACTACTTCGAAACGCTCGCTAAAGAAAGTGGCGACAACAAAAAGTCTAGCAACTGGCTACAGCAACATGTGTTTGCCGCCATGGGTGACTCCATCGATGGTTTCCCGATCCCAGCCAACGCATTGGCAGAACTCATCAAGCTCATCAATGACGGAAAGCTCGACAGCAGTCGCGGGAAAGACGTATTCGCGACGATGCTTTCCGATGGCAAGTCTGCTTCAGAAGCAATCGAGGCGTTGGGCATTGAACAAGTTGACGACAGTGCGTTGGAAGCACTCGTTCGCGAATTGTTGGATGCAAATCCTCACGTTATTGACGACGTGAAGGCCGGCAAAATGAAGGCGGTTGGGGCGCTCATTGGGCAAGCGAAACAGAAGAACCCGAACGTCAATCCTGGCCAGTTTCGGGAACTCTGCATCAAGACCATCGAGTCGATGTAGCCCGCGCTACTTTCTACTTAGGTATTTCCGCGTTTGGTCAAAGAGGCCGGAGACGTTTGGCGGATTCAGTCTTTTTTGACTTACGCCGACTTTGTTGCTGACTCGTTGGGTACTGGCAACTTTAGCGTGAACGCCGTGCCTTTCCCGACCGTGCTCGCGACTCGAATGCGACCTTGGTGCTTTTCGATGATGTCTCGGCATGCGGCGAGCCCGAGTCCCGTTCCGCCGCGGCCTGTTTCGTCCGGGCCGGATTTGGTGGTGAAGAAAGGGTCGAAAATCTTCGGCAGTTTTTCGGGGGGAATGCCGTGTCCGTTGTCGCGGATCGTCAGCTCGTTCACATTGTCGATCGTATTGTGTCGCAAGCGAACGATCACTTCACCACCTTTTTCTACGGCTTGTCGAGCGTTGACCAGCAAGTTCAACACGACCTGTTGAAGTTCGTTTCCAAATGCCATGACGGTTGGAACCGATTCGATTTGTTGGGAAAGATGAACTCCGTACTTGCCGAATTCCTTCTCCATCAACACGACCGTGTCTTCGATGATCGTTGTCAAATCGGTTGGTTCTAGCTGGTTACTTCGATTGCGGGCGGCCCCAAGAATGCTCTTTGAAATCCGTGCTGCCCGATCGCTGGCGTCGAGCACTTTTTGCAAGTAGCGCAGTCGTGCTTCTTCGTCCTTCTGCCGCATGGCCATGCGCGTGTAGTTGATGACCGACATAAGCACGTTGTTGAACTCGTGCGTGGTAGTACTGAGCAGTTCACCCAGAGTCGCCATTCGCTGTGCCTGATCCAGTTTGGATTGGAGCAGATCAACTTTCAGCTGCAAATCGATTTTGGATAAGCTGGTAGGGTGCTCGGAATGAGTGCTTGTTAGCATTGCTATCACGGATGGGCGAGAGGAGGGCGGGTATATCTGAACTATCGTCGAATCGCCATCGGTGACTCTAATGCGAAAGCATATAATCGCCCTAGGACACGGACGAACACACCTAACTGGAGAAGCAGTATGCATACGGTTGAGCTTTACGAGTGTGCAAAACAGTTTGCGGGAACGCTCGGGTACGATGTTCGTGAAGAAAACCTTGGCGGCGTTGGCGGCGGTGCTTGCGAGGTGGCTGGCCGCAAATGTTTGTTTATCGACGTTACCCTGAGTGCGGGCGAACAACTCGATCAAGTGTTGCACGGCCTAGGCCGCGATCCTCGAATTTATGTTACGGCTGTGCCAGAAGCGTTGCGAAGTAGGCTCTTTCCACCGCGTCGCGCGGCTGCCTAGCCTACGCCTTGTTTTTTTGATTGCGGGAGGACCGGTAAAAAGAGAACGCCGTAACGACCGAAATCATTCCAACAATAGCCAGTCCGATCGTGGAGAATGGATTGGAGGCAAGCTGGAAGACGTTGTCCACTTGGATGACGATGATCAGTAGAAAACACAATGTACCGAGCAGCAGTATCGGTCCAGCTGCCGTGCGTGGTTTTCGCGATGGCAATGATTTGCTTTTGGGTGAGCGATAAGGATTCGAGTTGCTCATGGTTGTCACGCGTTGCTTTTATGATACGTAGAGCGACTCTTCTGCGATGTACTGCTCTACAGCCCGTGGCGTTTGGAATCGAATCGATTTCTTACCCGCCACGCGTCTGCGAATCTCTGAACTGCTAATCTCCAACTGCGGCATTCGTACGACGTGCTTTCGGAAGTGTTCGATCCGCTCGGGCGATACGATATCGGAGAGTACTTCAAAGTTGACGTCGCGATTGCCAGGCCGATCAACAACGGCCAGCGTTGCTAGTTCACAAATCTCTTCGGGTGATCGCCAATTGGGTAAGTCGAAAAGTGAATCGGCACCCATTAAGAAAAACAGCTCATCTGTCGGCTGCTCTGCACGCAAGGCTTGCAGTGTTTCGACGGTGTAACTCACTCCGCCGCGCTGTAGTTCTACATCCCAAGCGCTGATTTTCGGATGTCCACCAATCGCCAAGTGCAGCATGTGCAAGCGATGCTCGTCAGCGGCACGGCCTTGATCTTGTTTGTGTGGCGGGATTGCAGCAGGCACCAATCGAACTTCGTCGAGTTCGTAACTTTCGCGACACAATTCAGCCAGCAGAAGATGTCCGTAGTGCACGGGATCAAAAGAGCCACCAAAAATTCCTATCCGCATGTTATAAATCCGCTGCTTTTGCTTTGTCGCTGATGCGTGGGGTACTCGTTGCTGCGTCTTTCCATTGGTATCGTAGTGAGCTTAGGGCGACGTGACTACTGGCAGTTCTGGTCCAGCAGTCTCGGTGAAGCCGGGGTTACACGGAGGAATCCGACGTGCAAGAACAACAAAAGGCTTTGTTCGAAGTCGAGCCGGAGCCGTGGGAGCTGGACGACCATGGCGAAGAGTTCGTCGCGACCGTTGTTTTTGCGGAAGGTGCGCCAGGCGAGTTTGACTACACGATTCCGGAAGAGCTATCCGACGAAGTGACCGTCGGCAAGCGACTTCGCGTTCCGCTTGGTCGCGGAAATCGTACGGTGGTTGGTTACTGCGTTTGCGTAGAGTCGAAACAGGCGACGCGTCGTTTGAAGGCGGTGCAAAGTGTTGTTGATCAGCATGCTTTGATCACGCCGAAAATGATCGAGCTCACGCGGTGGATTGCTGACGAATATTTGTGCTCGTTGGGCCGGGTTCTGGATACGGTGGTCCCCGCAGCTGTTCGCGGACAGGCCGGGACGTACATGGCGACGTTCTTAAGCGTTTCTACTCGAGTCGCTGCTCGGCTGACACAGTTAAAACTTTCGCCGAAGCAGTTTGAGATCGTGAAGTGTCTCGCATCTTCGCCGGCCCCCATGTTGCAAGCAACAGTATTGAAACACGTTGGTTGCACTTCGGCGCCCGTGAAGTCTCTGATTGCAAAAGGGCTAGTCGAAGCCGAACGCAAACGAATTTCACGTATGGATGACGACGAAGAGATTGCCGCGCGGGTGGAAGACATTGATCTCAATACCGACCAGCAACAGGCCGTGAATCACGTCGTGAAAACGCTTCGCGGAGGAAAATACGAAAACATCGTTCTGTACGGAGTTACCGGCAGCGGCAAAACAGAAGTCTACATCCGCGTCATTCAGGAAGTCATCAGCTTTGGGCGGCAAGCGATTGTGCTGGTTCCAGAAATCAGTCTTACACCGCAGACCGTGCGCCGGTTTCGCTCGCGATTCGATAGCGTCGCGGTACTTCACAGTCATCTGACTCCGTCGGAACGCAATTGGCATTGGCAGCGAATCGCTCGCGGCGAAGTCCAAGTCGTCGTCGGTGCACGCAGCGCGGTGTTTGCGCCGACGCCTCAGCTGGGACTGATCGTTTTAGATGAAGAGCATGACGGTTCATTCAAGCAAGACAACGTGCCACGGTATCACGCCCGCGATGTGGCCATTCGTCGAGCTCAGACGGATGGCATTCCACTGGTGTTGGGGTCGGCTACGCCTTCGCTTGCTAGTTGGTATGCGTCGAAAAAAGACGATGCGAAACTGATCGAAATGCCGCGACGCGTGCTCGATCTTCCGCTACCGCACGTTTCGACGATTGACTTGCGTGTTGAATTCCAGAATCGTTATCACCGAGGCGCCATCAGCCGCCCGCTCGAGCAAGCAGTTAAAGAAGCATTGGCCGATGACGGGCAAGTCATTTTGTTGCTGAATCGTCGTGGGTTTTCAACGCATATTCAGTGCCCGGCGTGTGGGCACGTCGTGCGATGCCAAGACTGCGATATCGCGCTGACGCATCATCGCGAAAACAACAACGTCGTCTGTCACTACTGCGACTATCAAACAGGAGCGCCGGCGCGATGTCCCGACTGCGGGTTCGAGGGTATACGGTACAGCGGACTTGGTACGCAACGACTCGAAGCAGAGGTGAAGTCTCGGTTCCAAGACGCAACCTGTTTGCGAATGGATTCCGATACGATGCGAAAGCCGGGAAGTCACGAGGAAGCACTTGCGCGGTTTCGATCAGGCGAAATCAAGATTCTGCTCGGCACGCAAATGATTGCCAAAGGTCTCGACTTTCCAAATGTGACGCTGGTCGGTGTGATCAATGCCGATACGGGATTGCACCTGCCCGACTTCCGCGCGGCCGAACGTACTTTCCAATTAGTCACGCAAGTTGCTGGTCGCACGGGTCGCGGGACGCGTGGTGGTTGCGTAATGGTGCAGACCTTTAGTCCCGATCACTACGCGATCGATTTGGCGACCCGACACGACTACACCAGCTTTGCGGACGCCGAGGCGGAGATTCGTGAAGGCTTGGGCTATCCGCCTTTTGGCGCGATGGTGCGTATCATCTTTCGTGGTGAGTCGGAGATTCGTACGAAGGCGTTCGCCGACGAATTTACAAACGCCATGCAGAGCTATTTCACGAAGAAACAGGTTGAGGTGCGAGTGCTCGGCCCCACGCCGGCGCCGATTTCAAGAATTCGCGGTCGCTTTCGTTTTCACGTGCTGATGCAATCGCCGTCGAAAAGTGTTCTTCAGGAATCGGTTCGTCACGCCGAACTTACACAAAAAGCACCCGAGGATGTGCAATGGCTCGCAGATGTCGATCCGCTAGATATGCTCTAGGCTCCGTCGCAAAACTCGCTGTGTGGTAGCGAAACTCGTCAAGAGTTTCGGTTTTCTGGTGGGTGCCGAAAGTCCTTGACGACTTTCGCTACGTGTTTTGAGACAGCGACTAGTTTCGAGAAGAAAATCTTCGCTCTGGCTTAGGCTCGCGTTGCCTCGTAGAATCAGAGCATGTCGTATCGATCTTTTAAACGCGTACTAGGTGAAACAAGCCTCGAACGGAAATGCCGAATTCTGTTTGGTGTTAGCTTGTTGTTGCTGTTAACCCTCGCGTTTTGGTATGCCGGTCGAACGGCGGAAAAACTGGTAAGGCAAGGCCCAAAGCGAACGGGGCAGTTTTTTGTCACGGAAAAACTAGTCAACTATCACTCGGACTGGGGCAGTATTCGTGAAGACGATCGTGCAGTAGCCAAATCGATCAACGATGCATTGAGCTCTGAAAAATTCGACTGGCAGATCTTGGTGCTTGATGAACGTGGTACCAACAAAGATTATGACAACCCGCGAACAAGTCTCGCCACCGCCGCCGAACAAGAAATACTTGAGGACTTTCGCAAGCAAATCGATCAACGCTTCGACGAATACGGGCGCGAAAAACTAGTCACTCGAGACTTGGTCGAAATTGCAAGAAAGGACGATTTGTCGCCTTTCAAGTTGAGCCCGATTTCGAAGTTGGAATTGGTGGATGGTAATTACCACTACTACCAGCCAGTACTTTGGCTTCCCCAATGTACGACTCTTTGCCACACAGACGCAGTACATCGGAAAAGTCAGGGCGAAGCTATAAGTCGGTATGCCTACACCTACGAGCAGTGGAAGAATCTCAGCGATTGGGATCAAGCATCAGGGCTTAAGCCTGATCCATTGCGAGTGGTTAAAGTCGTCATGCCCAGCATCAGCACGCAGGTCGAAGTCATGCGAACACGCGGCATCTTGTCGGCGATTGCAATTGCCACCGTGTTTCTTTCGATGGTGGCGCTCTACGCTGTTGTGCGATACGTGATTGTGAAACCACTCAATCACTTACGCGACATCAGTGATGAGATCAGTCGTGGCAATTATGATCTGCGGGCCAATATTCAAACACGGGACGAGTTTGAGGATCTAGCTGCGTCGTTCAATCGTATGCTTCGGCACATGATCGATACGCAGGCCGAACTACGCAACGTGAACAACGACTTGGACGGGAAAGTTGACGAGTTAGCACAGGCGAATATGCAGTTGCACGAGATGAATCGTGTGAAAAGCGACTTCCTTTCCAGCATGAGCCACGAGCTTCGCACACCATTGAATAGCATCATCGGTTTCGCGGACGTGTTGAAGGAAAGCGATCAGCTGACGGACAAGCAGAAACGCTACGCCAACAATATCGGCAGTTCTGGGCGATCTCTGCTGGAGATGATTAACGATATCCTTGACCTTGCCAAAGCGGAAAGTGGCAAGATGGAAGTTCGTTTGACGGAGTTTCAAGTCGACCCGGTCGTCAATTCGCAGTGCGAGTTGGTACGGTCGCTTTCAAACGAAAAGAACATCGATCTGACGACCAACATCGAACAAGATTTGCCGCCACTGTATCAGGATCAAGGCAAGATACAGCAGATTCTTATTAACTTGTTGTCCAATGCGATCAAGTTCACGCCGGAAGGTGGTCGCATCGTAGTGACGGCGGTTCGTGATCCGATGCGTCATCTGGTCCTAACGGTTGAAGACACGGGCGTTGGTATCGCAGAAGAAGAAAGACGTGTGATCTTCGAGAAATTCCGCCAAGGCACGCAAACGGTCGGCACCGATCATCTGACTCGCGAATTTTCGGGAAGCGGGCTAGGCTTGTCGATTGTAAAAGAACTCAGCAAATTACTTGGCGGAGAAGTCTCATTCGATAGCGAGCTTGGAAAAGGAAGTACGTTCCATGTACGAGTGCCGTGGACGCTTGCCGACCAACCGAAGCTGGACGTATCCATCCAACAGCGGCTGGATGAAGTCACGAAACCTCGCCCCGTTGAGCTCAATAACTCGACTCGTGTCGACCGAAATACTAGTGACGACTCGACGAGTGAAGTAGCCGCTCGACCTTCTAACTGAGTGCAAAATGAGTGACTCTGACGTACCCAACGTTCATCTTTTTACCGACGGCGCTTGCAGCGGCAATCCTGGACCCGGAGGTTGGGGCTTCATTTTGCGTCATCTTCGTTCCGGCAAAGAACTGGAGAGTTCCGGCGGCGAAGCCGTTTCGACAAACAATCGCATGGAATTGACGGCCGTCGTTGAGGGTTTGCGCGCGCTAAGCCGGGACTGCTATGTCGAGCTTTTCACCGACAGCGTTTATGTCGGAAAGGGTATGACCGAATGGATGCAAAAATGGAAGGCGAACGGTTGGAAACGGCGTGAGGGTAAGGCGCTGAAGCCAGTGAAGAACGAAGATCTATGGCGCATGCTTGATGAGTTGATGGCCGATCATCGAATCAAGTACACGCGAGTCGCTGGGCACAGCGGCCATCCAGAGAACGAACGCTGCGACGAGTTGGCCGTTGAGGCAGCGGCGAAGTATCGGTGAGTGCTCTCGCAAGTTGAGCAAAAGAAAACGAACGCTACCCAAACTAGTAGCGAACAACGTTACGCGTGAGCCAACTGCCAACCGCAAGCAATAGTCCGTTGCCAAGCCAAACAGCATACGGTGGCAGCAATGCATCTTTTACGCTTTCCACCGTCCATTGCAAAACTGGATAGTAGATACAAAGTACCGGAAAGAAGCACATCGCAAACGTCGTGAAGAAATTGGTCGTTCGCATCTTGATCGCAAGCGGCGCGCCCACGACTACGATGAAGAGACAACTGAATCCCTCGGCACAACGCCGATAGGGCTCCAGCAGCAAACGATTCAATCGCGATTTGGCTTCGCGGTGTTGTTTGTGCAAGCCATTCCAAGTGTGGCCGTCGGGTTGCTTGGCAGTTGCCGCGAGCGAGGAAAAATCACCCGTGATCAATTGAAAAGCGGCTCTCGCCGTAAGTGTTTGTTCGATCGACTGAATCGATGATTGTTGCCGCACGGTTTCGTCGGAAATGTGTGCGAGTCCCAATTCGGAAACTCGCAATTCGCCGGTCTCTTTTTTTGTCGCTTGGGTGAGTGGAATCTCGTGTTGAACCGTTTTCGAATCAGCGTACTCCAGTCGACCGCCTTGTTTGATCGTGCAATCGGTGAGGAAAATCTTCAGTGTTTGCTTTTCCAAATCGGTTTCTAGAACGGCTTCACGTGCATGCAACGACAACGCGCGATTCCCGCGGACTTCGAGTCGCGGCTCGATGAGTTTTCTGCCTTGGACACCTTTGACGTAGATTTCGAAATGACCGTTGCGAAAAGAGCGTTCGGTTTTGAGCAGGCGAAACACGACCTCTTCTACTGACTCGGCGATTACCGTTTGCATACCAGATGTGCCCCACGTGATTGCCACATCATTGAGCCAAATCATTCCCAGGCTTACAACAAGTCCCAGCATCAGGGCGGGCAAGAGTAGAACTCGCGGAGAAATACCCAACGATTTTGCGGCCATGACCTCGTTGTCCGACGACATACGACCGTAGACGCTACAAGCCGCCAAAAGCAAACTCGCGGGAACCGAAAAACGCAATGCACTAGGTAGCGCGAACGGAAGTAATCGCAAGATGGACTCGAGCCCCAGTCCTTGACGCATGCCTTGTTTTGCCATGATTCCGAACACCATGACAAACGTCATTCCAATGAGCGTGATGAGGAATGTCAGCACCAGCTGCGACAGCACATAGCGTGTAACTTTGGACATCAATTCTCGTGGTGTTTTGAAACGTATATTGTCCCAGTAAGCAGAACGCTATCGTCGGCTATTGAAATAGCTAGCAGCAATACCAATCCGCGAAATTCGCTACAGAGAACGAAGGCGCTGCGCGATATTTCTTATACGTTTGCAAGCAGCGTTCGGATCGTCGTTAGGAGAAGAATGCGTGAGAGCATCGATATCCGTGTCGAGAGTCAATAAAACTGACTCGTCTGCCTCGCCCTTGGCTCGAGTCGTGTCGACGGCTGACCGGAACGTTTCAATGATGTCTTGAAGGAATTCGTCGCTGACTTTGGCGGTCGTACGGGCGTAGGGAGGACCTGGCTTGGTGAAACCGTGTTTGTTTTTGCTACGACTGCTCGTAAATCGAATGGCGATCCACAGTGCAGCGACGACAAACAGAACGACGCCCGCAACGCCTAGGTTCGTCGATTCCATGGCAAATCCGGCGAGTGCAAATATTAAACCGAGTCCAGCAGCAAACCACAGTGCTGGATGCGTTTCGGTTGCCTCCGACGATTTCTTGACGAAGCCTGGCGCCGTTGCGATATCGGGATCGGAAACTTCGACGATCGTCGCGGTGATGTTGTCGTGACCGCCTCGAAGATTTGCCAGATCCACGAGGAATTCGGCCGCTTCTTCCGGTGGAAGAGTACGCATTGCGGCGCCTAACTCGGCGTCTTCAATCCGGCCGGTGAGTCCGTCACTGCACAGCAAGAATGTGTCGCCCTCGCGGATTTCAAACGGGCCCTCTAGGTCAATTTCGACGTGCGCGTGCGGTCCTAGGCATCTTGTGATTACGTTTCTTGGAATTGTCGATCGATTGGTGCCTGAGATTTGACCAGCCGCTCGCATTTCCCAAACAAGACTATGGTCGAACGTCAGTTGTTCAATGCGCTGTTCACGCACTCGATAGATGCGACTGTCGCCGACATGCCCAATGATGGCTCCCGTGGGAAGGAGCCAAATGGCGCTGCACGTCGTTCCCATGTTGTAGAGCTGCGCATTCGATTGGCCTTGCTCGTGAATGATAGCGTTGGCTTTGTGGAATGCCTCGATCAAGCTCACACTGAAGTCTTCGGCACCGTCAGCCTTTCCCACTTCATCGGCCGCTAGTTGACTGGCTAACTCTCCGGCCGCGTGGGCTCCCATCCCATCAGCGACGACAAAGAGATGACCATGTTGTGGCCACTCGAGGTGGGAAGAAACGCGATTCTGGTAAGAGTCTTGGTTGATCGCGCGTTTCAGCCCAATGTCGCTGCATGTCGCGAACCGAATCGACGCGGTCGAACTCTTGGCCAGCGTTTTGGCAGCAGTGTTCGTCATGTGTACCGTCGAAAGGCGAGAAGGTGAAGCGACAGCAGTGCATTCTATCGGCCAGCGGGAATTCTCGGTAGTCACGCGCTTCTTTCTGCGGCAAGTGATGACCCGATTGCTCCGCATTTCGTACACAATTCATCTGGCCGTAGATCTGCACTTCTCCGTAGACTCTCGCAACTTTAACTTCGCCAAGAGAATTCAGTGACAGCTTTTTCGCGTATCGGCCTGTTTTTTGTGTTGCTCATGGTAGCCAGCGGTTGTGTCCGCCGACGGCTAACGGTGCGCAGTAATCCGCCAGGTGCGTTGGTCTTCATCGATGGACAAGAAATTGGCCGGACACCTGTTGCGACACCATTCACTTACTACGGAACTAGGAAGTTTCGATTGGTCAAGGATGGCTTCGAAACGATGGTGGTCAATCAACCGTTTCCTGCTCCTTGGTATCAAATACCACCGATTGATTTCATCTCAGAGAATCTTGTTCCCAATGAAATCCGCGATGAACGCGTCGTAGATTTTGAACTGTCCCCCAAATCGGATACGGGAATGGGAGACGTTTTGATCCAAGCGGACCAGCTTCGTTCGATGGTGCAACCGGCTTCGGCGTTGGAGCCGCTGCCCATGCAGTCTCCGAATTTGCAGCAAGGCCGTTGATTCGATTGTTCAGAAGATCGCAGTGTTGGGCGGTACCCTATGGCTTGGCCGTGAGATTGATGGGATCATGACGCCGTCGAAAACGATGGTCGGTCGGAATTCAGCGCAGCATGATATTGCATGTAGACATGGACGCTTACTACGCGTCGGTCGAACAACGGGACAATCCGCAGCTTCGGGGGAAACCTGTCATTGTTGGCGGTGCCGCGAGTGGTCGGGGAGTTGTGTGCGCGGCGAGTTACGAGGCGCGTGAGTACGGCGTACATAGTGCGATGTCATCGATCGTCGCGCAACGGCTTTGCCCGAATGGAGTTTTTCTACCCGCGCGAATGAATCACTACGCAGCGGTTTCACGACAGATACGCGAGCTGTTTTTGAAGTTCACGCCGCTGGTCGAGCCACTCTCGCTGGACGAAGCCTTTCTAGATGTCGCGGGCAGCGAGCGGCTATTCGGTACGGCGGCTGAAATAGGCTGGCAGCTGAAGCACGAAATACTCGAACAGCTTGAGCTCGTCGCTTCTGTGGGGGTTGCTCCGAACAAGTTTTTGGCGAAGGTTGCGAGCGACGTCGAAAAACCGGATGGATTTGTGCAGATCGATCCGAACAAAATTCAAGAGTTCCTGGATCCGCTTCCGGTCAGTCGACTTTGGGGTGTTGGAAAAACGACGAATCGTACGTTCGAAAAAATGGGGATCCACACCATTGAACAATTGCGGGCATTGCCGGTGGATACGCTGAAACTTCGACTTGGCCAATTCGGTCTCCAGCTTTGGCGGCTCGCGCGAGGATTAGATGATCGATTGGTTGTGGCGGACCAAGCTGCAAAATCGATTTCGCATGAAACGACATTGGCTGTCGACGTTGATGACGCGGAAGTGATTGAAGCATGGTTATTGGAGTTAGCTGATCAAGTCGGCAGACGACTAAGGCGTCAAGAATTGTCGGCCAAATCGATTCAGCTGAAAGTGCGCTATCGTGACTTTCATACGATTACGCGCAGACAAACGCTCGCGAATAACACGTGTGTTACACAAGAAATCTACGATTCGGCGATCGAAATGTTTCGTGAGCTCGGGGACGGACTTCCCGTTCGGCTGCTTGGTGTTGGTGCCAGTGGTCTGAACAGGGATTCGAAACGCCAACGAATGCTTTTCGAAGAAGAGGATCACCGCCGGCAATCGCAGGCCGATCAAGCTGCTGACGCCATTCGAGACAAGTTCGGCGGTGAAGCGGTTTCGCGGGCAAGCCGCTTGTTGCACAAAACAAAACATCGTCCGCAGCCGAAGCCAACGGACGATGTTTGAGGAACGAAGCCGGGTCGAATTTGTATTTTTTAGAATCGACCTGGTTGTAGTTCTCGTGACAGAGTCATGGTTGTCGACAGTGTACCGTTTGTGAAGAACTTCACGACACCCAAACTATTTTCAGCTATTGGGGCCGTGATCGTGATTGTTACGTCCTCGGTATTTTGTGTGATTGTCGTCGGATTCATGGTTAGCGTCGGATTGTTGATGGCTAATGCGTCGAGTACTTCAACGGCTTTTGCTTGCACCTGCGCAAATTGTGCTCCTGGCAGCATCGACTCACGGGCGGCTTCATAAGCCGCGTTTTCCAGTGTGTTTTGAATCGTATTGATACGGCAGACTTCCCATCCTGCAAAGATGATCAAAAACAGGATAGGTAGCGTAAAGGCTACTTCGACAGTAGCGGCACCAAGTCGTCGTTTCTTCTTGTGTGATCGACATTTCATAATGACATCTTTGCGGTGTGGTTGGGGTGATGGATGGATGTTGTTTGTTTAAAAAGATGATGGAGGGAGGGATGGATATACCTCCATCCATCTTCTTTCCACTTTCTCTAGTCCGTTAAAACAACTGGGAGGCTTTTTGCCAGAGTTTCAAATGCATCGACAAGCTCTTGCTCAGTCGAGGCGTTGTAGTGAATGCCTTTGTTGGACTTGGCCAGTTCATCCATCTCAGCACCATCAACATTGTTAAGCAGGGAAACGATATGAATTGTTATGTGTTCTTCGTTTGCCCTTGGTGTGACTTGGGAGGGGTTACCGCCGGTGTTCCATTGACCATCCGTGAACAGAATGATCGTTTTCTTTGCAGCGGGGTTTGAACCTGGACCAGTTAGCTCATCAATAGCCCTGTCTAGGCCTGATCTCATGTTCGTGCCGCCTTGAATGGCGACACCACCGATGCTGTTCATTGCGTTGGCAACTTGATCGAAATTGAGGCCAAGTTGAGCGTCGACTCGCGATGCGGGATACGTGCCGCCGCAGGGGCTGTTGTATTGCGAACCCCACGTAACCAATCCAACTCGCTGTTGTTGGTGTGCGTTGTTTTCCTGGACGGTATCTAGGAATACCCTAACAGCTAGGTCGAGTGCGCCCCAGCGGCTATCTTTGTGTGGATGTCGACAGAATTTCTGCCAGAAATTTGACTCAGGATTTGGGTTCCAGTTAGGGTCCTGAGAAGCCGGCGGATAAGCCCAATCGACGCCTGAAAAATCGAAACACATTGAGTGTGAACGGTCTACACACAATACAACTTCGTGGTCAAACTGGCTCGCGACAGAATCCTGCTGCGGAGTGAATTTCCCTCCGCCCAAGGCTCCTGCGAAGAACAGGTTGACGGCTCCTGACGACTTGTCATCAGACTTGAAGCCGTTGACTCGAACCGCCGTGACTGGCGTTGCGCCTGCTTCGAATATCCATCGACCATTTGGTTGTAGTTCAGACTGACCAACAACGATGTCTTCCGGGTCAAGGATGAAGCTTTCTCCACCAACCGTATTGAGCGCGGCTGTATCCATCGCGACCTGGATGATTTCACTTTCCGACTGTGCTCCAGCGATCGCTTCAGCAGCAGCTTTGGCGGCAGCGTCTGTGGCGGCCTGCAACTCGGTTCTTGTGAGTTGCATGTACGCGACGTCCACAAAGAACATCACGGCGCAGATCAAGAAGATCCCGAGTATGGCCACAAAAGACAGAATTACGCCGTGTCTATTTCGACGTTTTGAGTAGAAGCGATTCATAGCGGTCAATCCGGAGCGGTCAGAGTAGTAGTGAGTGATTCTTTGTTTTGTTGTGGTGGCGGCTGCTTTTTTAGTTTCGGATCATCGTGATCTGAGCGTTGACGTCGACCGGGCCTGCCCAGAGAACGAGGGGGCTGATCGCGTTTAGATCACTCGGGGCTGTGACCGTAACGACGATCGGTGTACCCGGTGGAACAGCAGTTACATTCGGAGGGTTGACCGTTATTTCGGCCGCGCCAAAACCACGAGCATCCAGTGCCCGTTGTCCGCGAGCGATGGCTTCCTCGGTTGTAAATCCAACGGTGGTTGCCATCTTCGCTGTCTCGTAAGCGGCAACAGTCATCCCCTGTTTCAGGAAGATGCTATTCGATGCTTCCATCCCGCCAAAAATCATCATCATGAGCAGTGGAATGGCGATGGCCAATTCAACAGTGGCCGTACCCTTTTTGCGTTTTGTATTTCGTTTTGACATGATTACTGGCTCGTCAGAAAACGTGCAGGCCTGCTTGAGCGCGGCCAACAAACAGTGTTGACACATTTCGCCCTAGCTTTGTTTATTCCTCTATTCTTGAACCTATGTCAGGAATGGGCCAAAGAACGAAAATGAACCGCTCGGCAGTGCTGACTAAACAGATATTGGTCAGGTTGTGACGATCGAATTAGAAGCAGCCAGCTTCGGAGTCGGCAATGTAGCCACAAAGCGACAACTGGTGCGTACAAGCGACAATTGTTGCCGCATCAATCCGCGAATGATTGCGGCGGTCGCGATCGACCAGAATAGCGACTCCGAGAGGCCCGGAGTCGCCCGTTATCCGATTGGATTCTTTCTTACCTTAGCAGGCAGGCAGCAAGCAAAGACTCCGCCTTTGCTACGCTCACACTATTTCGAGTGGCTATCCACATAGCGCTGAGCCGCTTCCACGAAACCGGGGGTTTTTAAGCCCACATCTTTCGCTTCTTGGAGCGCGGTTTCCCAGTCAATTCCTTCATCCAGAACACGATAAGTCAGCCACACGGCACCGACTCTGTTCGCTCCGCCGCAGTGACAGATGACTTTTTCGCTTTCATTGGCGGCTGCAAACATTTTTCGCGCTTTGTCAAACACTTCGTTCGTCATGCCTTTCGGACCCGAAATCGCTAGACGGCAGTGCTCAAGTCCTGCTTTGCCCGATTCCGCTGCTTCGTCCCAATCGATTTCGCTTGCTGCACGCAAATCGAGGACATGTTTGATGCCAGCCTCTTTCAGCAATGGCAGGTCTTTCTTACCAGGTTGACCAGCAAGGTAGATGTTGCCCACACGATGAACGTTGACCGTCGAGCCCAGTTTCGCATCGATGACTTTGGCTACGGTTCCCTCGGACTTTAGAACACGAAGTCGAACGTTGCGATATTCAACAGCATCGTTGTGTCCTGCGAATCCGAAGTGGCCGGACTTTCGATCCTTGCCAGGGTGTGGGGTGTTGGACATGTATTCGGTAATCGTCGATAAGTCGGTATCGAGAATGACGGAGCCATTCAGCTCGACTTTGATTTTGGAACCAGAAACTGTCACTTCTTGGAAGTTCCATTCACCTGCATCACGCAGGTAGCCACGCGTTGCCGCGGCCATGCCGTACGCGGAACCGTGAGCCTGGCGAGGATCAAGTGACTTGTATTTCGGATGCTCGGTATCAAGCACTTGCAGTTCGCACATCCCATGGTAGGCCGTATCACCTTTACCTGGATAGCGAATTGCTAGACCGTTGTTACCTCCGGGAGGCAGTTTGAATTCGAGTCTTACTGCAAAATCGTTGTATTCTTGCTTCGTGAAAATCGTTCCACCTTTGCCCGGCTTACAACGCAAAACGCCTTCTTCGATTTCATAGTTGTCCGTTGGTCCTGCCCAGCCATCAAAGTCCTTGCCGTTGAAAATCGACTCGAAACCGTCTTCGCCGTGAGCGGCCAGAATCGCATTAGACTCGTCGGCGGTTAGCTCTTTGACAAAGACGTTTCGCCACTCAATTTCACCACCATGCGTTTGCAATTGGATATGACCCTTGCGGCGAAGTGGCCGCGAGCGATCCCAAAAGTTTTCCATCGTCTCGTGTTTGACAACTTGCTTTTCGTTGAGCCAAACGCTCGTGCGGCCACCGACTTGCTGAATGCGAAATCGATTCCATTCACCGAAGTCTTTGTCAGCGAAAACAAGAGGATCTTTGCCTGGTGCGTCTTTACTGTTGTTCCAAAGACCGCCGGATCCCTTGTCCGCGCCGATATTCCACTTGCCGCCTTCTTCGGTGTAGTCCCAAATCTGTACTTGCGGCGTTGTGCGAAGATATACGCCGCTGTCGCCTTTTGGTGCCATTTTGTAATCAACCCAAAACTCGACGTCGCCGTACTCTTGGTCTGTTGTTAGATAGACTCCCTTGCCATCGTTGTAGATGCTGCCTTTACGAGCTTGCCAGTGAGCAGCAACGTCGGTCGCGTTTTTCTCACGCAACGCGGTTCGTTCTTCGTCGGTCATTTTCGAAAGTTTGACAGGGCTAAAATGTCCTAAGCCAAACCAGCCGCTCAGATCCTGGCCGTTGTATAGCGACGTGAAGCCTTCGGGTGGTTGGTTATTGTCTTGAGCGTTTGCGAATGCAGCAAAAGTGATAAACAGATAAACGGCAAGAACCATGTGACGCATAGCAAAACCTCGGTAGGACAAACAGAATCGGTTGGCGAGTAGGCTAATTGTCGCTTGCCGACCGCGCGTTTGTCCACAGCCAAAGGCCGTAGATCCCCTTGAATTCGCAGGGAAGTTCACTCATTCGAGCGGCGTTTTCTAGTCTTCCATGTCCCAGGCGGTCAACCATCGTACCGATTTCTGGTCGGGATAGAGTCCGAATCGTTCGGCCAAGCGTTTTTCCATGTCAGGGAAGTGTCCGGCGCCGTAGAAGATGCCAATGCGTTTCGTACCCTTGTCAATTTCGCGTTCCAAGACGTCCAGGCATTTCTTGTTTCGCTGGCCAATGATCGTCGAACCATTTTCGCCTTCAATCGCTTTCATCGAAGCTTCAAGATCGCTGAACTGAGTTGACATTACGCGTTTGAGACGAAGTGATCGATTCTTTGCAAACAACGCGAATAGCAATTCTGCATCGCTACTGTTGCCGCTGGCACTTTGTTTCGCCATCGCAGCGCCCATGGCTCGCCACAACATTTGGTAGAAGCTCTCGCCACGTTGCTCCATTACACTCGCGAACTCATCGGGTGACATGTCCGCGTGCACGAAATTCTTCTTGGTGTAATCGACTTCTTCCAATTGGTACGACAATTCCAACATCGATTTCATTGTTTGTTGCATCTGCCCAATGGGATGCTGAGACTTTCCGCCGGTTGGAACATTGTTGTCGGCTGGAGCTACGAGTTCGTAAAGCAGAGACTCGTAGCCAGTGAATAGTCGATTGAGTTGTTTGAAGTACGATTCATCCGCAACGTGAACGGCTCCGATCAGGTCCAGGACGACGTCCTTTTTGTTCTGATCACGAAACTTGAAAGTCACGATCGAAGTTTGCATCGCGGTCGGTTCGCCGCGTCTATCTCGCAAGATTCGCAGATACGGGTTTTCTTCCTTTTTGGACTTCTTCGCAGAATCCTTTGCCGATTCTTTCGTTGGCGCTGCTGTCACTTGAGAAAAGACCGACGGAGATAGCAGCAGTGATATCGCAATGGTGAGCAGGCAGTTTTTCATTGATCTATCTAAATCCAACGGTGGAAAACTAGTGAAAAGACGACGTTCTAGCGAAATAGCCGGATGTCGCGTCCTCGTTAATCATAGCCGCTTCGTAGCGTTCGGTAAGCGAAAGGTAGAAGAATCCGAGTTTTCCGCATTGCTTCTCAGTCTTACTCAACTTCCGGAACACTCACTACCGATACTACCGTCACGGACGCAATTCGCCACGGATGCGATTGCGATAGCACGATGCCATTGATTTGGAAAACGGATCATGTTGCTACAACGAATAATCTTTACGGTAGTCCTTTCGATTAGTGCCTTGGCAGTGATGCCGGCCGCTCAAGCCCAGCATATTGGGTTTTTTGGCAAATCGGATGACAACTCGGACTTCACCGGGCTTTATGATCCATTTTGTGATCTCGACACCTGTTGGTTCGAACCCATTTCCTGCGACTGCACGGAACGCCCGATGAATTCCGGGTGGTTCTTTGGTTACCGTCGCACGAATATGAATATATCTCGACCAAGAAATGAGGAGGTCAGTCAGTTCTACGATCCGTTCGATGGAGACTTCGCACGCCCCGACGATGAATTGCTGCGAAGCATTTATAGCGGAAACATTGACGACGATTTCCGAGGCGACTGGTCCTGGGGCAATCGATTTGATTTTGGATGGATGTCGGAAGAAGGCAGTGGGCTATGGTTCGTTGCCAGAAAGCAAGACAGTCCAGAGCAACGATTGACGTTCACCAACGTCGACCAAAACCTGCTGCCGGCCTTGCGTCTTGATAACACACCTTTTGGTCCAACGACAGCATTGATCAATGGGCTAGAGATGTACGGCTTTGAAGCCAACAAAGTTTGGCGGTTGGCACCAACAGCCCGTGGAACTGTGATGGAGCCGTTCATTGGGCCTCGCTATATCCGGCTTCGCGACTCTTCGGACCGAAACGACATCTTTTCAGACTTTTTCGAGACGGTTGGAACTTTCCCGCTTACGGGACAGACAGTACCAATCGTACGACGAGTTAACTTTGCCTTTCGCCAGACGATGATTACAACGGACAATGACTTGTTCGGTGGACAGTTTGGTATGCGATCACGTTGGCGACGCGGTCGATGGCAAGTCTCGAGTGATGTGCGAGGTTTGATGTTCTGGAATCACCAATCCCGAGAACGTATCGACCAAGACGAACGTCAAGCGGAGAACTTTGTTGCGAACTTCGACGTGAACACTAACATCGCGGCCGTGAACTCGGTGAACGGTGTTGTCATTCTCGATTCACGTCAGACTCACACGACTGAATCACACAACACGTTCGCATACGGTGGCGAGTTGAACTTGGAACTTGCCTTTGAAGTAACGCAAGGATTTGCAATTACCGCCGGAGCGGAAGTCATTGCCATCGGCGATGGAGTCGGACGCGGATTCGAGAGTGTTGATGACAGCTTGGTAATGAGCGGATTCTCACTCGGTTTCACTTACAACCGGTAAAAAGAACGCGAAACAAACCGATAAAAAGCCACTCTTACGGAGTGGCTTTTTTTATTGGGTTCGCATCGAACGCAAGAATTAGGTCTAGGTCACTACATGAAAAAGCCGCTTCGAATGAAGCGGCTCTGTTTATTGAGTGGCGATTTCGCGTTTGTTCTTGTGCCGCTGGGGTTATTGCGAGAGACGCAATTTTCGAATCTCGTCGAGTTCTTCCGTTAACCGGTGCCGAAGTGGACTCTCGTAGCGAAGTTGGTCAATCAGCCCTTCGGCTTTGTCCAATGACTCGCTGGTGATTTCGTTGCTTGTTAGGATCTTTCGAAAATTCTTCTGGACTTCGGCTTCGGTGAGCAAGGTTCTTCCCCTCAAGTGATGCGAACTAACCAATACTTCCCATTCTAAATCTGATGAACGGCAAAGCAACACCACCTGCTCAGAAAACAAAAGTTTCCGGAAAGACGGACAACTTTTTTTAAACAAAGAAAGCCAAGAGGGTGTCTTGCAAGAAATGGATGCAACGATTACCCGCGGATGTTAACCGATCAGCGCGACGGAACCGTTGATCGAATCGGCCTATCTCCAACGCCCACCGAAGGAGTTGCGTTAGCGCTGTTCTCTTGGGACTGTTGCAATTCTTGCAACGCGTTTCCTACGGCGTCCACCGTATCGTCGATTTGCTTTTCTGTGTGCGCCGAAGTGATGAAGAAACGCAGGCGAGCGGCACTTTCTTCTACGGCGGGATAAAGAATAGGTTGAACGTTGATTCCTTGCTCGAACAGCATTCGCGACAATTTAAGAGCCAACACGGAACTGCCCACGATCACGGGAACAACAGGCGTTCCCGAGCTGCTGCCCGTATCGAGATTATATTTCTTTGCCCGCTTGATGAACTGTTCCGCGCGATCACGACACTGCTTTGCTCGCCACGGTTCCGCTTCCAGTTGTTGAATCGAGGCCAATGCAGCTGCTGCGTTGGGCGGTGACAGTCCGACGCTGTAAACGAACCCAGGAGCTGTGTATTTGAGGTACTCGACCAATGCCGCGTTGCCAGCGATGTAGCCGCCGCAACTACCGAATGATTTGCTCAGCGTTCCCATCCAGATGTCGACCTCATTCGGATCGAGACTGAAATGCTCGCTAATACCGCGACCTGTGGCGCCGAGTGTGCCGATCGAGTGCGCTTCATCGACCATCAAAAACGATTTGTGCTTTTTCTTGACGTCGATGAACTTCGGCAGATCTGGGAAATCGCCGTCCATGCTGTACGTGCCTTCTATGACAATCAACACGCGTCGATAATCTTTACGAAGTTGCGTTAGCAATTGATCAAGTGCTTGCCAATCGTTGTGCGGGAATGGTCTTCGCCTGGCCCCGGACAGGATCGCGCCTTGGATAAGACTGTTGTGCGAAAGTGCATCGTGCAGAATCAAGTCGCCTGGGCTGAGCAAGTGACCGATCGTGGTCTCGTTCGTCGAATGTCCGCCAACGAAGACGATCGAATCTTCTACGCCTAAAAACTTCGCGATCTTGGTTTCGAGCTCCTCGTGGAGCGTCTTCTGACCGGAGACCAATCGACTGGCGGAAACGCTGGAGCCAAACTTGTCGACGGCGTCCTTGGCTGCTTTTGTGACGGCCGGGTCGCCGGACATTCCCAGGTAGTTATACGTCGCGAAACTCACCAGTTCCTGACCGTCGATCATCGCCGTATCGCGGGTAACTCCCTCGTGAGCTTGGAAATACGGATTGGGAATTCCCGTCGATTCCAGAAGTTGCTTGTTTCGCTGCAATTGCACGTATTCGATCATGCGATCGAACTGATAGTGCTCTGCTGGGATTTCGTCCGTTGCAGCTGTCGTTGGCGAAAAGTGTTCCAGGATCGCCTGGCTGACTTGCTCGACCGTTTCGATTTCAGGCAGGATCTCTTCTGGGAATTGTCCTCCGAAATGCGATTCCAGCTCCGTTAGGATTTCCATGCGCTCCAATGAGTCGAGGCCCAGCTCAACGATATTGGAACCCTTGGTTAGTTCACCGCTCACGCGTTCTTTGGCGATTGCTTTGACTTGTTCGATGACTACAGCGGCAACACTGTCAATGTCGCCCACCGGATTATCGCCGGCTTTGCCATTGGATGAATGCTTGCCATTGGTGGCGACTTTGCCGTTTGACTTCAATGCTGTGTCGGCTTGATTGGCGATCCAAAGATAACGCGAAGCGACCGTTTTAAGAGTTCCATCAAGAAAGGCATCGCGACAAGCGTGACGTTGGATTTTTCCGCTCGACGTTTTTGGAATCGAACCAGAACGAACCAATACCACGCCGTCTGGTGGAAGTTCGTGTTGCGTCGTCACATCGCGACGGATGGCGTCAATCACTTTGTGCCAATCATCGTCGACGCCCCGTAACACTTCGCTGACCACGATCAAACGTTCACGGCCGTCGACATCGACGGCGAAGGCGGCAGCAGCACCACTACGCAATCGTTGATCGGCCCGTTCGACCGTCATTTCAATGTCTTGCGGGTAGCGATTCACACCGCGAACGATAATCATGTCTTTGATTCGTCCGGTGATGAACAGTTCGTTTTTGTGCCAGAATCCGAGATCTCCCGAACGCAAATAAGTGCGTCCGTCTCCACCCACAACTTCTGCGCGGAACGTCTCGTCGGACTGTTCTTTTTTATTCCAATAGCCAGCAGCGACACTGGGGCTGTTAATCCAGATTTCGCCAACGCGATTCATGGGCAATGGCGTTCGTGTATCGGGATTGACGATCAGTACGTCTTCGTCAGGCGACATGTGTCCACAGCCAATGGCGTAGCGTCCCTTATCTCCATCCGGTGCGGCGACGATCACACGTTTCTCGTCCAATGCGGAACCATCGAAGCAACGTACTGCAACCGGTTCGTTGGGATCTCCGCCGGTTACAAACAGAGTCGTTTCAGCCATGCCGTAGCAAGGGTAGAACGCATTTTTGTCGAAACCGCACGGCCCGAATCTTTCGGCAAAGCTATCGAGTGTTGCTTTGCGAACGGGTTCTGCACCATTAAAGGCGACTCTCCAGCAGCTCAGGTCGAGTTCAGCCAGATCTTCGTCTGAGATCTTCTGCGTACACAAGTCGTAGGCAAAGTTCGGTCCGCCCGATATGTTGATTCTGAACCGCGAGATTGCCTTAAGCCAACGAATGGGCCGTTGCATAAACATCATCGGCGACATCAAGTACGCACCGCAGCCGACAAACATCGGATTAAGTACGCCGCCAATAAGTCCCATGTCGTGATAGGTCGGTAACCAAGACGCACCGAGTGAATTGCGATCGGACTGGAACGCTAGAGAGATCAGCGAACAGTTGTGCATGATATTCTCATGCGTCAACATTACGCCCTTCGGCGAACCAGTGGAACCTGACGTGTATTGAAGGACGGCTAAGTTGTTGAGCGGTTCGCCGACGTCAATGGTTAGCGACGAATCTGATTGAACTTCGTCGGTTGCAATCCAATTCAGTCCTGCGAGTTTCGTATCCTTGTCCAAGTTCGCTAAGGTGCGTTCTAGGGTATAGCTATTTGTGAGTGCGGCTGCGGCGTCCGCGTCTCGAGCCATGCCCTCGATGCGATCCATGCTGCGATTTTTTCGCGGTGGGTATCCTGGGACTGCCGTTACACCCGCGTAAAGGCAACCGAAGAGCGCTTCTACGAAATCCATGCAGGGCGGAAAGAGCAGTAAGGCTCGTTCGCCAGTTAACCCTCGCTCGATCAGCATCCGTCCGATTTCTTGCGCACGTCGATCAAGCTGAGCGAACGTTAATTGATACTCGTCCGTCACTCCATCGCGCAGAAAGGAATAGGCCAGTTGATCTGGAGTTTCCTCAGCCCAAAAACGCAGTCGTTGCGCCATCGAGCGATCTGGAGGATCATACGGGTACAAAAGTCGAGCGAGTTGTTGGCCTTTGGTCACATCGATACCGGGGGAATTATTTGGGGGCGAACGATCGACAGGGAATCTGATCCGTAGATGTGGAACTCGACGATCTTCGCTACTTGGAGATTGGTCGGATGACCTCGCCTCAAAAGATGTTATCGGCCTAGAGGACGATGGTAGCGCCCTAAAACGCCTGAGTAGCCTATCATGCCGGATTCTTTCGATCAAATCGCATGATCGGATAGGGGCACTAGAGTGAGAACTACCGGCTACACAGCTTTTTATTCGCCTTGTTGTGCCCGTTAGGAAGGAATTGCTGCGTCACAGACTGGGAACTGTAGGCAAATCGACATCAGGCCAGATCGAGCCCGGTCAGAAGTTGGAATCAACGGTTGAACCGTTTGTTTTGATTGACACGACTCAAGAGCAACAAGCGAATGCTAATCAAAACACAAAGCGGAAGTGCATGGGAATCGAACCCACCGAACGCACGGTTTACGTACGTCCCAACGGATTTGAAATCCGCGGCCGCCACCAGGCATGCAAGCACTTCCATATCGCCGTTCGCTAGAGTGGTGTACCTAGCTAGCAAGTAAGCACAATTCTAACCGCAATCAGATGCCATCGCCATCACGTCGCCGGTTGATGTTGGAATCGAAGAATGGAACTCAAATCCCGAATGTGTGGAAGCGTTTTCGGGTGCTGTCATGCAGCGAAATCGGAATTACCTACAAGGTTTTTGTAAGATGTACAACCGGCGCCAAGACTTCGTTCGTGACGAGTCGAGCAAGAACTCTGTTTTCACCGTACTGTTTTCTGATCTATGTCCAAACGCGTGCGTTTTGTAATCTTGGCATAGTCTATGCAATCGGTATTGGGATCTATCATTATCGATGCGTTTCGACCCAGAACGAAATGAAGGAACAAGGACGTGAATACCTTTCTGCGCTTAGTAAGTACCGGACTACTTGTCGTTTGTGCTAGCTCGACGACGTTTGGCCAAGGCATGCAAATGGCCCTGCTGGATGTGGGTTACATTTTCAAGAACCATCCACAATTCAAAAGAGATATGGATGCGATGAAAGCCAGTGTGCAACAGTTCGAAGCAGGACTGAAGGCGAGCCAGGAAAAGATCCAAAACGCGAGTAAACAGATCAGTTCGTACAAAGCTGGTTCTCCGGAATACAAGAAGATCGAATCTGACACCACCAAGGCGCTGGCGAACTTGAAAGTAAGTACGCAGCTGAAGCGTAAGGAGATTATGGAGCAAGAAGCCAAGATCTACCTTGCCACTTACAAGCAGGTAGAAGCAGCAGTTGCTCAATATGCCCAGCAAATGAAAATCGATTTGGTATTCCGGTACGACCGCGAAGCAAACCCGCAGTCCAGCACCGGAAATCCACAAGAGACGTTGAAAATCATTAATCGTCCCGTGATCTATCATGACAAGTTGGATATCTCCGACGCGATTCTCGCCAAGTTCGGGGGCGTTGCACAGAGAACGGCCACTGGAGCAACTCGCCAGTAGAGCAATCTCCGAGTCTTTGATTCGAGTTCACGCCTCGCTTGTGATCAATGATCAAGCGAGGTTTTTTATGCGCGCTCGATTCGACTAACTCGATTGAACGTGACTGATCGATTGCGGCTAGGCCAGAGGTCGTCCTTTCGAGCGGTAGTATCAACGTGTGGGGTCTCTCTGGGATAGTGCCAGAGTGCGGTGATCGTTGCAGTAGCTCATTTCACCGACATCAATGCAAAAAAAAACCGGCTTTGGAAAGCACCAAAGCCGGTTCTAATATTCGAGTTGCAGCGCTGTGAATCAGATCGTTCTTCTACTGTTTGGCACTGCCAAATAATCGCGACGTTAGACTAACAAGTTTCAAATTCGCCTTGCTCGTCGTCTTCGCTGATGGTCCCGGAGTAGGGGCAAACTCTTGCATGACCGGCTGTGTCTGTGTCGGCACAGTTGAAGGTTCAACTGGAGGTTGCGGCTGTTGCTGGTAAGTTTCGGCAGGGGCAGCGTATTGCGGAGCCGTTCCCAGGGGAATTGTGTAGGCGGTTGGAGGTGCAGCGTAGGTAGGAGCAACCGCACACCCCGTGCATCCAGGTGCCGAGCAGCTGTCGCAGCCTCCATCTTCTCCGCCGTCCGCAGGACCGATCGAGTACTCACATGCCTTGGTGGTATACGTTTCTTTCTTGAGGTCACGCACTGACTTTACGAAGCCGCATCTGGGAGGCACGCAGGAAGCACATCCGCTACCGGCGCATCCGCAGGTGGGTGCAGCAGAGCATCCGCCGTCGCAGGATGACGCTTTGCAGCCAGGGTTATGGCAGCGTTTGGATTTGAAAAGAGTGAAAAGCGTAAGCTTGTTTCCACCTCGCTCCCAAGGGAAGCGAACAGCGGGGACGCAGATCTCGTCGCATTCAATTTTCCAGCAGTGCTTTTCGACGTCGACCATTTCGGCTTTGCCGACGCACTTGGGGCCGCCGCAACAGCGACCAGCAGCTTGGCAGGCGGGAGCACTACAGCAACCGACTGGTGCAGCACAGGACGCACATCCCGAGTCACACCCGTCGCACTGAGCTTGAAGCGTGTTCGTTGTTGCTGTCGCAAGGACGACCGCAACAATAATCGTTAGTAATCGATTCATCTTATTGTTACCTTGGTTTTGTATCTGTGATCGGACTTAGAAGTCCGTTTATGTGTTGGTTGGAATTGGTTGGTTTAGAAATCGACCATGAATCGAGCACCAAGAATGTGGTAGTTACCAAAGTCAGGTGCCCCGGGGGCTGCATTGCCAGCGTTGTTGTCGATCTCGCCGTAGATGTAGTTGAACTGCATCCGAGCGTACTTCGTCCAGTGCCAGTTCACGCCGAGCGTTAAGCTCTCGCCTTCACCACCAAACACGTCTTCGTCGGAAAAGTCAGCGAACGAATATCGCAAGGCAACTTGCCAAGCACCCATTCCGCCACCTTTTCCGCCACAGCAGCGGTTGACCAAGAAGAAGTTTTCAAACGGTGTCACACGGCCCAGGGTTCCGCTCTTGCGATCCCATGGAATGTGCTCGCCAGTAAGGAAGTAGGAGATGTACACGTAGCCACCGTCGAAGTTGGCGTCTTCGAATCCGATTCGGTCCATCGAGACGGCGAGGTATTCGCCAACCATTTGAAAGCGACCTACGTTGATCACACCTTCCAGGCCAATCAGACCATATTCGTCAGCCCCAGGGATGAAGCCGGTGTCGAGCCATCGCGAAATATGTCGAGCTTCACCACGTTGACGAAATCGTGATTCCGGCCCAGCCTGGCCGTCAATTCCACCGTTTTGATCCACGTTGACGTAAGAACCGGATACCGCCCAGTGAGCATATCCACGACCGTCTGACGACTCGTCGTACCAAATGGTATTGGCCAAGCGACCGGTGATTTCTGATTGCCAGTGGTCGCTATCATAAATACCTTCGTCTTGGATCAGCCGTGTGTTGTACAGACCGTAACGCCAGTTCCAAGCTTGGTTGTCGGACACTCCGTACGAAGCCAAACCGAATCGTCGAGCATCTTGGTTGAATCCTTCAACCACGAAAGGTCGCTCGAGGAAGACGTTGTAGCGGCTACTGTTCAGGTGATCTAAGCCGTACGGACGCTTTTGATTACCAAGCAGCAACGTTTGGAAGACGGGTAGCTCTTTCCATCCGATGTACGCGTCACGGAATTCGGAGTTGTTACCGCCCGCGAATTCCATTTCGATCTTGTACAACATGTTGTAAGGCAAGTCGCCTTTGACACCGAATCGCATACGGCGGAAACCGATGCGGTCTTGGACGGAGATGTTTGGATCGTTGTTTTCGAAGCCATTGGTGCCTGGTGAGGTGTCTGGGAAGCCCCACAAGTCAGCGTGAACACGACCATTGACTTTCATCGTCGCACCGCTGTGACCTGTTTTGGCGTAGCCCTTGAGGCTTTTCTTTAGGTCGCTGTGAGCGTCGTCCAATTCTTCGTAAGACGAGCTGAGCTTACCGTAAGACTCTTCAAGTTCATCCAGGCGTTTTGTCAAAGAAGCGATTGGGTCATCGTTTTCTTCGACTTCTCCCTGTTCGTTTTCTTGTTCGTTTGTGTCTTCCCAGTAATTCGCAATGGGTTGAGTTTGACCAAAGCTTGGCTGCGGTTGAGCCTGTTGCTGTGGCACCCATTGGGCTTGAGAAACAGAGGCAAAGACGCTCAAAGCGAGGGCCGCAGAGCTGGCCCCCACGAAAAACCTCGCCCGTTCACACACGTATTTCCAAATATGCGGCATGGTTAAGTCAGCGAAAGGAGTAGGATTGAATTGGGTAGTGAGAGGGCAAGCGATGCAGCGATAGCACTCGAGAAGCGAGTCACGCGGCAATGGTGGGTTTCGCCTGAGTTGACCTCTGGGAGGATTGATCGGACAAGAAATCGACCGATTTAAAGTCGAAAGGCAGCTGCAAGCACGAGTTTTGCAGAGAGGATGTCCGGATGAAATGAATCTTGCGATCGCGCAAAGTGTTCCGGAGTGGAAAGAGTTATCGCCCCGGCCCAGAGTAGGGCTGAGAAGAGTGGGGTCGAGTTGGTGCGTTTTACACCCCGATCCCTGCACGTTCATTCGGACATAAAAGCCTCGTGGTGTTAACGAAATCTTCATTTTTCGAGAGGCTTAACGCGTCGAATCATTTCACTGTGCAGGCTGCCACGATGTGCTAACTTGAGCCAACGCATTCTTGCATTTCGCTGCACCATGGCTTGGCCCTCATGAGATCACAGCTCTTTTGGAAATTGTTTCTCACGTTCGCTGTTCTGAATTGCATCGCGATCTTGGGTGTCGCCAGGATTGGCTGGAGCGAAGTTGATTTCTTACCGCGATTGGGAATCTGGCCGTTCGCCTTCCTAGGCATTTCCCTGGTGGTGACGTGGTGGGCGGTGTCACGAGTGGTAGCGCCCGTGATGACATTGACGCAGTCCGCTGAAAAACTGGCGGAAGGCGATCTGAAAGATCCCGTCTACGTCGGTACGCGAGATGAGTTAGGGCAACTTGCGATGTCCTTCAATCGCATGCGGCAAGACATGCTTTCTCGCAGCACAGAAATGAAACGTCTATCCACCGTACTCGCTGCTATGACCGACGGAGTGATCGCTGTGGATGAGTTGCAGCAGGTACAGTTCGCAAATGCTGCCGCCGGAGAAATGTTGGGGTTTGATCCCGTCGAAGCACAAGGTCGAGCGTTACTTGAATCGGTTCGCAGCCATAAACTGCATGAGGTCGTCGTGCGACTGCTTGCTTCGAAAGGTCAGAAGGAAATCGAAATGGAATCGGGCGTTGGTAACTCGACCCGGAGTTTCCTCGTTAGCGCGACGTCCTTTTCTGGTGAGCCATCTGCGGGTGTCATTATGATGATCCACAATCTCAGCGAAGTGCGTCGCTTAGAAGCAATGCGTCGTGACTTCGTTGCCAACGTCTCGCACGAGCTGAAGACGCCACTCAGTTCGATCAAAGCCTACGCCGAGACGCTCAGCCAAGGCGCGATCAATGACGTGGAACATCGTGAGGGCTTTGTGAAGCAGATCGAAGAGCAGGCTGATCGGCTGAATCTGTTGATCTCTGATTTGCTTAGCTTGGCTCGAATCGAGCAGGGCACCACGCTAATGGAAATCGGACAGATTCCACTCGAGCGCGTTGCGCGCATTTGCGTGCAAGAGCAGCAGCTGGCGGCCAACAGCAAGAACATCACGCTTCATTTAGAGTCGAGCGGCCTGAACGTGTCAGTGAAAGCGGACGAAGATGGTCTACGGCAGATCCTAATTAACTTGATTGACAACGCGATCAAATATACGCCCGAAGGCGGAAGCGTCACTGTTGGCTGGATTGACGCGAACGATCAGGTCAAACTGTACGTGGAAGACACCGGAATCGGCATTCCGAAAGAATTGCAGCCGCGGGTTTACGAACGGTTCTTTCGCGTTGATAAGGCTCGATCGAACGAGATCGGCGGTACGGGACTTGGGCTTGCGATCGTCAAACACCTCACGCAGAGCTTTGGCGGATCAGTGGAAGTGTCGAGTGAAATGGGCGAGGGGACTCGGTTTACGATACGTCTGCCGAAGGCTGCCTAGGGATTACGATTGCGATGTCCGGCACGCGGCTTCTGCCACGGCAACTTTCGTTATCGAGAATACGCAGAATAACTACCTCGCAAGTTAATCGTGTCTTCGTCTATTCTTCATTTTGTGCCCGTATGTTTCCAGTAGTTCCGGTGCCTTGTAAGGCAGTGCTGGACGTTCCTATTGGTAGCGGAAGTCGTCAAGACTTTCGGAGAATCGCCGTATTTCTTCAACCCAACCGAAACTCTTGACGGGTTCCGCTACTCCAGTTCGTAAGTCTGGCAAGCACCGATTTAAAAGCTTTCTTCTCGCAAGTTTACCGAAGAAGTGTGGCCACTTACCACGATAAAATCGCGGTAAGGTTTGGCTGAAGATGAGATCCAGCGGCAGCAGGCTTTGATGCCTGTTTTCGCTCTCGTCACTATAGGAAGTCTATGGGTGATCTGCCGAATATCTGGGTCTCTGAGTCTTCACACTTTCTTTATATTTGTTTGCTAGCGTGCGTGAAGAAGGTGTTAAGTTACCCTCTCAATTTCAAAGGGATTTAAATGCGCAACCGTGCAAAACTAGGATTCGCACTACTCGGATTGTTTCTTCTAAATGGCTTTCTAAGCGGCTGCAGCAGCAGTGGTGGTGGCGGAGCTGGTGATGGCGTCAGCGGCGAAGTGGTTCGTGTAAGTCGGCAGAACAACTCTGGAACGTACGCCTACTTTAAAGAAGTCGTGATTGGCAAAGATGGATACTTCAAACAAGGCTCGATTGATCAGAGTGGCTCGAAAGACGTTGTCGAACTTGTGGCGAAGACGCCAAACTCGATCGGCTATAGCGGAATGGGCTACGCGACCGAGCACGTGAAGATGCTCGCTGTTTCAAACGGTGGTCCAGCGGTTCCTCCGACCAGCGAAAACGCGTCCAACGGCAGTTATCCGCTCGCTCGTGGATTGAATATCTACATCATTGGCGAAGCAGAAGGTGCAACGAAGCACTATCTGGAATGGATCATGTCCAGCGAAGGACAGGCGATCGTCTCGGAAATTGGATACGTTCCTGCACCGGACGGTGGTGGAGCACCTCCCGAAGGCTCGCCTCCTGATGGCTCGATCAAAATCGCTGGCTCTGACACGATGGTGAATCTTGCTCAAAAGTGGGCGGAAGTTTACATGGGCAAGTACGACAATGTGAAGCTTGAAGTTTCCGGTGGCGGTTCCGGCGTTGGCCTGGCTGGCTTGCAAAAAGGCACAACGCAAATGGCAAACGCCAGTCGAGATATCAAGCAAAAAGAAATCGACTCGATCAAGGACAAGTTTGGAAAAGAAGTAACGGCGTACGTCGTGGCTCTCGACGCCCTCGCGGTGTACGTGCATCCAGCCAATCCATTGACGGAGATTTCGATGGAAGATTTGAAGGGTATCTACGGTGACGGTGGTGCCACCGAATCGTGGGAACAAGTTTCGAATTGGCCAGCGGCAGCAACCGCTACAACCACCCACTAGGGAATAGGTGCGTAACACTGTGACTGACTCCCGCGGAAGCGGCAGAATATCTTTTTGGGACCGAATGGAGCCTGCTATTGAGTGGGCCATTCGGTTGTGTGGCTGGAGCGCGATCCTTTTTGTAATCGCAATCTTTGTGTTTGTCTTCAAGGAAGCGTTTCCCGCCTTGGCCTGGCTCGACCTGGGCGAATTCTTCACCAGCGACAATTGGCGACCGGACGCGGAAGAGAATGCTCAGTACGGCATTCGTGCGCTCTTGGTCGGCACCGGTTGTGTGACGCTTGGGTCTACGTTGTTGTCCGTACCACTTGGTTTGGGAGCAGCGGTGTACTTGTCCGAGTTCTGCTCCGGCCGAGTACGCGAAACGCTAAAAGTCGTGATCGAGTTGCTGGCGGCAATTCCGTCAGTGGTGTGGGGCTTCATTGGTGTTGTTGTTCTGGGCCCGATCATTATCGATGCCACAACATCGCTGAATGGTTACGGATTGTTTCCTCGAGCTTACGTTGGCGTGAACATTTTGAATGGCAGTATCATTCTGGCGTTGATGAGTGTTCCCGTTATCGTGTCGGTCGGGGAAGACGCGCTAAAGGCCGTTCCTGATTCCTATCGCGAAGCAGCGTTATCGCTGGGAGCAAGTCGATGGGAAGTCGTTTATAAGGTTCTGTTCCCGGCGGCAAAGAACGGTTTGCTTGCAGCCGTTCTGCTAGGTGTGGGACGAGCGATCGGCGAAACGATGGCGGTCCTCATGTGTACCGGCCACTCGGTTCGGATTCCCAAAAGCGTTGTGGATCCCGTGCGAACGATGACGGCCACGATTGCCGCCGAGTTGGGCGAAGCGGTCGATGGCGGACGTCACTATCAAGTTCTCTTCCTGATTGGCGTCGTGCTTTTCATCCTGACGTTTCTCGTGAACTTGATTGCGGACGTCGTCGTGAAGGGCGTAAAAGGGGCGGGCAATGACTAATACAGCAGGCGAACGTGAAATCCGTCATTGCTACGTCTACACCGGCACTGCCAAGCACGATTCGCCGTCGGAAGATGTCTTCGCCACCCTGGAAGAGGCGGCGCAGTCCATTGCGAACAATCCCAGCGAAGTGAACGACGTGGTCATCACCTTTGCGGACACGCCCGAGGCCGTTACAAATCCACCCACGCGAAAGCCTAAGTACGACTACTTCTACGATACATATCTGGTGGGTACGGAAGGCGATGGTACAGATATCGATCCGTGGCCATCGATTCCGGTGGCATTGGATGCGATCGTAGGACTAGAAAAAGATGGAAAGCTCTCGCCGAAGTCTGGCCAGAGTATTTCGATTAAGCGACGCGAGATCTTCACGGCGACTTCGCAGGAACGAAAAAAACGTCGCAGCGAAACAATCGCGAAGTACACATTCATGGGGATGGCGATCATCCTGGTGTTGCCTGTGATCGCGATCTTGGGTCACTTGCTTTTCAAAGCGTGGCCGGCGCTGACGTGGAATTTCCTTGTTCAAAACCCCAGCAACGGCATGACCGAAGGCGGCATCTGGGCGCCACTGGTTGGTACGTTTTTTCTTGTATTCGTGTCGCTCATCGTTGCCGCACCTATCGGTGTGCTTGCTGGTGTTTATCTGAACGAGTACGCCAAAGACAATTGGTTTACGCGGTTTATCAACCTGGCGGTGGTGAACCTTGCTGGTGTGCCGAGCATCGTGCACGCATTGTTTGGTCTTGGTGCGTTCGTTTTGTTCGCAAGGTTTGGCGAGTCGCTGTTGGCGGCCTCGTGCACGCTCGCGGTCATGACGTTGCCGGTGATCATCACCAGTACCCGCGAGGCACTGGCCTCCGTGCCCGTTTCCTTCCGCGAAGCTTGTTGGAATATGGGTGCTACGCGTTGGCAAACCATACGCACGATTGTCTTGCCCAACTCAATTAGCGGCATTTTGACGGGCGTCATCTTGCAAGTTTCGCGCGCGGCCGGCGAAACGGCACCGATTTTGTTCACGGGTGCGACGTTCTTCATGAAAATTCCCGACGAAGGCATTGGCTACTACTTGCCCTACGGTTTGGGTGACAAAGTCATGGCGTTGTCGATGCATCTCTACACGTTGCGTACACAGATTAGCAACGCACCGGAACACTACGAATACGGAACGGCGGTCGTCCTGATTGCATTGGTGCTCGCCGTGAATAGCGCGTCGATCGGACTTCGGACTTACTTGCGATCGAGGAAAAAGTGGTAGGCGAAGAAGGCGGAAAAGATCGATCAGAGCAAGTGGAACCGATTATTGAATTCCAGAATGTCACGGTGAAATACGGTAACGATATTGCTCTGGATGACATCTCGTTCAAGGTACCCCCGAATACGATTCTAGGCGTCATTGGTCCTGCCAACTCGGGTAAGACCACGATGCTGAAGTGCATCAATCGCACGATCGACTTCATCGAGACGGCCAAAGTTTCGGGGCTCGTCGCGGTGGACGGAACAGACGTGCGAACGATTCGCAATGTCTACGACCTTCGACGTCGTGTCGGAATGGTATTCCCGCTGCCCGTTGGATTGCCGCTCTCAGTCTACGAAAACGTGGCTTACGCGCCGCGTCGAGCTGGCTTGAATGATCGAGCGGAACTCGACGAGTTAGTCGAGAAATGTCTGACGCAGGCGGTGCTCTGGGACGAAGTAAAGGACCGACTTCACACGCTGGGTACGAAGTTATCGGGCGGACAGCAGCAGCGTTTGACGTTGGCTCGCGCGTTGTCGCATCGTCCGCAGATTTTGTGCTTGGATGAGTTCTCGATCGCAATCGATCCAGTCACCACCATGAAAATCGAAGACGTTTTACTCGAGCTCAAAAAAGAAATGACGATCGTTTTGGTGACGAACCTTGTCCAGCAAGCCCATCGTCTGGCCGATCAAACCGCGTTTCTCAATAAGTCGCAACTCGTGGAGATCGGGGATACGGAAAAGATCTTCTCCGAGCCGGATAATAGTTTGACGTACGACTACGTGACGGGAGGGTTCGGTTAATGGATACCTCCAGCGAAAACACACCATCGACGGCCGTGAAGGAACGCTATAGCATCACGACGCAAGACGTCAGTTTGTGGTACGGCGATTTCCAAGCGCTGTTCGATGTCACGGTCAATATTCGGCCGGGCATTATCACGGGCTTGATCGGACCATCGGGATGCGGCAAGACGACGCTGCTACGTAGCTTCAATCGCATCAACGAACGTTACGGCAACGTGACGACGAAGGGTGAGATTAAAGTCCTCGACAAGAATATCTACGACGAAAACGTTTCGTTGGCTGAGCTCCGCAAAGCAGTGGGGATGGTTTTTCAGCGTCCCAATCCGCTACCGATTTCGATCTACGAAAACGTGGCGTTCGGTTGGAGGATTCATACTCCCGGCAAGAAAGCGAAACGTGCTGAGCGTGATGAGCTAGTGGAAAGTGCTCTGCGCGAAGTGCAATTGTGGGACGCGGTCAAAGACAGTCTCAAACGTAAGGCGACGAACCTGACGTTAGAGCAACAGCAGAAACTGTGCATCGCTCGGTTGCTTCCGCTGAAGCCGAAAGTGATCCTAATGGACGAGCCGTGTTCTGCGCTCGACGCCGAGGGGACGGAACGAATCGAAGAATTACTGGCAAGTTTGCGAGACAAATTTACGGTGGTAATTGTGACGCACAACATGGCGCAAGCACGTCGCGCTTCGGATGAATGCATCTACATGTTGCTTGGGAAAATCATCGAACACGAAAAGACATCAGACCTTTTCCTTACGCCGAAGAACAAGGAAACGGAGATGTACATCGAGGGACGGTACGGGTAAGTTGACGGCTACGAAGTACTGAAAAGAGCGCGAATAGATGAAAAAGCAAGAATCAGAGATCGCTGACCTGCGAGCACACGTTTCCAAGATGGGCGAACTCACCGAGACAATGGTGAGTCGAGTTACGGCCGCAGTAAAAGGTAAAGACCAGGATACGGTTTACAACGCGGTTGTAGAAGAAGAGAAGAAGCTTGACGCGATGCAACTCGACATCGACAAAGAAGCCGTGCGAATGTTGACGGTCTACAGTCCAGTCGCATCGGACTTGCGTTTCGTCTTGTCCGTTACTCGCGTCTCCGCAGAACTTGAACGCATTGGCGATCAATCCAAAAATATTTGCGGCAGTCTCCAGTTGATGCTGAACAAAGCGAACACGCAACCAATCTCGCAGATTTTGCGTATGGCGGAGATTGTTGAAGCGATGGTCCGTGATGCCATGGATGCGTTCGTCCAAAACGATGCCCGCAAAGCTCGCGCAACAATCACTTGTGACGACATGGTTGACGCGTTAAACGATCAAGTCATCGAAGAAATGCTGAACGACGATGTGGTTCGAAGAGGGATCGAGGAATCAGTCGATCTGCCGAATGCAATGGCTCAGATTCTTCTAAGTCGGTCGTTCGAACGCATTGGTGATCAAGCCACAAATATCTGCGAAGAAGTGGTTTACATGGTCAAAGGTGACGACATCCGACATCAGTGATCTTGGCCAGACACTTGGGAAAGCGTGAAAGAAAAGCCCCAGAGAATCGCACGTTCATTGGTTCTTCATCAATTCCTCATCAAACTCGGCTACATTCCTACGCATCGAGTTAACTCTGCGGCTGTTTTCACAAAGAAATGATGAGATGCCAAAGCTTCAGGTGCTGGTAGTCGAGGACGACAAGGCGCTCGCGGACGTCCTCGCCTACAACTTGAAAGAGGGTGGGTACGAAGTCCACGTTGCGCGCGATGGCCAGGACGGTCTGACTCAGGCGGAGGTCAAAGTTCCCGACCTCATTCTGCTCGATCTAATGATACCGATCATCGACGGGCTAGAAGTATGCCGCCGGCTACGCAGCAACGCCGTTACACGTGACATACTGATCGTCATGCTAACGGCGAAGTCAGAAGAGTTTGATCAAGTCGTCGGTTTCTCCGTCGGCGCCGACGATTACGTTAGCAAGCCATTCAGCGTTCGCGTATTGATGGAGCGAATCAAGGCACTACTACGTCGCCGCGACGGAAAAGCGAACAACCGCGACATTGTGGCCAGCCAAGGAATCATGGTCGAACGTCGAGCACACCGAGCCACCGCCGACGAACAAGTACTCGAGTTGACGCCCAGCGAATTCTCGTTGTTGGACGTGCTCATTCGGCAGCCCGGACGTGCCTATTCGAGAAGCGAACTCATCGACGCCGCACTCGGCGATGACACGATGGTTCTGGAGCGCACGGTCGACGTTCACATCCGCGCGATCAGAATGAAGCTCGGTAAATACGCCGAACTGATCGAAACCGTGCGAGGCTTAGGCAATCGCTTCCGCGACCCACGTCGGTAGTCGATCGAGTTTGAACTACATCGAATTTCTCTGGTGCTTAAGCTATGAATTAGGGTGCCACTGCTGGCTTGTCCAGCAGTGAGAGACGGCTGAGCGGAAGGCACTGCTGGACAAGCCAGCAGTGGCACCCCGGCGATGACACGATGGTTCTGGAGCGCACGGTCGACGTTCACATCCGCGCGATCAGAATGAAGCTCGGTAAATACGCCGAACTGATCGAAACCGTGCGAGGCTTAGGCAATCGCTTCCGCGACCCACGTCGGTAGTCGATCGAGTTTGAACTACATCGAATTTCTCTGGTGCTTAAGCTATGAATTAGGGTGCCACTGCTGGCTTGTCCAGCAGTGAGAGATGGCTGAGCGGAAGACACTGCTGGACACCCCGGCAGTGGCACCCCGGCGTAGATGTCATGTGGACACTGCTCTTACGCGGCCTTCGAACTCACCGAGCAAACCCCCGGGGTGTAGGTAGTCGGTGAGTTGTTTGCATTCTCTTAAGCAAATTCCAATAACAGATAGTTTCGAACGAAGTAGGCGAAACTGGAGCAGTTTCGAGAAGTGCGACTATGATTATTCGAATTCAAACGGAGCTTAGACTATGAGTTTTCTCTGGATTTCAAGGTTCGGGAACCTATTGTCTCGCGTTCTGCTTCTTGTGTTCTGTGCTGTTGCTACACCATGCGTGATAGCCCAAGATGCAAAGGAAACGTCGCCATCGACAATCGAAGCTGCAAAATACCAAGGGCCAGATCTTGATGCTTTAAAAGCGGCTTCGAAAAAACTCAAGGGCGCGGTGGGTAGAGTTGGTGTAGTGCGGTCGCATGAAATATGGACCGAGTACCGAGGCTACAACGAGATTTCGAGGAAACGGCGAGCAGAATTCAATGCCAAGCTCAGCGACTATTTGAACCAATTCGTTGGTAAGGGGCTCAAGCCCAACGAATTAGAAGCACGGGTCGAAGTCTGGTCGGATAAAAATGGTGGAATCCCACTAGTGCTTCGCGAGAACAAAGAAGTAGCCGACTTTATCACTGGTTTTGCAAAACACCGGGGCTATAGCGTTGTTATTGAGCTCCAAGTTGAAGCTAAAAAAGAGCCACCGAAAAACAAAGATGAATTGCGCCGGCATCTGCTGTCAAAGTCGCGTCTTCTCTACGCTGATGACGAAGTTGGTGAAGACATCACGGAAGAGTTGTTGAAAGAAATGAAGAAACAGCGGAAGCTGGTACTTGGCTCAATTCCATTTGGTCAGACGACAAAGTGAAACGGTACAAACGCTCCAGTTGCTGTATGCACGTTTGCGCACGACCCGCCGGAAAGAACTCTAAAGCACCCGCTGCCTATTTAAGACGGAAGAAATTGGAGGACCCGCTGAGTCGCCAAATGCTACGCCCAGTCGAGGCTCGTGGCTTTCTTTACGCGGCCTTCGAATTCGCCGAGCAAACCGCCGATGATGTCCCAGCCTTCTGAGCGGCGGACTTCGATATCACCTTGTTTGTTGACTCGCACTACGGTGTCGTCGGTCACGCCAACATCTTCCAAGCTGCCCATGCTAAGTTCGTCTTCAGTAAGCATTCCGCTTAGCGTTTTTCCCGTCATTTCAATAAACATGTTCGGCTCGTAATCGTATCGAGTGCGTCGAATTGGTGATTGATTAAGTGAACGTCCATTCTAATTGGGTAACCCAGGATTACGAAACGGAGTTGCCTTTTTCGATCAATTTCTGCCGGAAGAGTTCGCCCAACTCCTGTATTCGCTCGTACGGTAACTGTTCGGCACGCATGTCAGGCGTAAAGTCGCTCGCGGCGAGCACTGCGTCTACGTCTGCTTTTTCGAGCTCCACTTTGAACGCACTGTTAAGCACACTACGTAAGAACTTTCGTCGATGGAAGAACAGCGATCGTACGAACTTGTGATAGAACGCGAGATCGGGAATGCGTTTTCGTTTCTCAGGGTTTGGTGTGATGCGAATGATGGCCGAGTTCACTTTTGGCGGCGGCCAGAAAACTGTCGGCGGTAAGTCACGTACAAGTTCCGTGTCCGCGACGCTCTGTATCCAGATACTCAACGCGCTGTAGTCTTTGGTCGACGGCACTGCCATGATTCGGTCCGCCAGCTCTTTCTGAATGGTGACAACCATCATGCTGGGCGTCATGTCCCAGTGCAGCAGATTCGAAATCAGCGGCGTCGCAATACTGTACGGAAGATTTGCGACGAGTTTTAGTTTGCGACCTTCCGCTTCGTTTACTTTTTCGGCTAGTGTGTCGTGAACCGTTGGGTGAATGTTGTTCTTGTTTCGCAGCGCGTCTTGCTGCAAGAACGTGATGTTGTCGAAGTTCTTCAATTCAGACTGCGCTAACTTTGCGAGATCTGCATCGATTTCGACGGTAACGATCTGCCCAGCGTGGGGAGCCATCAGTCCCGTGAGCGAGCCCATGCCCGTGCCGACTTCCAGCACGACATCGTTTTCGTCCAAGTGCGCCGACGTGGCGATCAACTCGATCAGATTGAGGTCGATCAAGAAGTTTTGGCCGTGTCGCTTGTCGGGTTGGATTCCAACCTCATGCATTCGCCGCTTCAGGAAAGAAATCGTTTGGCGTTCCGAACTCATCCAGAAAGACCTTCGTCAGTGCTTGGCATGACTGGGTACAGAAATCCCAGCCGTCGTGCCTTAGCGTTGTGTATCAAGTTGCTGCTGCACATACTTTGCCAGCAGATCTGTTTCTAAGTTTACCGCATCGCCGGCTTCTAGTCGGCCCAGGGTTGTCACCTGCAACGTGTGCGGAATGAGCGAAACACTGAACTTTTCTGGCTCGACGTCGACCAACGTCAAACTGACGCCATCAACGGTGATCGAACCTTTGCTTGCCATTTGGCGGTAGAGTCCGTCGGGGATGCGAAACCAAAACGTCGACCATTCGTCCTCGTCGATACGCTGGTCTAAGTGGCCGAGGCCATCAACATGGCCGGTGACCAGATGTCCGCCAATTCGATCGCCGAGCTTCAGCGAACGTTCGAGATTTACGCGACTTCCGGCACTGAGTGCACCGAGTGACGTCTTTTTCAGCGTCTCGGGGCCGGCGTCAAATGAGAGATGACTGCCAGCGATCTCTACGACCGTCAGGCAGCAGCCGTTGTTGGCGATGCTATCCCCAATGGACGCGCCTTCTGCAGCAGAGCCCGCGTCCACAACTAATCGCTTACCTGGACCTTGGTCAAGTAACTCAACGACCGTGCCCAGTTCTTCGACTAATCCAGAAAACATTTGCTTAAACTCAGCTGCGACCCATGACTGATTGCATCACGCGGTCGATCGAACTCGTTGTATCTTGCGTGATCACCACGCGATCACCTGGTTGGATAGCATAGTCCGTTTCCAACGAAATGCGACGGTTCGAATCGAACTGTGCCTCGAGTCGATGCCGTTCGCCACTGAGTGGGCTGGTGCGAACGATATACGCGTTCCTGTTGCGGAACTTCGCACCGGACTCGTTGACAACTGTCTGTAGAGTCATTTTCGGTTTCAGCTTTATTTCCTTATTCTTTGCTTTACCGTAGGCAGGCCGGATTTGCACCGCGACCATTTCCGGAGCGGCGCGTTCGGACGGTGCATTCGTTTGAATAACGGACTGGCAGCCCGTGCAGCTGACGAAGAGAGCAATCAGGAAAAGGGAAGTCCGGCTAAAATGGTCGGTGAAAGACATGGTTTGTCCTTGGTTTGCAGCTGTTGCTATTGAAGGATCCTTTGGCCTGGCCTCGAGCAAATTCGCTCGGTTTGCCTGCTTTACTTAATCCGCAATGTCGGGGGAATCGGCAGATTTTCCCTAATACTTGAACTCAATTCGGTTTGGCTCGAAAAACTGGCCCTTCCAATGCTGTTGCCGCTAGCAGCTAGTGCCGGTACGATTGGCGAAATTTTGCACGCTGCAAAAGAGCAAAAACGCCAGGTCCGACAGAGCTCGATGACATTACAGGAAACCCAGCTACCGGTTCATCCCCAATCTTGGCAGCGTCGTCACCTACTGGATTTGGAAAGTCTTACGGCGGAAGAGATCTCGACGATCCTGGATCTGGCCGACGCATTTCGGACGGCGACTAACAACTGCAAGAC
>CAYNJG010000033.1:0-47321 GCA_964397295.1 uncultured Pirellulaceae bacterium
CAACGTAACAGGCATGCCGGCGAAAGGTCGGAACAAACTCTGCTCTCGGACGTAGACGACCACTATCGTTCCGCGTTGTGGAATCACGGTCAGCAACGGCTGTCCAGCCAAAACGGATTGCCGAAGCTGAACGAGAGTTTCTTCGATCTGTCCGTCGACAGGCGAGATCACGTCAAGCCGTCCCGCATCCAACTGAACTCGCGACAACTGTGTCTCCGCCACTTTTACTCTGTTTTTCAGAGCACGAAAGACTAGCTGCGAAGTTGCCGAAAGTTGCTCTCGTGGAATCTCCTCAAATGAAGCCGTACGGTCCTCGATCAATTCCGATTTCAATTCGAAAATTGCGTCGTTTGCGTCGCGCCGTTCTTGTCTGAATGACTCAAGCGAATTCAGATCGCCACCCGATGCAATCAACTCGCTTTTGGCGTTCATCAACTCCGTGTCAAATTGTCGCAAGTCGAGTTCTCGCCGAGCAACATCGACGGCAGTCAATGATTGGTCGACCAACGACTGCGTCGCAAGCCATACATCGGATTCTGCGTTCGCTGCATCTTCTTCAGTGCTACTGAGTTCGTCAGTGGTTGTTGGCTCGGCCGGAATGACTTCGTCGGTAGCCTCAACGGCATCAGACTCGTCGGCCACTTCATCGTCACCTAGCTCTGCGTCGACCTCTTCGACAGCCTCCGTTTCAACGGACTCCGTTTCAGCGGAGCTTGCATCAGATTCTTCAACAACTTCCTCTGTGGAGCCAACATCCTCTGCGACGACTTCCGTTTGCGAGTCATCGGACACTACCGCAACGATCTTGGTCGTTGGCCGACGCCGCCTCAGCTGTGCCAACTCGTTCACTACCTCGTCAGACACCGAGATCAATTCTCGTTCGATCGCGTCTAGTTGACTTCGAACAGGACCATCATCGAGCTGAATGAGAAGCTGATCTTTGGCAACCGCTACATAGGTTTCAAGCATCTGCCCTTCGCTGGGGATTAGTTGAGCGACCGTGCCCACGCCAGGACTCGCTACCAAGTGCTCAACAACTTCCACTTCACCGACAAGAACTTCCGAGCGAGTCTGGTACTTCCAAAGTAAGCCTGATACCCCGCAGACCAACACGAAAAACGCCACCGGCAGCGCACTTGCGGCACTTCGCTGCAGCGCGTACTTCGTTGGCGTTTTGATGACTTCGGGTTTGTTCATTATGTTTCTGATTGATCGCTTGTGACGTACAAGGATACTTGCTCGACATCCGAGCGATCGACTAACTCTCGGCGAAGCTCGTCGCTGCGGTCTGGATTGCGCAGCAGCAGTTGGTATGCCACCGTCGTCCCGCGTTGCGTCAGATGCTGGTCGCCGGATCGCTTCCACCTGGATGCATGTCTATCGAGCAACGAATTGAGAGTAGCTTCAACGTCGCCACCGATCGTCGACAAATCCAGAGACAGAATCGCATCGTATTGATGCCGTCCACCGAAATCGCTAACTCGCAAGTAGCACATCATCATGCCGACAACGAAAAGGCCGGCGATGGATTCGACATAGTGCGCCGTACCAACGCCCATGCCAGAAACGATGGACCACAGAACGTAAGTGGTATCGCGGGTATCTTTCAACACGTTCCGAAATCGCACGACCGCGAATACAGCTAACAAGCCGAAAGCGATTGCCGTGCTGCCCGCCATTAGGACCATCATCAACGAAACGATTACCGGTAACGTTACCAGCGAAGCTGCAAACGACTTCGAATAGGATGGCGAAACGTGAGTCCACATATAGATCCAGCCAATCACTTGGCCAAGAGCACAGCCCAACAGCAGGGACAGCAGAATCGACGTAAGGGGCATGCCAGGATTAGATGTGCCGGCACTGAATAGCCAGTCCATCTAAAACTCCATCAACACACCAGAAGAATTTTTAACCACATCAACGCATTCAACGTATTTCGGTACCGAAGTGCGTTCGATATGAAAACGCCGAGCGATATCAATCATCCACGGGGCTGGTTTCTCGACGTATTTCATTTCCAGAACCACGCCCGGAATTTTTGCCATCTCGCTGCGTTCCGGAAGACGTAGTCCATTGCCAAGAACATAATTGCTGCCGCGGACATTTCGATCAAAGGTAACGCGGTAGTGATTGGCACCGCCACATTGAAACGCTTCGCGGTAATAGTCGACAAACACTTTTCCAACCGCGCCAACTTCATCTTTCAACTTACAAAAACGATCGAGTGCGTCGCGTTCGGTCGGCGTATCGTTCAGCAGCATCGCAGGATCGGGACGCTCGCCTCTTAGAATTGCTTCGCCCGACTGGCGGTCGACCATCGCACGTTTCTTTTGAATTACGTTCGTGACGCGTCGCTTTATTTCCAAGAACACAGGGCTGTCTGGCTTATCGTCGTAGAAACGAATTCGTAGTTTGAATCGATTCTTAAATCCCTGCATCGTTTGTGTGTAACACGTTAACTTTCGAGAATCCAAATAGAGACTTTGGACTCGGTAGCCAATCGAATTCATTTCCGTGTTGGCATCCGGCTTCAAGTGCGTCAAAACGTGTTGACGTATCGCCAGCGCCTGGGCTTCAGTCACCAGATACTTCAGTTCGTATCTACTTGCTTGATGATTATTCACGGTAAAAGAAATTATGATTTAGGAAATCGTTGGCGTCTCTGTTAAACGCTTCAACGCGCTAATTTTCTACGGATCTGATCAGATCCTTAAACGTGCTTACTCCGATTCGTTCAGGATTTCGCCACCGTTACGAGAGCACTGCGACAGGATGATGTCTTTCGAAGTGCTTGTGTTAAGGAAACGAACGGATCCATCCGCGAACGCGCCGTTGGCTCCACCGGCGTGCTCAGCGAATATCAGTTCGTCGTTCCACGAACTCTTTGCACCACTACGATTCACACCATCGTTGACGTGTGTAATGTTCTTTCCCGATACCCAAGAGCCGCTGGGATCTTCGTCTTCTTTTTCGGTACCTCGTCCCGTGCATTCGGTGACCATCACGGTGTGTGACGTGCCATCCGTCACCGACGTAACTTTCACCGGAGGTGATTCGAGCAACCGACTCTCGTTTTCGAGTCCCTTCGTGCCAATCAAAATCCCTTGCTGACGACGATATCGCTCAAGCGTTGCCGGGTTCTTTCGAATAGATGAGGGCCCAGCGATTCCAAGATAGTCGGTGCACCCAAGCGTAACGCCAATCTGGCCATTCCAATCTCGAATCAGCTCTTCAGCGTCACGTTGCTTGTCGCGGCGGGACGTTGACGGACACAAGTAGGCCGGAATGACGGCAGCTGAAGGCAAGCGATTTGCCTGATGCTGAAATGGCAACTTGAAATTGAATTTGTCATAGATCGCTTGCTCTTCCATATACGGCAGAACGAGCGCCATCCAGCTGTAATCGCCACGGTCTTCTCTGCCGGGCAACGCGGTCCATGTTTGACCGGGCGGATACTTTCCCGCAGCCGATTCGAAGTTCAGGATTGCCAAGCCGACTTGCTTGAGATTGTTAGAGCATGCGGATCGTCGAGCCGCTCCTCGCGCAGCTTGTACTGCGGGAATCAGTAATGCCACCAACATTCCGATGATCGCAATTACCACCAGCAATTCCACGAGAGTGAATCCCTGACGGGGCTCTGATTCTATCTGTTCTCTGTCTCTGTCCACGTCCACGTAGGACCTCCTGCGCAGTAGCCGCTCATCGCCCCAGATACCAAACGCGCTGATCGCCTCAAATCGCCGCGCATAGCTTCACGGAAACTTAATAATTCACTCCGTAGGGTACCCAATTCACGCAAAAAGTGGAACCTTTCGACAGTTATTCGTTCGGCGGAAGCAGAGAATTGCAGTCTTTTGTCGATCAAGCCAAGAAAAACGGCAGGGAATCTATTGCGGCAGCTATTTCTCGGGAAAACAGCCATTTTGCTAGTCCCAAGACAAGCAAGCTTGCACGCCGCAAGACGGACGTATCTCAGTGAACTAAAGAATACACGTCAGCAAGCAAAGACGAATTTGTTTCACTCGGTAACCAAAATCGGCCGAGTGTCTCGTAACTGTCGCAGGCTTTGATAATTCGAGTATTCGATTTCGCCGTCAACGTCGTAGAGCAGTTTCGCGTCTGTTGGACGTTCCTGCGCGCTGGCATGCCACGCGGCAAGTACTTCGTTAGTCACTCGCTCTCGCTCTTCGGCGGGACGCATATGGTCGTACTTGATCGACTCGAATCCGGGTATCGTCTTCAGCGAGCGATACGCGATGTAGCGAATTGCGTCATAGTCATCGAACATCAAGTCAACCAGATAGAAGACCGTCCAACTGTCACCGGACACTTCGCGAGCATCTTCCCAACCCATACTCCATGCCATCAACGCGCGTTGTGCGGCGTCTCCCTTAGCAGTCCACACGACCGACGCTGCGATGTTCTTGTGATCAGTTGGAAGCTCAACTTCAGCATGCCCGTACATCGCCGTTAGATTCTGAGCTGTCCAATCGAGCGTCTGATCCAAGTGACATTGATTGCACGCGTTGATCTTGCCTGTGTCGACGGTCGTTTGAGCCGAAGGGGAACCAACGGTGTGAGTTCGCACGGCCTTCAAAAGGCCATACGACGTGTACGGCATGTGGCAGTTGTAGCAAAGGCTTCCAGAAGAATCCGCAGAATGGTGTGTGTGCTCAACGAGCTTCTCGCGATAGGTCTCATGACATTGCAAACAGGCTTCGTTGCCGTACATGCCCTCGCCCATCTGATCGTTGGCCCACGACTTTTTGTCTTCCGCCGATGTGTGCAAGTCGTGGCATGAAATACACGACATCTTCTTGTCGTCGCCAAGGGCGTGGGCGTGGCAAGGACTCGCCAACAAACCATTCATTTCGCGACCAGCGACGCGATTTTCGCCGTCCGGCCAGAAACTCTCGACCGCTCGTAGCTTTTCATGGAGCGGTTTATCTTTGCTGCCGTGAGGATAGTATCGCGTTGCGAAAAGGTCATCGCCAGGACGATACGTGGTGCCCGTTTGCGACCAACTCGAGCTCGCTTCCTTGTTCGTTCGAAGCCACGCACCATGGCATTGCCCGCATACCTGCGCCGATTTCAAAGCGGTCAGTTCCCGCGGATTAACGATTGAACTCGTTGTCTTTTCTTGAGCGTGCGTTTCGCCAGGTCCGTGACATGCCTCGCAAGAGATACCGAACTCCGCGACCAGAGTATCCATCTCATTGGCGCCCGTGATTCGAGGATGCGAACCCGTAGCATGACATTGATTGCAGCCCGTGTTCCAAGCACCTTCGCGCATTCCCAACGAGTTCTGTGGCGGACTTAAGAACGCACTTTTTTCTGGCAACCATTTGTCTGCCTCGATCAAATACACCATCGGCAACATGCCCATCTTGCGACTCTTGCCGGTGTGATACCAGTACTTCTGCATGTGATGACTTCCAGTGCTCATCACCAGCTGGTACTCGTGATAAGCATCGCCACTCATCGACTTGATGGATCCCCAGTACTCATCACCGCGCTTTTGCGGAGTGAATTCCCAGCCGTAGATCTCTTGGGAATTCCCCTCAAACCCACCAGCCACCGAATCCGGGCTGACGACTTGCGTCATCGTTCGATGGTAAGACTGGCTCCACGAATCATGCTCATTTGGATGGCACTCGAGACACGCTGACGACCCGATATAGCCATCGTGTGGTTTTTGAATTGGTCGATTTGAAACTGATTCGTCATCGGCAAAGTTAGTCGCTCTTGCGGCCAACTTCTGGTCAGGAAGCTCGCTTGTTTCCGAAGCCACTGAGTCGTCGCTAGTCGTAGTTTCGCCCGCATGAGTCTTCGAGACTTTCTGCGCGTCGTTCGCCATTTCGACGGACTCCTGCCGCTGGCAGCCAACTAGAATGGCGCAACCAAGCGTGAAGATCGAACTTAGCCGAAGCCATCGATGACGGGAGAAAACATGCGACAAGACCATAGAGGAATTGTAGCGTAGCTGGACAAACGTGCTGGAAAATCAGCCTGATATCCGTATCTTCTCAATGGGCTTAAGCCGCCTGCGATCGGGAAAGGCCACGCAATTCCGCGAGCAAGTCCGTCTGTAGCGTTTGTTCAAGCGTCGCCAGGATCTCTGCGATATGGTGACCGTCCTGCATTCTATGATCATAGGTGATCGTAACTCTGGTTTCGCCGGCCTCGCTGATCGGCCCGTACGTGAAGCCCGTCGTCAACATCGATGGCGGATTCTGTATTTCCGCGCCACCGCCAGAGATAGTGCTGAGAAAAAACGTACCGAGTCGCTTGCATTTTTTATTGCCCGAAACCTGAAACGTCATCCACCAAAACAGGCGCCGTAATATCGCTGGCTGTCGCGCGACCCATAGTTGTCGACGATAGACCTTTTCAACCGGGTCCGTTTGAAAACGATCGATATCACTTTGGATTTCGGGCAGCGCACGCGAATCGAGCTGCCGTAACTGCGCCCAAAACAGCCAATCGTCGTTTTCGAATTCTCGATGCACAACCAGTGTGCCGACATGCTCATCGTGTTCGTAAAGGTGCGCCCAAGGCCAACTCATCCACGTCTGTTTCGTCCGCGGATATTTCTGGGCCGTGATCGCGTAGGCTTTCATGAAGACGGCCGGCCACGAGATTCTGGCTGACGCGTTGCGCCGTGCTTCTATTAGTTCAGCAACGTTGCAGATTCTATCGTGAGCGTAAGACGGAACGTAACGATCATAACGCAGGATATCGCATACGTTTGAACGGCATGCGGGAACACTTAGTCGGCGGCGAGTTTTCATTCGCGAAGCTTATCGCAACTGTGTTACCGATCTGAAGACGACCTTTGCGACGGGGCTCCGGCTTGATCACGTGCTAGCACATTCGTCACAACGGGTGCGAACTACAGATTTGCAGCCACAGCCTTGATAAAAGGTGATGAATCGTCTGAATTCGCTGGGGTCGTTGGAAGAGTTTTCCGATAGGGAAAGAAATCTGCGTGATAGCACGTGGACGGTCCAAGAAGAGGTATCCATCGGCTGAATGACAAAACTACCGCACTTCGTGCTGTTCTCAAGGAGCGAAGAACTGGCTGGCAACAGTCCGCACGACGACAAGCAAGGAGGTAGTTGGCACTTTCGAATAAAGTCTGACGACGGGCAAACCTGGCTCGAAGCGTCCGACTTTGAGCCACGTATTTCGCGCGAACGACTAGAGCTACTTGCCGTCGTTCGCGGACTCGAAGCACTCGATCAACCGTCGATCGTGACGCTCATCACTCCGAATCCCCAAATCTCAAGATCCGTCCGTGGCGGTCTCGACTACTGGCGTGATCGAAACTGGATGTGGGAGCGATTCGGAGAAAAGGTGCCTATGCGAAACAGTGATCTTTGGATCCGAATCGATAGCGCGATCCAGATTCATGATATCCGTTGCCGCACTTATCGCATTGATCCGAAACAACAGATTGCCCCTAGCCACAAGTTGAAGATGGTTCCGCAAGTTAAGCCATCGGAACGCGAACGACCGCGCATACTTCTTCGCCCCGCCATCGCGGCGACAAGATTCGCCGCCAACGGGCTAAACGGTGCAGCGGACGTATTGCGACGATGGCTTCCCGAAACCAGCAATTCATCACATGCACCGGCGTAGATAGCCCATGGGCGAACCCTTGCATCACAGCACACAGAACTGACAACACAATTTCAATTCTCGACGTAACGAGAACTTAATCACTCAGCGAAAGTTCGCTGAACGGAGTCCACACGATGAAAACGCATGTTACACTTGACGCGATTGGTGCCCTGGTCGAAGGACGACACGAACGTCCTCGCGAAGTGTTAGGCCCTCACGAAGTTGAGGTCGACGGCAAAAAAGCCGTAACTGTTCGAGCCTATCTGCCAAATTCAAAGCAGGCATGGATCCTGCATGAGTCGCACGAGGCACAGGCTCCGATGCGACGAATTCATCCATCTGGTGTTTTCGAAGGTATCGTTCCGTGGTCGCAATCGAAGAGTAACGCGAAATACCAAATTCGGACTGAGAGTGAGTCTGGCGAACAAAAAACCATGCACGATCCATACGCATACCCATCGCTACTCACTGATTTCGACCTACATCTTCTTTCCGAAGGTCGACATTGGAACGCGTACGACAAGCTAGGCGCGCATCCTCGAACTATCGATGGCGTATCCGGCGTGAACTTCGCCGTTTGGGCTCCCAATGCTGAAGGCTGCGCCGTGATCGGCGACTTCAACGACTGGGACTGCCGCAAACATCAAATGTATAAACACATTCCTAGCGGAGTTTGGGAGTTGTTCATTCCCAACCTGCCCGTTGGAACGCAATACAAGTACCGTGTCAACGCAAACGGTTGGCAGCAAGACAAGTTTGATCCTTACGGCTTTGCAGCAGAAGTTCCACCGCGTACTGCTGGCATCGTTACCAACTTGGATCAGCATCAATGGGCCGATGATCAATGGATGGACAAACGCAGAGAAACGAACTGGTTAGAAAAGCCAGTTAGCGTTTACGAAGTTCACCTGGGCAGTTGGAGACGCGGCAGCACAAACCCAACCGATTGGCTAGGCTACCGGGATTTGGCGCACCAGCTTGTCGACTACTGCAAAGACATGGGCTTTACGCACCTGGAATTGATGCCAGTCACCGAGCATCCGTTCACGGGCAGTTGGGGCTACCAAACAACGGGCTACTTTGCAGCGACCAGTCGCTATGGCACCCCCGAAGACTTTATGTATTTCGTCGACCACTGCCATCAAAACGGTATCGGCGTGCTGCTTGATTGGGTACCGGCTCACTTCCCGAAAGATGATCACGGCCTTCGCTGCTTCGACGGCAGTCCTCTCTACGAGCATGCCGATCCGCGACAAGGAGAGCATCCTGACTGGGGCACGATGATCTTCAACTACGGGCGCAACGAAGTGAAAAACTTCTTGCTCTCGAATGCATTGTTCTGGCTCGACAAATATCACATCGACGGCCTACGTGTCGATGCGGTGGCGTCAATGCTGTACTTAGACTACAGCCGAGAGCATGGCGATTGGGTTCCAAACAAACACGGCGGACGTGAAAACTTGGAAGCGATCGAATTCATCAGAGAGTTCAATGAGCAAACCCATGCTCAGTATCCAGGCGTGATGACGATCGCCGAAGAATCCACATCATGGGGCGGAGTCTCGCGACCAACTTATAGCGGCGGACTTGGCTTTTCGATGAAGTGGAACATGGGTTGGATGAACGACACACTTCGCTACATGCGAGAAGATCCGATTCACCGGCGGTATCACCATAACGAACTTACGTTCAGTATGATCTACGCGTTCACCGAGAACTTCATGCTTCCATTTTCGCATGATGAAGTGGTTCACGGCAAAGGTGCTTTGCTAGATCAGATGCCTGGCGACAACTGGCAGAAGTTCGCGAACCTCCGTTTGCTGTACACCTACATGTGGGCTCACCCTGGCAAGAAAGTCTTGTTTATGGGCTGCGAAATTGCACAGTGGCATGAGTGGAATCATGACGAGAGTGTGCAGTGGCACTTGCTGCAATGGGAATCGCATCAAGGGATGCAAAACTTGATTCGCGATTTGAATCGCGTGTATCTCGAGCAACCCGCGTTGCATGAGGTGGACTTCGAAGGCCACGGTTTCGAATGGATTGACAGCCAAAGTGCTGATGAAAGCGTGTTAGGATTCGTTCGAAAAGCGAAAGACTCGAGCGATCTCATCGTCGTTGCGACAAATATGACTCCAGTTCCGCGAACGCGACACCGGTTGGGCGTGCCCGGACCTGGTTACTACGAAGAGATCTTTAACTCAGACGCAGAACGCTATGCTGGCTCGAACGTTGGAAGCTACGGTGGGCGACACGCTGACCAGATCCCTCACCAGGGTCGCGAATGGTCGATTGAAATTGAACTTCCACCACTAGGTGCTGTGATGTTCAAGGCTCATTGGAACCAGTAGAAACATCAGCCGCCTAACGACGTAGCGGATTCTTACGCAGATTTTCGCGTAGGGGTCTGCTCGACGTTGCGTTCGCCAGCGAGCGACTTGCCGTTGCGGCCTGTTCTTTCGGTGTCGGCGGGAGTTCAATCGGTGTTTCGACCACTTCGGTAGGTTCAATGGGTGCAACGAGTTGCTCGACAATCGACTGCTGGTTCGGCGCCGGACTACGTCGAAGATTTGGGCCTCCGCGACGAAGTGGATTGCGTTCTATCGTTTCCAGTGGAAGCTGATTTGCTTCTTTGACTTGATTGTCGCTGAGTGCTTTTGGTCGTGGCGTAGAAAGAGCTTCAAAATCACTTGGATCGATTCCGTCAAACGACACAAGGTCGATGCTCTGGTCGCTGAACTTTCCGCCAACCGAGTCTTCGACAGGTAAGTGAAACTCCGGTCCAGTAACAGAAGCCGGTAGTGCGGCAACGCTACTCAGCTGAATACCCTTTTGCAGCTGCACGCCTCGGGTCTTTATCGAACGTATGGGGCCACCAAAGTCGAGCGTATCAGCAGCATCTCCATCGGGCAGATCGCCACCGGCAGGACCGAAATCGAGACCGCCACCACCTGGTTCCGTAAGGTCGTTGTCAAACAGGGGGTCGGAGGCATCTTCACCACCGCCACCATCGAATCCGCCACCATCAATCCACCGCCGCCGTTGTCTAACGGTGCTGGCTCCAATCCAGGATCGACGCCTCCACCAAACGGATTGCTAGAATCTGCTGGAGCTGGCAAATCTGAGTCCGGGACGCTATTCGAGAACGGATTATTTTCGTCTTCGATTCCGGGCACAAACGGATCCATCGTTGAGACCCCAGACATTTCGCTTGGATCGAGCGGTCGATCAGAGCGGGTTCGGGGACGAATTCGTCCTTCTTCGAATGGTTCTGGAACGTTGGGTTCTCTCGTGGTTCCTTGGTCGGCATCACCCGTCGTTGAATCGCGAGAACCTGGCCAGCGTCGCCATCCTCCTCGGTAGTAGCCGAACGGAATGGGAACGCCACAACTTCCATCGATACAACCCGAGCAACGATGTGCGGACGATTCGATGTGATGGTTTCCAGCACTCGAGTCTTGGTAACATACGAGGGCGATCACAGCGGATAACACTAATACTGACATGCAGCTCGGCGGGAGAAACGTCAGGTTCGATGTTTTTCGTTTTGCTCGTGTCATGAAACCGCTGCGCTGTTCGCAGTCCTCAATAAATCGTAGGGGGAAACTCTGGTGATCAGCGATCGATGTTCTAGCCACCCAATCGCTGGAAGCCTTCTGGGAAACGTTGCAAGGTTTGTACTGTCTGTGCACCAAGCAACGAGAATCCAATTAGTCGTTCAACCGGATTCAGGAAGATCGATGTGAGCTGACTCCAAGCGATCAAAGTGTTCTCGGCAATGAACAGTCGGTCACCCGGCATAATCTGGTAGTTCGTATTCGTCGACGCACCACGAGTGATGGCTTCATAGTCGACCGGTAGGATCTGGTCGCATGCCATGCCATTGGGTGTGGGACGCGAGATCCATAATTTCTTGCTGGATGACTGCCCCAGTCCACCGATTTGCGCGAGTGCGTCGAGCACCGTTTCGCTTCCGGTGATCGGAATCCTCGCGACTTGATCGCCGAGACCACCACCTTCGCTGATGATGTAGAAGTACTTGCTGTTGTAAACGAACACGTCCAAGGAAACCTTGGGTTCCTCAAAGAACTGGCTCAGGTGCTTTTCAAGAACCTCGCGACCTTGATCCAAAGTCATGCCCGTCAAGTAAACACGACCGTAGATACCGAGGTTCACGGTTCCGTCTTGCGAAACTAAGTGTTCACCTTGGATGAATTGTTGTCCCGAAGCTTGGAATAAACTCACAGTGACCTGCGGATTTGCAACTTCACGAAGCAGGATCTCTCGAATGGCTTGTTCGGCTTCGTCGGTGGATAGTCCCTTCAGCACAACGGTCCCATAACCGGGACCAAGCCGAACCACGCCGTCAGCCTCGACAAGGTATTGTCCGGCAATTGGTCGTTCTGGCGTGGTACCCAATACAACGATCTGTAGGATGTCTTGAGGCTGAATTTCGAAAGGCGTTTTTGGAACTAGCTTCACACCGTCAATCAGCAAAATGTCGGGCGGCTCAATGATGTAATCCGGAAGCGTGACCTTCGCCAATTCGGTTGGCGGTCTTTGCGGTTCGGAACGCGTAATTCCGTTCGCATCCACGGTCGTTTCCATCTGAGCAATCTGCCCTTTGGGAATCTCGTAGTGGTCCAATCCAGCGGTGGTCGTAACAAGCGACGCACACCCGCTACAAAACGCTACCAAGAGCAGCAAAGTCGCAGGGAACAAGCGTTGTCGAATGGTTGCTAAATTCATCGCACTAGTTTCGCTAGAATTGGTTGGTTGATGCACGGGGAGACCGCTGGCGCGTCGCAAAGCGCCCTCATAACCGGAATAATCGGCAGAGTCTTCCAAGATCTTTGGTCTGCTTGCGAATTTCTTTTAGATTTCACTTAAGATTCGTCAATTACCCCGACTTTTCCTCGAAATCAGCAAAATGCACTGGGTAGTAGTGCAGCGTTCGCGTGAAAAGATGGGTGCCAACACTCGCACGTTCTGAATCGTTGTGTGATTGGCAACAACGCGTGGGCGCTACAACACATGTGTGGCAAAAACACCTCATTCTCCTCGAGAAAATGAGCCTTCCTGTTCGTTGACATGCCGTAACAGAGCGATAGGATTGAGGGTAGCGGTTGGCCCAAAAACTGCAGATATCGCTGACATTCGTCAAGGACTGCGCTGATTCTCCGTTCGTGCTAGCTGCACAGAACTTGGGTCTATACCAGATGCTGCGGCCCAAACCCGTTAGACAAAAACGCTGACTCGGAAGCGAAGATGACAAACAAACGACTGAACATCAAGTTTCTTGCAATACTCTCCGCTAGCTCCGTGGTATTCGTCGGGCTTGTTTATTTCATCCACGATATACAAGTAAACCGGAATGCTAATGGGCTTCTCGAACGCGCTAACCTTGCGCGGGAAGAGGGCGATACGGAAGAGTCAGCGCGATTACGAATGCGTTATCTTTCCCACCGACCTGAAGACTCGATGCAGTACAAGGAAACTGCGAAGGACCTGCGAGAGACGTTATTCGATAAAGTCTTCAACCGCAAAGAAGTCACACGAACCGATGGCGATTTGGCGATCCGCTACATGAACGAAGCCGTTCAACGCAACGGCGAAGATCCAGAAATCAGACGTCTTGCTGCTGACTTCTGGTTCAATCTGCGGCGTTACCCAGACGCCGTGAGCAGTCTGGAATGGCTTCGCACCAACGGGCACGAATGGGATGAGAAAGATCGCATGATGTACATCAATTCGCTGCGATTGATCGGCGGGCCAATGGAAGATCTAGCGATCAAAGAACTCTCGAAAACCATTGGTTACAACGAAGAGACCGGCCGGTTCGACCTGAAAGCAACGCATCCGGAAATGCTGGATGCCTATCAATCGCTTGTCATGTTGTTGATCAGCAAGCGATACAATAAGGATGCAGCCTTGGCCACGTTGAACCAAATGTGCGTAGCCAATGAGAAAAACGCCAGAGCATATTTAATTCGATCGCGTTTGGTGCTGTTTGTCCTTGGACAGCAAGGCAAACAGCAGTCTTATGTAGACATCAATATCGCGTATCAATTCGACAAGGACGATCCAGACATTATGGACGCCAAGTCACGGATGTTGATGGAACAAGGTAAGCCCGAAGAAGCGAAAGCACTGATCGAGGAGGGACTCGAACGCGTTGACTCACTTGCCAGCAACGAGATCATGACTCGAAAAGGAAGGCTTTACAATCTGCTCGCAAAGCTTTTCATCTCGCAAAAAGATAGCCCAGGTGCGTTGACCGTCTTGGAGCGAGCCACGAAAGAAGTCCCAAAAGACAAGGACCTGCTTTGGACAAAAGCCCGACTTCTTTTGGACGAAAAAAAACACAAAGAAGTCGAGGCACTCTACACGCCACTGAAAAAAGCTGGTCAAGACCAATCGATGATCAACTATCTTCAGGCAAGGATCCTGATGGACAAAGGCGATTACCTCAACGCGACTAAGGCGCTCCGGCGCATTCGTGAAGTGTTGCCGCGCGTGGCCGGGGCCGATGGGCCTGCGATGCAATACGAAGCAGACGTATTTCTGACCGAAGGCTACGGGCGTCTTGGCAAATTCGATTTACAGTTGGCGACGATTCGCGATCTTCGCAAAAAGAATCCCAATAACCCACGCGTCAATCAGAGCTATCTGCAGACACTCGTTAGTCAAAACAGAAATCAGGAAGCACGTGAATTCCTTGCTGAACGTATCCAATTCCTCCGAGACACAGGTCAAACCGTCCCGCAAGGTTACCAGTTGATCGCGCTTCGGTTGCAGATGGACAAAATCGATACGGGGGCTACAGAAGTATCTGATGAGCAACTGAAGATCATCCAGGGCAACATTAGGAAGCTTGTCGAAGATCCTAACGTCAGCGATCTACAGAAGCAGACGATCATGATCGACTACTTCAAGAAGGTGAACAATCCAGCCAAAGCGAAAGAAACAATTCGCAAGGCGATCTCTTCGGCACCAGAACAGTTCGTCTTGTGGCAAATGCTCCTAGACTTGGCCGAGGACGAAACCGAGGCACTTAAAACGTTCAACCAGGCCAAACAACGGTTCGATGCCAATGCACAGTACAAAGCGGTCATCCACACAATGCGTGGAAAGATCGCAGCGAAGCACGCGCCCGACAAAGCCTTACCAATCCTTGCTTCACTTGAACAAGGTATCGGTCAGTTCACGGACAAAGAACAAACGGCCGTTATGTTTGAACTGGGCAAAATGCATCTGTTCCTGAAAAACCAACATGAAGGGTACCGACTTCTCGAAAAGGCTCTGGAACGTGATCCTCACAGAATTGGTATTCTCGAAGTGCTTTTCGAAGAAGCACAATCGGGAACGGACGCCGACCGCATTGCCGAACTAACCAATCGGATCAAAGCCAGCGCCGGGGCCGATGATGATGCTTATCGAATGGCGGAAGCTCGACGTATCGTTTGGTTGATCAGGAACAAAATGGTACCAGAGAATCAAATCCAAGACTCTCTGAGAAGTGCACGCGAACTTATCCAGGCAGTGCGTAGCTCTCGCCAGGAGTACTTGCCAGGCATTATCGTGGAATCTGATATCGAACGATTGTCTGGCAACACGACTGGCGCGATCGAGATGTTGAAGAAGGCACACAGTCTACAACAATCAAATCCCGAAATCATTCGTATGATTGCAGAGTCGTACCGCCAACTTGGCAACACTCGGGAAGTTGACGTGTGGATGCAGCGTCTGCCATTTCGAAAACGAAATGAACAAGACAATCGCTTGGAACTCCAAACCCTAATGAGACGGCAAGCCAGCTGGACGCAGGACGACGCCAAAAAGGCGATCCGATTGCTCGAGGCAGTTGCTCCCGAATCGTCCGATAAAGTCAAAGACCATTTACTCCGGAGTCGAATTTTTCAGTTCGCTTCAAGGCTTAGCCCACCATTGATGGACCAATCGGAAATCGCTGGACGCCGAGCGATCGAACTGGATTCTAGCCTGGAAGATGTATGGACGAACCTTGTCAGCATCTACAAGCAAAAAGGCGACAGTGAGAAAGCGCTTGGAGTAATCCAACAAGCGGATTCAGAATTAACGGAAGGGACAAAGCCGATTGTGCTCGGTCGTTGCTACGCGATCATGGGCAATTACAAAGCGTCACAAGCGAACCTGACGACAGCGCTTCGCAGTGATCCTCAAAACCTAAAAATCAAACGCATGCTGGCCGAAGCACTCATCGGCGGAAAAGAAATCAATAAGGGCACGCAAGTAATTCAGGACATCGTTAAGAATGGCGACCCTGAAGTAGACCAGCAAACGGTCTTTTGGGCACGTCGTACACTCGCTCAGATTCTCAACTCCACCAAGAATCCCGCAGCATTCAACAGTGCCCTTGGATTGCTCGAGGACAACAAGATCGACGGCAGAATCACGTCACAAGATCTCACGCTGTACGTCATGTTCTGCTACTCCCGACCGGAAAAGTCTAGCTGGAACCGAGCACTGGCTCTACTCGAAGGAATCGAATCGGAACGGGCACTTACGGATGACGAGACCTTTATGAAAGCCCAACTTTACGAGAAGTTCGGTGATCAGCACTGGGCTGCTGTGAAAAAAATGGCGACCAGCGTCCTCACACAGAACACGGACAACGTCCAGGCTATCGACAGTTATGTGCAATGGCTACTCAAACGCGGCGAGGTTGTCGAAGCTGATCGTTGGGCCAAGAACAGCTTAGAGGACGGTGCTGTGTCTCGCTTCCGTGTCGGTTTGCACGTGAATGCAAAGCGAGGTGAATTTAAGAAAGTCGTTGATGACATCAAGGGTCGCATTCCGGCGGATAACCAAATCAACACACCTGCTGCTCAAAGCCAACTGCTCACTATCGCTGCAATTGCGGAAGAGCTAGGGCAGTACGACAAGCGATACTATTTGCTGGCGGAACAACTACTGCGAAAACTCGCGGCCGTTCGACCAGCGGAAACCCTACGAGTTGCAACGCTAGTTGGTATCCATGGCGAAACGGATAGGATCTCCGAAGCGCTTCAAATGTGCTATTCCGCGAAAGCTAAAAAGATTCCGGACGTACTAAGCGCCGGCGTTGCCTTGGCAATTCTCCGCGAACACCCAGCCGAATGGGAAGGCACGCTGGCCAGTGCAATTCGACAGACGGAAAAGTGGCTGGATACATCCACCGCTGCCAACCCCGATGATACGATGCTGCAATGGCGAGTTGCCGAATTCCACGACATGGTCGGAAACCTGGATCGTGTGCAAGCGGAATACGAGAAAATCCTAAAGGCGCCTAAATTCAATAATCCGACTGACCGCAGCATGGTCATGAACAACCTCGCCTATGCCATGGCGTTGAACGGTAAGGGAAACGAGGCGATGCAGTGGGTGGACAAAGCCAAGGATGAGCTCCGTGATTCGGCAGACCTTATTGATACGCGAGGCTATGTCTATTACTCGATCGGCGAAACGGACAAAGCCATTTCCGAGTTCACTCGAGCCATCGAACTCGGCGTTAAGAGCCCACAGAAGCTTTTCCATCTAGCGTTAGCATTCCACAAAAAAGGGAACAGCGATGGTGCACGGACGAATTGGGAAGAAGCACTAAGCATCGGCCTGAACCGTTACCGTTTGCCGCCAACGCTTCGTTCTCAGTTCGACGAACTGCTCCGAGCATACGGCGGTACCCCGATCGCCCAGAAATAAATCGCTTTCGGCCATAGTTTCGGACCCGCGGCCGGACCGTCAAAAACCGAATAAAAACTCGCAATCTGGCTTCAACGACGAGCTATTCTTTTAGGTCCACATATTAACTAGTTAGTACAGGGATCTAATTACAGCATGAGCGACTCGTCTTTAGCGGCCGTTTGGCGCAATACTTTCGCAAACTGGCCAGCTCATTTCAAAAGGAAGGGCGTTATCGCACCAATTGGCGGCGGCGAAGCGATTCCCTTTGTCGATTTTGTAATGCTCGAAGACATCGTCGTGCTAGAGCGTGCCACGCCAGATAACAGTGGTGCACGCCGCGTCGCGATTCCCTTTACGGTTATTGAAACGCTCAAGTACACCGAGCCTCTGAAAACCGAACAGTTTCTTGAAGCCGGCTACAAAAAGGGCGGCATTGCAAAACCAAAGCCCAAAAAGGTTGAACCCGTTCAGCCGGGCGCCGCCATCGTTCCGCCTCAGCAAGCAGCTCAGCCTCAGCAAGCAGCTCAGCCTCAAGTTCAAACCGCTCCTGCTCAGGCACAGCAGCCTGTCACCGCTGCACCAACACCTGGTCTTCCAGCTGGAGCTGGACTCGGTCCCAAAGCTGTGTCGGACATCCTGCGACAGACTCCCCCAACGCAGCAATAGCCTGGAGTCGTTGTCGTAATAGCCTGATCTACTTATCTAGCTCAAGTATTGCAGCAAGATCACCAGTATCGGCAAAGCTCCGGCGACACAAGCCAGTTGAACGATTACTTGGGGTGGACGTTTTTTCGCCAGTTTCAAAACGACTGGTGTAAGGCCGAGCGTTACAAGTCCAGCAATCAGCGCAACGAACAGCATGATCGCGCCCATTACCGTCAGCAAGTCGTTCGGTTCAACGAGCTTCGTATACAGACGCGATAGAAATCCCATAACCTCTGCAACCAAGGTTGACATTAACGACAATGTCCACGCCACGGTAGCAGACAGCGCAGAACGTGACTCGGCCGCTTCGACCAGATGCCTTGGCACGCGTTTCTTCGACTTTTTAGGCTTTCGCTGTTTGGTTTTCTTCGCCATCGTTTCTCGGTTGTAGATGCGGACAGAAAGATTCTAACCACTCACCGAGAAACAACGAGGCGCCCAACAGCTCGATTGCTGTCCGCCCAGCTCTGGCGTCCCATTCCAAAACGCGGAACCTCAGGATCTGCCAGGGTTACAAAAGGCTAGTTGTTCTCACCCGAAAGCAGATCTTCGATCTCGTTGGCCTTTCGAAACTTCGGCGAGGAACTTCGCCAAACTCGATCGGTCTGACGCAGGCGACCTTCTTGGAAAAGTGATCGCAACTCGCCAAGCCCGATCGGGCCTTGTTTCTCGCCTGACGCGATGCAGTACCAGTCGGCAATACGGTTACCCGATCCGGAAACGATTGGCGTCGTCTTTTCAATCGGCTTCGCTGCCGGCGTTGGCGCCGAACTCTCTTCGGTCGCAGCCGCAGTAGCTTGGGGCTCGCTTGTCTTGCGCTTCGGCGGTTTTGCGGCCGCTGCAAAAAGCCCCTTCACGTCAAACGCCGGCACCCAAGAACTGTTGCCTCGACGGACTAAATCTTCCGGATTGAGTTTGTGATGGCGGACCATATCAATCAACTCGTCTTGATTGAGCGGACCAACCTCACTTCCCATTACCTGACAAAACCACTCGACATTCATACCGACACCCTTTCAAAGAATTTGGTGCTGTAAGTTGAAACCGTTTGGCCTCGCCTCTGCTCCGTCTTGCCTCGACGCAAAGCGTTGACCGTAGATTCTCTGTCGATTTTTCAGCTGTCTGTTTCTCGTTCTCCTAAAAGTGCGAATCGCTCGCACTCAAGCAGAGTAGCAGAAGGACGGTCCCAAATCAAAAAACGCAGGACATCGTGAAAAAATCACTAGCGCATTAACGTAATAGTCGCATAAATCGGGCGACAGCAGTGCTGAGAACTCAGCAACGTCCGGGAAGACAATGGTTCCCACGGTACATCCCTTTTAGCCCACCAGAAGCTTTGTCGGTCAATGTTGTTAGTGATAGGTAGATTACTTACTCTGCCGTTTTCGATAACAGATCGCAATTCGCGACACGTTGTCCGAGATACTCTTGTTAACGACCTCACCGCAAAGGTGCTGATGGCTGACCCGAACCCATATGCCCGCCCGAAAACACAGCCAGCATCTTCCGGTGACTCGCCATCGCAGCTTCCGCGCCGTTCGCGCTTCGTGTACTTCATTCTTCCGGCCTTTACTGGCGCTGTTCTCGGCGGCATATTTCTCGCACCGTTTTGCAGCAGTGTTGGCGATCCCGGCGGGCATTCGATTGGCGCTGGCCTCGGCGGCTTGGCTGCTCTTTTGGTCCGTGTCGTTCTCCGAATCAAGACTTCATCCACCAACGAAACGAAGTAATGCCGGTTTTGCGCTGTCTTTGCGGCCGATTGCGAATGGAGCATTGTTCGGAAGCTCAACGGTCGTGTAACATGGTTTTTACGCAAGTCCACGGCTTCGACATTGGAGCATCGTTTGCTTTGCCATGTCGATCGCTTCGGTGACGCGAGTTGGTTTGCCATGCCGCGGACCACCGCCTTTGGCAACGTGGTTTCTTTTTTGGTAAACTGTATGGCTTTGCGACGCTTGTTGGCTTCGGTGAGAAGCGGTGTCGTAAAAACTTTCCGTTACAGACGAAAACTTTAACGAATGGCAGCTAATCGCGCTGCTCCAAATGACTTCATACCTTTTCCGCACTAACAAAACCTCACTTACTAACAACCAACTCCTAATTCTCGATGTCATATTTGACGGTGGTGCCAAGCCCTCAATGCTTCGGCAACGCTACTTCGCCGAACAATGGCACGCACCTTCTCACTCGCTATCCGACGAACAAGTCAATTCGACAATCAAACAATGGCTTATTGACGGTGTCCTCGAAGTTCATTCCGGTGAAGACGGACGATACGTCACGATGACTCAGGCTGGCGGTGACATGTGGGCAGCTGAACGTTGCCCAATTTGGGATCGCTACTGTACAGAACGTTATCCTGCAACGATTCGTGATCGCATCATCATGTCCGTCACCGCTGTTGCCCCGGGTATTCGTGATGATTTCCTCCGCCTCTGGCCTGAGAATCCGCCTCGCGTCCGACGGGCAACAATTCGTGACCCCGGATTGATTGCTTGGCACCCATTCTCTGCCATTTACGTTGGTCTCGCGACATACGATGACGAATCGCAATCAATGACACCGGAGGAATTTAACGCTTGGCTTCCACTCCGTCAGGAATGGATGGCGCGTGTTGAATCGGAACGCACGTGGTGGCGCTCCGTGCGCGAACTCCAGAAATTCCATAACGTCTAACCCGGTTCATTGTCCGCTAACATGGTTTTTACGCTAATTTCTCACACCTTCCATCTTTGTCAACGCGGGTGGTACAATGCCTCGAAGTTAAGGGCATCACTCGCTTCGTTCAGGGCGGTGTCGTAAAAACCCTCCGTTGTACGCCAGAGGCCAAATTGGATGACCCATTCCTCAACGCTCGCGAACACGTTGCGGAGCTGCTTGGGATTTCGCGGTTCTCGCTCCGTTATCACGGCGATACATACATCGACCATGCTTGGTGTGTTGACATCTCGACGGCGTTTCACGGCGCGGCCGTCTTCGGCGTTGCTCGTGCGGTTGATGTTTCGCGCGAACCAAGCCCTACCGTGTGGTTTCGTTCGGCCATCGCAGTGATAACGGAATCCAACAACATTGGTGCATCCGAAACGGCGTCCATCAAATCTGACTTGCTGTTGGATGCCGCCACCAGTATTGCCCTCTTTGACATTGGCGACTCGTTTTCTCGTGACGGCGTCGGATACACGCTATATGTGCCGCATCACAATGGCTCCGTCACCCTGCGGTTCGCAAATCCCAGTTCTGCACCACTCACGGAACTGGAATCTCGAATTTTTCGGATGGCCCAGTCGCTCGGTTCCCAATCCGGCAACGAAAACCTAACCGCATTTTTGTCCCAGTGGAAAACGTCCAGCCTGCGCTAGGCCTACAACATGGGCCCGCCCTTCCATGTCATGCTACACGGACTATTTGGGCATCGTGCGAATTTCCCCGGGAACCTGAGGCTGCCCGGACTCGGCGCTTGCCACCGCAGCGAAACACATCGCAAGACTTTTTAAATTGCGTTCGGCGTCGATCGTGGGTTTGCGTTTTTCTTCGATGCTGCAAAGCAACTCGCCCATCGTCCCATGAAAACCATCAGGGAACCATTTGCCATCGAGATTCGGTCGGATCGTTTTGGGGTCTTCATCGACGCCGTCTCGATAGTCCATTTGCAAGGACAAATCTTGATAGCTCTTGCCGTTCGCATGAATGCTGCCTTTGGTACCCGTCACATACGATCGATCGTTATTGCCTACGTCGGTATCCGCGTCGAATGCGAGAGACGCCTGAGCGTGATCAAATTCAATTAGTGCTTGCCCTAGTAGCGGAGGCATAATCTCTTGGCGTCGCGTTTTCGCGATCGACGCGAAAACTTGGCGTGGGGTTTCTTTGGCGAGCAAACAGTTGACCATATCGAACCAGTGGATTGCAAAATCGTAGAGGATCAAATGCTTGACCTTCTCGAACTCCGTTCCTTTCGTCCATGTGTGGTCCCAGTGGACCGACATATGCACACCTGAAATTCCCCCAGTACACCATTCTCGACAGCACTACGCATGTAGCTGAAGTGCGGTGCCCACCGACCGTTTTGGTTCACGGCCAGGCGCACGTTATTTCGATCAGCCAAATCCACAAGCTCTTTGCCAACGTCTAGATCAAGCACGAAGGGCTTCTGACTGAGCACGTGCTTGCCAGCGTTTAGGCTGTCACGAATGATTGGAGGACGGCTCGGAGGATGCGTGGCGATATCCAGAACTTCCACGTCATCCCGGCGAAGCAGATCTTTATAGTCGGTGAAAATCGCTGCTTCCGGAAAATACTCCAACGCCCTCTTTTCCGCCGCCTGGCGATCGAGATCGCACAGTGCGACGACTTGGAAACCTGCATTCTTGTAGGCTTGCAGGTGGTGCTCCGTGATTCCACCGCAGCCAATCAAGCCGATCGGCGGGTTGTAGTCTTTAGGAGTCGAGGGACGGTAATTGATTTCAATCATAGAAAACTCTGTGTATAGCGTACACTCGTAGTATACGGTCCACGGGATCCGCCGAAGCCCCCTTGTTTCCCCTATCGGACCGGACGACACTTTTCGGTAGAGTTTGGTACGGCGAGCAGTGCGGCGCGTATATACGGAGAGCTGACAATGACGGACGAAAAATCGAAAGGCGGCCAGAATTCTGGCTCAAAGATCCTGATCGTTGATGACGATCCAGACATCATCGAATCCGTTCGTTTTCCTCTGGAGAAGAAGGGCTACCAAGTCTCAATCGCGCGAGATGGCAGCCAAGGTATCGCCTTGGCGGAAAAAGAAGAGCCTGACCTTGTCATCCTCGACATGATGATGCCCAAACGAAGTGGCTTTTTGGTACTCGAAAAACTCCGGCGAAGCCATACGGCTCCAATTCGCATCATTATGATCACTGCCAACGAAGGCAGCCGTCACAAAGCTTATGCGGAGATGCTTGGCGTTGACGACTACATCCGAAAACCGTTTGCGATGGATAAGCTGCTCGAGTCCGTGGACAAGCTGCTTGGGAAATAGAAATAGATTCTCAATCAAAGAAAGAGAACCCATGTTTTCACGATTTCATATTTCTTCGCTAGGATTACTTTGCTTGCTTGTGTGCATAGGATGCGCAAAGCAAGAAGTAGCGACGTCCGAAGCAACTTCCGCGACCACAGAATCCAAAATTCAAGACGATACGACTGCTGAGGCAAATCCAATGGCGGAAAAGAACCTATCGAAAGCAACCTTTGGCGGCGGTTGTTACTGGTGTACCGAGGCTGTTTTCCAACGACTGAAGGGTGTCGACGGAATCGTTTCTGGTTTCATGGGCGGCCAGGTGGTAAACCCTAGCTATGAAGCTGTCTGCAGTGGCACGACTGGTCATGCGGAATGCATTCAGTTCGACTATGACCCAAGCGTTATCGGGTTCGAAGAATTGTTAGAAGTTTTTTGGAAAACGCATGACCCAACAACATTGAACCGCCAAGGCGCCGACGTAGGCACACAATATCGAAGCGTGGTGTTCTATCACTCCGATGAACAGAAAGAGACCGCAGAAAAGTACAAGCAAAAACTGAACGAGGCGAATGCGTTTGGAAAGCCGGTCGTTACTGAAATCGCGGAAGCCTCGACGTTTTATGCGGCCAAGGAAGGGCATCAAAACTACTACAACGACAATCCCAGCGCAGGTTATTGCAGCTTCGTTATTCAACCCAAGGTGGCCAAGGTCGAGAAGGTCTTCGCCGACAAGTTGAAGAGTGCTGCAAAATAGGGAACAGCCAAACAGAACGGCTAAGCTCGCAACCGCTGATAGGCTTCCACCAACATTCTCGAGGCTCGCTCGATCTCATCTTCCGTAGTGTAGGCTCCCGTGCTCAAGCGAACCGTGCCGCTCGCGGTTCCCACATCCATCTTCATCGCAGCAAGTGTCGCGGAAAGCTGCTGTGGGCCGCTATGACACGCAGCGCCCGTCGATGCACAAATCTCGGGCGTGGCCGCGAGTAGCTCGTGGCCGTGAACACCACGGAACGAAACGCTGAGCGTATTCGGCAAACAACGCTCCAAATCGCTGTTGGCGACCACGTTCTCTTGCAACCCGCCCTGTATTTTCTCCCATAGCAGGTCTCTCATTGCTGAGGCCTCGCCACTGCTGTCCTCCGCCATCCGCACGTTCGCAAGCTTCGCAGCGCGTCCAAGACCCACGATGTACGGTGTATTTTCCGTTCCAGCACGCAATCCTCGTTCGTGCGAAGCACCATGCAACAACGATGTCAAATCCACATGATCACCAACGTAGATCGCACCGATGCCTTTTGGGGCGTAGAGCTTATGCCCAGCGATCGTGAGCATATCAACACCCAACTGTTTTGCGTCAAAGTAAATCTTGCCTACCGCCTGTGCTGCATCGGTATGGCAAAGCGCACCGTGCTCGCGACAAATCGCAGCGATGTCGGATAGCGGCTGAATCGCGCCGACTTCGTTATTGGCGAGCATGATACTTACCAGCTTCGTATCCGGCCGCATCGCGCTGCGTACATCTTCGGGATCCACGAATCCCAATGAATCACAAGCCACGCGAGTGACCGCGACGCCGTGTTTTTCCAAATAGTTTGCCGGAACCACCGTGGCCGGATGTTCGATCTCACTGATGATCATGTGCCCGGTGAGAAATGATGTGTCACCAAGAAAGATCCCCTTCATCGCCAAGTTGTTGCTTTCGGTTCCGCCGCCCGTGAAATACATTTCGTCAGCGTCGACACCGATCAACGTTGCGAGCTGCTCACGGCCATCAGATATCGCTTCCGCACATGCACGCCCCAGCGAGTGGTCACTCGAAGGATTCCCAAAATGCTCCGCTAAGAATGGCTGCATAGCTTCCCGCACTTCGGGTGCGATCGGCGTGGTAGCGTTGTAGTCGAGATAGATTCGGCGCACTTTGATTTCCGTTCACAGATGGTTTCGAAGTAGTTCAATCTATCGAATTCCGACGGTGAGACTAGCCATGTTTTTTGACCAGGAATAGCATGAAGCACACCGACAAGTTCTCGTTTTAGAGCCCTACGACTGCGCAATGAGCGGCACAACCATTAGTTTGATCCGTGCTATTCGTGGGGCCACTTTTCCGTAAACCGCCATCGGTTCGTACGCATCTTCGGACCAAACTTGGGAGCCCGAATTCCTGCCTGCATCAGCGCGTTGATCACGCGGAATCGATGCCCACGGTACGGTTCAAGCAATTCGAGCATTTCTTCGTCGTTACTTCTTGGCTTTTTCGAAAAAAACCAACTCACCGTATTTGGAAGCCCATAATCTCCGACCATCACAGCATCCGGATCACCCAATCCCGTCCCAAGCAGGTATTGGACAGTCCATTCGCCTACGCCTCGGATCGATTTGAGGTATGTCACCAAAAGCTCTCGATCTGTCGCTGCCAGTCGCTCGATTCGCTTTGCCTCTTTCGCCAACTGTAGAATCAGCCGCGATTGCTTGGGCATGATTCCACAAGCGACCAAGTCGGAATATCCAAGCGTTCGTATTTGCTTGGATGACGGGCCCAAACGTAAATCGTTCGGTCCAGGCGCATCCACACCGTATCGTTCCACCATCAAACTCCATCCACGACATGCATCGGCCCAACTGACAAGTTGTTGCAAAACAATTTGCACAAGGCGCTCGAACTGTAGCGGCAACTTTGTTAGATGAACGCCCGGAACTTCACGCAACAGCTTGCCAACTGCATCGTCCGGTTGAAAGACACACGGATCGTCATGAAGACCAAACAACTCCGGCAGCATCGGCGAAATCCACTCCGTGCCGTCCCCCCAACATTGCACCTCGAGCGTATGCCCCTCCATTTTTGCAGCAAGGGAAACTGCACCATCGGGCGTATGAAACCCGATCAGAACCTGCTGTCCATCGTAGTGTCGAGATGGATCTCCATACCCCAAACCACTCATCCATATCGAGCGACGCAGATCATAGACATCCGGTAACGAGAACGACTCCGTGAGATCAGCCATGGCTGCTACATACTAGCAGATGCCATTTTCCCCACATGCGATGGAAGTTCTGGCTGCTCCAGTTTCTTGGCCTCCTCATTGCGACGCAACGCTTCTCGCTCGGGCAAGTCCTCGGGAACTTTTACATCCCAGATGAAGCCGATTCGACGAAGAACAGAGACTAACAACCAACCAGCATCAAACTGAAAAGGCTCCAGCCCCAACCGTGCTGACTCGGGAAACGCGTGATGATTGTTGTGCCAAGCTTCACCCATCGTGATCAGCCCCAAGCCGTGCACGTTGTATCCTTGCACCGCTGCTCCGTCAACGATCCACGGCTGCCTGCCCCATTTGTGAGCGATGTGACCTACGAGCCAGTGCCCCGTCAACGATACAGCAATACGAACCGCGATTCCCCAAACAAGCCAAGGTAGCCCGCCGATCGCGAACAGAACGATTGCCAACGGCAGTTGCGTCAGCATCCAATAGCGTTCCATCCATCGATAGACCGCCGACTCCGCGACGCGTGCCTCGGGTTTGAAAACTGGAGGATGGTCAAGCTTCAACTCGCAATGCAAGTTCCACCACCAGTCTTTCCAAATCGGACTCTTGTGAATATAGAACGCGTGGCAATCCGGATGTCTCTGCGACCAGTCACGAATGTCGTGCATGTAGAGTATCGAACGCGGTCCGCCCATGCCGACGAGTACACCGGTGTACACCATGCAGTACTCGAGCCACAACGGACACTTAAAGCTCCGGTGAACTAACAAGCGATGCAGACCAACAGAATGACCGAAGCATAATGTGAAGGCGGTGAGAAGGCCGCACATGATTCCGGTGGACCAAGTGAAAGTGCCTGGCGCGAGTACCAGCGCGACAAGCAGCATGGCCGTGTACCAGAGAGACTTTACGGGTTTCCAAGCTGGAGTTCCGTGCACAGGACTCGTCCGATCGTCACGCACGGTCATTCGGCGTACTTCGCTCATTACCTCGCCCTCCGCTAAAAGTTGGTGGGCGAGTTTGGAATATCGACTGTCTCACCCGGAGGTCTAACCGAGGAGAAACGCTGTGCGCAACGTTCGTACGGCTATTTTTTCGACTTCGGTTGCTTGTCCGCTTTCTTATCGCCTTTATCCGTTGCTTTGTCGTCTTTACTCTTTTCCTTCTGCGCACTTTGAAGGGCTGCGATTTGCCCTTTGATATCCTCTAGCTGTTTCTTGAAGTCAGCGTTCGCCTTTTTCGACTCAGCCAGATCTTTGCGAAGTGAGATGACTTCATCCGGAGCCATCGGCTTTTCTTTACGGAGCTGTTCCACCGCGGCTTTTGCAGCGGAAGAGATTCGTGATTTCGGCGAACTTGCGAACGATTCAATCGCTGCAGCTGCACGCGGATCACCTAGCTCACCCAGCGCTCGGATCGCCCCGGCTTGCACCGTGGATTTGGAATGGTTCACGTACGCAAGCAGAAAGCGTCGCACGTCCGCCTTCTTTTCGAGCGGCCGACAAATTTGGCCTAGCGTCGTCAAGCCTTCCGCGAATCCGCGTGAGGTGAACTTAGCTTCCGATTCCTTCAACACCGCCATCAACGATTCTTTATAGGACGAATCCCTCTGAGCGCGGATTGCACTGATCGCCGCACCAGCTAGTTGGTTGTTAAATGAATCAGAGTTCAGTTGCTCAATGATCAATTCACGCGAATCAGAACTGTTGAAACGACCAAGGTCCCTCGTTGCGATCGCAAGAATTCCTGGGTTTTGCTCGGAAGTCAGAATCGTGTTAATGATCGCTGGCGTGTCGTCGTGGTATCGTTTCGTCAACGACCGCACAATCGTTTCACGCACCCGAGCGTCTTCTTGTTTCCAAGATTCAGCGAGCACCGCGTACGTTTCATCGCTACCGTGTTCTTCGAGCGACTTCGCCGCTTGGATGCGAACGCCAAAGAATGGATCTTCGTTCAATGCAGTCTTCAACAACGCTGCTGAGTCCTTCGTTTTGCGTTTACCCAATGCTTTTGCGGCCAAGAGGCGGCCCATCATATCGTCTTCGTTTTCGATTTGAGCCTTCAACAAATCATCGGCCTTGTTGAAGCTCACACTGGCCAAAACCGAGTACTCCGGGTCGAATCGCACGATGGCCGGCTTTTCCTCAAGCGGAACGTAGAAGTCTTCTTCCGAATCGCGAATTACGATGTCGTGATCAATCGTTTCGCCGTCGACCACGAACCGAAGTTTCGTTGGGAAATGAAATAACCGCACACTCTTTTCGATCTTTTGCGTTTGGGCGACCGTGACCTTGGCCAAGTTTTGCTTTGGCAACCACTTGTAGCTGATCCTCAGATCGGGATGCCGCGGACTGTAGACCCACTGATCAAAGAAGCGATCCAAAGATTGGCCGCTGTGCTCTTCGATAACTTGTCGCAAGTCGTCGGAAACGACACTCGTTAGCGCGTGCTTCTCGAGATACGCCTTGATGCACTTTCGATAGAGGTCCGGACCTAGCTGACTTCGCAGCATGTGTAAAACCCAACTACCTTTCGGATAAGCCCGGTAGTCGAACTGGTCCATCGGATTCTTGTAGGCATTGAACACGATAGGCTTCGTATCGTTTTTCTGCGGCAATATTGCGTTCTGTGCATCTCTGTACAAACCGTACAACATCGCATCTCGACCAAACTTATGACCTTCGTACAAGTGGGTGTAGTAAGTAGCAAAGCCTTCGTTCAGCCACAGATGGCTCCAGTCTTTGCACGTCACGTAGTCCCCGAACCACTGATGAGCCATCTCATGCGCATCCAAACGACGCGTAGTTCGTAGGTTCTCCGTGGCTTCTGAAAAAATGGTGCGATGCGTGAGAGTTGTCAACGACGTGTTTTCCATGCCGCCAGCCGTAAAGTCGACGATCGTGACTTGGTCATACTTCACCCACGGAAAGTTCATGCCGATCTCTTCTTCGAAGAAGGCCATGATTGGTTTCGTATCGGCGAAAGAGTTCTTTGCGTACTTCGCCAATGAAGGCTGCGAGTAAAAACCAAGCGGAACGTCGCGGTGTTTTTTCTCGAGTTTCTCAAAATGCCCGGCCACCAGGCACATCAAGTAGTTCACATGCGGTTTCTCTTGCAGCCAACGCACGGCCTTCAAACCCGCGTCATCTATTTCTTCTCCCATCCGTTCGCCGTTGCTCAGGACGGTCATATCTTTCGGCACATGGCAGATGATTTCCGTCGAAGAACGTTCGTTGGGGTAATCAAAACACGGGAACCAATGCCGAGCTTCGTGTGCTTCGCCTTGCGTCCAAATGTGCGTATCGGATTTCAGATAGCCCATGTCTTCCGTGCGAAAGTACAGTCCCTGAATTGGTTCGGCCGAGTACTCGACGCTGATCGTGAACTCTGTACCCGGTTCAAGAGGTTCGTCGAACGTTATTTGCAGATCATTTCGTGACGAGTAGTAATCTTCGATGGTCGCTGTTTCGCAGGCAACGTCTTTGACGTTTAGATTAACGGCATCGAGACGCAATACTTCCACGGGCTTCGCGATGACCTTCGCCGTGATGGATGCCGTGCCTGAGACTGTCTTCTGTTTGAAGTCGGGAGTCACGTCGAGCTTGATGTGCTGAACGTCCACTTGCCGATTCGGTGCATAGTGATATCGACCATCGAGTTCCATACCAGGCGGCATGAGTTGTTGGTGATTTCGCTCGCAATAGCGACAAATGACTTCCTCGGCCACCGAAACAGAACTGGCGGCCAGGGCCAAACAAAGAACAACGAAGGATCGAATCATGACTATTCCACAAGATGTGATTTACAGGCGAGGTTCTCAATTCTAGGCCGTATCTCACGACTTTACATGTGGCAACTTTGCATACCGGCAAAAGTCCAAAAAAGAGTTGAATTACCCACAGTTTGAAGGCCGCCCGGAATCGAAAGAAATGCTAAATTTCAGTAACACTGACGCGAGAGAACCAGTGCCGTTCACGTCGATTCTCCCGCTCAACATTCGAACATAGCAAGGCGGACATATGGCGGCTCCTATTCTGGATAGCCAACGTCTACGAGAGACAATCGCACAGCTTCACAAACGCATCGGAGAGCGTTTCCCTGGTTCGAGTCTGCTGTCGATTTGCAGCCAATTCCAGAGCATCGCAGAACGCACAGAACAGCGTTGCCAACGGATCAACAAACCGATCTGGTGGATACGCGCGATCTGTTGGTTGCTGATCGGACTGGTTGTTGCCTTGATTGGTTCGGTGCCCTTCGCGATTTCACCCGACTCGACAGGACTGACCGGGCTTTCGCTTCGCAACTGGCTTGAATTGGGTGATCCGATCCTGAACGAAATTGTCCTGACCGGTGCGATACTCTTTTTCCTATTCTCGATGGAAAGGAGATTCAAACGGAACCGTGCTTTGAAAGCGATTCACGAACTTCGATCGATCGCACACGTGATCGACATGCACCAACTTGCGAAGGATCCAGACTACGTTGTATCTACGCTTTACACGCCGACAGACGTTTCGCCTAAACCAACGCTAACCCAATCGCAGTTGCGGCGTTATCTCGACTACTGTACCGAAATGCTCGCGCTCACTGGCAAGGTTGCGACGCTCTATGTGCAGAAGTTCGACGACCCAGTTGCCCTGTCCGCGGTGAACGAGGTCGAATCATTGACGACCGGGCTGTCTCGAAAAATCTGGCAGAAGATCATGATTCTGCATAGCGCAGCCGAAAGCCACGTTGTGAAGGATGCCACCGATTTCGGTCAATAGTAGGATTCGCCAGCCCACATTGTAAGAACCAATCAGCGATGGAAATCGCGTATGAGTTCCGATTGCGGTGAAAAGCTTGCGGTAGTAGGTCTACCATTACCTTTTCTTGAGCGTCGTCAGGTACTCAACCACATCCACCAACTCCTGCTTCGTCATCAGCTTTTGCAAGTCAGCGGGCATCAGCGAGATCGTCTGCTTCGTTAGGTCATCCACATCTTTGCGACCAAATTTTCGAGCGATACCGTCGTCCGAGGTAATTACGACTTCATCGACAGTCTTGCTCGTAAGCAAACCCGTGACGACTTCGCCGTCCGACGTAAGCAGGTTGTAGGCTTCATAGTTGTGACTGATCCCAGCGCTCGGGTACAGAATCGACTCGTACATCGCCTCGCGACTAAGCTTGCTGCCGATCTCGGTGAGGTTTGGCCCAACTTCTTTGCCTTTCTCGTTTACAATATGACACTTTGCACAGGTACCGACACCAGCAAAGACTTTTTGTCCGTTGGACGCTGAGCCTTTCATTCGCGAAAGATCGCCGATGGATGGTAGAGGCTCAGATTCTTTCGTTGGCGGTAGTGGCATTAGCTCTTGAGCCATTTTTTTAATGTCGCCCCATCGAGATGAATGCAAACCCGCTGACGCAGATGCCATCAGTGCCGGATCGAGCTTGTCCGATTTGATTTCTTGAATCAATCGTTTCGCACCCGAGTTGATCCGAGCCATCGCCCGGACACCTTCACGACGCAACTCAATATCAACTTTGTCGGACTTCACGTAATCGGCCAGCAGTTTGGTTGCACCGCCATCGCCCGTGTTGCCCATAGCTTTGATTGTTCCGAGAGCAGCTTCCGGGTCGTCCGACCAAAGACCTTCTTTGACCAAATCGCCCTGCCCTTTTTTCATCAGCGTTCGCATCGCTTCAACGCCCAACTGGTCACCCGATTTCGTCTGCGCGAGTGTCAACAACTGAGGGTAACGCTCGGAAAGTTCGAACTTTGAAACCAAGTTTACAAACTCGGAAGACCCAGCGAAGTCGTCCAACGACTTGTTCAGCAGTTTCCGATACTTTGGCGTATCGCGAACTTTGTCCTTGGATAGTCGCTTGGCTGATTCGAGCATGACCAGCTTACGGCGTTCTGCGTTCACGAGAACTTCACCAAACGCAAGTTGCATCGCGACTGTTTCGCTTTCTTGCTTCGATTGAAAATCCAAAGCGCGAAAGAACTTTGGCAACTCTTCTTTTGCTGCGGCAGGATCAGTAAGAATGTTTGCTAACATCTCCGAAGTAACCGAGCCACGTGACCGCCAAACCAAGTCGTGACCGCCGGGCGTCATCCAGTCTCCGCCAGCCAATTCGTCAAGCCACGCCTTCATGAATCGATCCCATTGGCCGTCGGCGGCAATTCCAAGTGCTTCGAGGTACCAGCGATCAGATCCATCATGTTTACTAGCAAGTTTCGCCCAAAGTTGGGCGGCTTCGTCAGACTTGTTGTGCCGAATCGCAATCGCACATTCACGACGAACGGCGGCAGACATGTCGTCCACTAATCGAGCAACCACCGGCAGCACCTCGACGTCCTTCAACTGCCGAGCCAATCGGAGCGACTGGCAGCGAATGTTCTTGTCTTTATCTCGCGAAGCCAAATCAACGTAGTGCAAGCCTCGACCCGGAATCTTGCCTAACAACCAGAGTGCTCGAGCTCGCATGCGTGGATTCTTGTCATCCCACATTTTCTTAAGCGCGGGCTCCGCTTTCTCGCCCATCTCATGAAGCGCCGTCCACGCGAGATACCGAACGGAATTATTTGGATTGCGAAGTGCTTCTACAGCACCTTCTGCGGTCTCGAAATCGAATTTCGGCGACTCGTAGTTGCCGCCGTGGTTTTTCGGAATGACACGGAACAAACGTCCTCGCTCAACGTCACCCATGCGGTGTCCGCCAACGCCCGGATCGTACCAATCAGCCACGATCAACGAACCGTCAGGCGCGACTTTCACATCGGACGGTCGGAACCACTTGTCCCGCGTACCCTCTAGAATATTGACGATTTCAGCCGAGTACCCAGCGCCATCTTCGCTCGATACGTAGGCTCGCGTAACGCTCGGACCAGCGTCGCAATGAATTAAATGTCCTTGCAGCGCAGTAGGCAGAAGATCGCCTTCGTACACGCAAATTCCCGTCGGTGAACCGGCCCCAGTGTGCAGCATGTTCGGCACGACGCCTGGGTCGTTTTGGTGCCAGTGCTTCATGGGCAACTCTAGTGCGTTCGTTCGATCCGTTCGCCAACCAGCACCAGTGAACTCGTCAACGTAGCCGTAGTTACCGAATTCCATCACGAAGTTGATTCGCACTCCGCGATTACCGTCGTCGTCGTTGTCCGATTGCCATACACCGCCGAATGAGTCAACGCAAACCATCCAGTTGTTTCGAAAGTTCCAGCCGATCGTTTCAAATTCCGATCCGTCCAAATTCTGCCGAAATACCATGCCTTGTTGATACGGTTTTCGTTTGTCATTGACGACGTTGCCGGCCATATCCACAACCGGTTTGCCGCCAGGCAAGAAAAGTTGCTTTCCCGCGTTACCAAAATTGAAGTACAGTTTTCCGTCAGGAGCAAACACAAATGCATGAATTCCGTGGTCGTGGTTCTCACCACTGATACCTTCGTACATCACCTGTTTTTCGTCTGGCTTATCGTCACCGTCTTCGTCGATGAACGTGAAGACCTTGCCATTGGCTGATACGATCACCTTGTTACCGATTACGCAAACGCCATGCGGCGAGTCGATGTCACGGCCTTCGTAGAACACGGTCTTCTTGTCAGCCACACCATCGTTGTCGGTATCTTCGAGAATGAGAATTCGATCGCCCTTTTCACGGACGGGATTGTCGCGGTTGGCAAAGTCGCGGTAATTGACGACTTCGCAAACCCAAATACGTCCGCGATGATCGATATCGATACCCGAAGGGCTGAGCATCAGTGGCTCGGCGGCAAACAGCTGAGCCTTCAATTCAGGATGGACATCCATGTTGGCGACAGCTTTTTCAGGGTCGTGGCTTCCATCTTGGCTATTTTTTTTTAAAGCGACGGGCTTCGTCGTTTGCTTGTTTTTCTTTTTCGCAGCCTTCTTTTCGTAGTCCTGGTTCTCTTCCAGCTCTTTCCGCGTTGGATCCTCAGTCGAGACTCCGTCCGCTGGAACTTCTGCTTTTGCTGCCCACGTGATTGCGTTAAGCACTACTTTTCGGAAGTTGGCATCGCCCCAGTTCCAGTGAAAATGCCCGCCAGTGAATCCAAAACCACGCCCGCCATCTTCACGCTCAGCAACCCATGCGCAATGTTGCGGCTCGCCGGCTGCAACAGCCTTTCGCACGTGCGGGTTACCACTGTGAGTTCCGTCGGGCCGATCCATCGTTGCATCCGGTGCGATCGCGGATAGGATCGGCGTGACGCCCTTCATTTCGGGACGGAACCGCATGTGGAAATACCACTCGTCGTTGATCGCAAACGGTTTCACACCGTTGGACACCGGATGGTCGGGAAAGGTTTTGAAATCGGCTGTCCAGTGAGGGTTCACCGACCAGTTCGTTTCGAAGTAGCCACCGATCCAGTCAACAAACGCGTCGCCTGATTCGCCTTTGGGTACTTCCACGCCATAGTGAAGGCACGCGAGACCGACGCCCTTCTTCATTAGCTCGTCGAACTCTTTGAGGTGCGGGTTCACAAAGTGTCGACCGCCGCCATCGCAGTAAAAGACCACCGCGTCGGCGCCTTCGAAGGCTTTCATGCCGTTTTCGGGCCAACCGTTTTCAACAACGGTACATTCAAAATTAGGCATCGCCTTTTGCAAGTACTTGGCAAGCAGAATGCAGCCCGCTTTGTGTTCGTGCGAGCCATAGCCATGACTTCGCTTGCCCGCTACGAAGACGACTTTTTTCTTTGCGTCATCACTTGAGCCGGCGGTCGCTACTTTTTTTTTGCCGGTGTGCTTTACGCGAATGTTGCGAAATTGGACTTGCATCGGTGGTCCCGAATGGAGTTGCAACGCCAACAGTCCACTATCGCGACGCTCTTTTTCATCGTTGTCCGTCAGCTCCATCGTGGTCACGCCATTGATTTTGTGAACCATGTGAAAATCTTTGGCGATGATGTGGAATTCGTTCCAATCTTCCTTTTTAATTTTCTTCCCGATTTCGTCTGCATTGCCGACGCTTCCAACGACTTCCTTAACGAACTTATCGCCATCGCGAGAGAGTTTTGTTACTTGGCCGCGTTCTGCCAGGATGCCTCGGAAAGCTTCGCCGTAGCAAATGCCAGAATACCGATCACCCGTTTCGAAGTCGGCTTGGTATCCGCCGATGCGCCATTGATTGGTCTTATTTGCCGGAAGCGCGAAACTACGATATTGGATCCCCGAGTTACCGCTTGGCTTTCCCATGATTTTGTATTCGAGCTTGAGTTCGAAATCGCTGAGCTCGCCTTCCTTCCAAATCAAAAACGTGTTGCCGTTCTTGATCTGAAGCTCGGGCGTAGTCTTGCCCGTAATGGCCCCGTCCTTCACGGACCAAAGTGCAGGATCACCATCCCACCCTTCCAACGTTTTGCCGTCGAAGATGGACTCGAAGCCTTCTTCGTGATGGTCTGCGAATGCGTGCGGGCTCATAGTCAGTGTCGTCGCCATAGCCACGAACAGTGCGAATGCTGAGATGCTGCGAGTCATCATATTTTCATCTCCGAGGTATCTTGCGGCGGGGGTAGGCCCTGTTTTTAGGCGTTGGTAGAACTGAGGTCGCGAGCCAAAAATCACTAATGGATTTCAAGCGTTGCATTTGGCGGCGATACGAATCCGTTGCTGATTCGAGCAATCTGTTCGACGGTCATTTCGCCATGCTGAAGCCAAATACGGTAATTGAGCTTCAGCGGTTTGTCCGTGTCCATATCGTACTCAAAATAAGAACCGAATCGACCATAGTCGCGTTCACTGTAGCGAGCTGGCTTAGGATTGCCTGGGTGATCCAAATAGCAGCAGGTGTACCGCTGATCATCGATTACAAAACTGAGTGCGTTCCACGGCAAGTTGATGTGCGCTAGGTTCTCTTCGCTCTCATCTTCTTTCGCCGACCAGTTGCGAAACTGCCCTGGCTCGGCCTTACCGTCGGGCCTTACATAGTACGTTTTGTCTTTCGTATTGTCCGGTACGTGCTGCGAGGCGCGAAACTGGAAGCCAGCATGTTGCGGATCGCCATCGAGTCGCACCTTGCCGACTTTCGACTCGAGTAGTGACGCGAATTCAATCAGCGTTCCACCTTCTGCTTTGTATGTTGTTAGTTCGCGAAGCTCCTCCGCAAACACACTGTCATCGCGGCCATGCCAGTCAATCATTCCTGTGTCTCGCCCGAACGCTGGCCCGCCAACTCCGTGCTTTGCACCGCGACGGTTTTGCCGTTCGCCGTTTTTACAGTGCCAGATATCAGCCTTTGTCGTGCCGTTTTCTCCGTAGCTGATTCGGTTAAAGCCGTAAAACAAACCGCGATGGTGTGGAAAGAGACCACCCGGTCCCTTGGTGACATAGAACTCACCCGTGGGATCGTAAACGTGGTGGTAGACCTTGTACGTTTCGCCAATGCGTTCCGGCGAAGAACGATCAATGGGCTCATGCATGCTTCTCAGAATTGGCCGCTTGCCATAACGAATGTCTAGCGTGTTTTCGTTTTCTGTAACCAGCCGAAACGAGTTGGGCGTCTCATCCTCTGACACCGTCTTGCCGGTTAATATCAGTTCTTCGTCTGCGTCGAGAACTGGTAGCAAAAACGTCAGCTCGTTGCCTTCCTTCGCACCCATCAGTCGAGTTTGCTCGATCTGGCCAAACAAAAAGTGGCCGCCACCGCTAAGATACACGTATTGCTCGTCAATTCCTTCGTCAACAGGAATGTGGATGGGAACCTGAGCTGAAGACTTTTCACCAGCTTTGATCGTGACGGTGAATTCGATTCCGACCGCAGTGGAACCGAGGGCCGCAAACGAGACGAGCAGCATTAGACGAACAAGACGAAACCCAGTCATGATGTACCTAAATTCTTCGCGGTATCTATTTCAAAATTGACATGCGTCCAGTAAGGCCAGGTGGGAATGGACGTTGTCGCGTGTATTCACGAGAAACAGTTTAGCCGGTTTTCGAGGCCGATGGGTGCAAGCAGGGAAAATCGTTCAGATGACGCAAACACGCAGACGCTTGCCTTCGCGAGTTCATTCTGCGCGTGCACACTTGTGTAGATTCACAGAGGCGCAAAGAAAAAGCTCGGTCCCGCACGTTGCAGAACCGAGCCTATTAATTTACTCGAACAAGGTTAGCCGAAGCGTTCCTGAACGAGCCAGGTGGCTGTCCTAAGACAACCCGCCGGTTGCTAGGCAGTGCCACCTCGCTGGCTGCTACAGAAATAATTCAAAGAACACCTCCTTTCTAACAAGAATGCCACTTCATATTCCGAATGCCAGAGACGGAATAAGCGGCGTCTAGTCAACGCGCTGCGTTAGCGCACTATGTATATGGTTACCAATTCACGAATTACTTCAAGAGAGAAAATCGGGACTTTAGGTTCGCGACAAAACTTCGATTCGCGTTGCTACGGCTTCTTTACTGATTCTTCGCAAATATTAGTTAGTAACCGACAACACTTTGAACGGTCGTAGCGATTTATCGCCGACGCTCTTGTTCGGCCAGATTCTGCGTCGCCCTCGACAGATCGAAATCAACCAACATCGCCGCGATATTCTTGCGCTCTGCCTTGGATACTTTCAGTTTGAGCTTGCCAATTCGAGCACCCGGAATTTTTTCGGCATGCTCCAACGACTTGAACGCCAGGATGACATGGTCGCTAAACCACCCCTTCTTGTGAGTCAACTCTCGTAGCTGCGAAGGTAAAATCACTACCTCTTTTCGAGCGGATCCAAAAACATTTAGAACCGTTTCCTTTTTGTAGAACTCGACTTCCAACGTATCGTTTTCGAATTTCAGCATCCCTTCCAACTTTGAGTAGTCGCTCACCTTCATTTCAAAAGGAACGGAGTAGCTCATTGTGAATCCTCATTCTATCCTCAACCCGGTACTTTTCCTTTTTACTCGCGCGCCACTGAAGAAGCAATTCAGGCAATTTTCCGGATCGAGCACCATTGTCGTTGCTCCATTGGTTGAGACAATAAACTGCCCAACTGTCATCCCTCGCGACGCGAATCGGAGTCTCCTATGCGTTTCCTACTTGCACTGCTCATTCTCTCGCCCGCCGCCTTCGCGGAAACCGTTACCGCGCCAGATGCGAAACTCAAACTGCTCAGTAAAGAGTTCTCGTTCACCGAAGGCCCCATCGCCGATAGTTCTGGCGATGTGTTCTTTACAGATCAACCCAACGATCGAATCGTGCACTACAGTTTCGCCGACGACAAATTGACGGATTGGCTGAAGCCATGCGGACGCAGCAACGGCCTCTACTTTGTCGAACCGGATAAGCTGATCGCGTGTGCAGATGAAAGCAACGAACTGTGGGAGATCAACATCGCCGACAAATCACACAAAGTTCTAGCTAAGGACAACTTCGGTGGTCCCTTCAACGGTCCTAATGATTGCTGGGTGAACGCCGATGGTTCGATTTACTTCACCGATCCGCTTTACAAGCGACCCTATTGGAAACACGAGATCCCAGCCGACAATCCTCGCGGCGTTTATCGCGTTTCACCGGAAGGCAAGATCGAAAAAGTGGCCGATGGATTTAAGCAGCCCAACGGCATCATTGGCGACACCGAAAACGAAACCGTTTATGTGGCTGATATCGGTGGCAAGAAGATCTTTCGCTTTGACATCGACGAAGATGGTAAGTTGGTTAATCGAAAACTATTCTGCGAGTCCGGCAGTGATGGAATGACGATCGACGAAAAACGAAACGTCTATCTAACCAACAGCAAAGGCGTCACCGTTTTCAATCCCGACGGTGAGTTAATCGAAACGATTCCGGTTCCAAGAGGCTGGACAGCAAACGTGACGTTCGCCGGACCAAAAAGAAGCCAACTGTTCATCACAGCTGGCAACTCCGTGTTTACGATTCCAATGGCTGTTCGTGGGCTAGAACAAAAACATCTAGCGAAGCAAAACTAGCGCGACATTGGCTATTTATTATCGCGATCGAAAATATCGTCGACGGACAGTGTTTCCGTAGAAATGGAACGGACGATATGGGCGATCAAGAATGTGCATATTCCTGATCGCTTGTCGCTCGGCGCCAACGGGAACGATCGTCGGCGAGAATCCATTGCGATTGATGACAACGGATCGTGTTTCGAATACACGGTATCCTTGCGCTTCCGCATTTCCTGCTGATGACAAGAAGAACAAAGCAGCAACAACTAGCGCGGAACAAACATTGAATCGAGGGAGGACAAACATGGTGGGTATCTCTGCTAACCAGTATTTTTATCATTTGGGACGGCGAGCGTAACCACTCACTGCAACGTTGAAAACCCTCTGGGGGAGACCACGAGCAATGTCCTTTGAAACATAGCTTTGGAAGGTGGCTTTTGCCCCAACCGTAAGTGGTTTTTTTTTGCTTGCACGACGCACTCAGGAAACATAGCCGCCAGAGTGTTTACGAAAGCAATCGCCATCATCCAGATGATTCCAAAAAACAACACGACGGCAAAACCGCCGCTTTTTCGCTGTAATTCGCTTCGATCAATTGGCTGGCGTCGATCATTTCACAAGACGAAGATCACCGAGATAGAGCACCGGTTTGTCTTTGGCATTCATCGTGAATATCCCCAGGCCCGCGATACGCGTAAGATCGAGTTCACGACCACTTTCGGTTTGTTGGATGTCAGACAACTTAAAACGCAATGTTTGAAAACCGGGATTAATCGTAACCACCGCACGAAACCGGTCGCGCGGCTCTCTACTATGATCGAAATCATGCACACGTACCACGAACTCGCGTGGCACAGTGGCTTCGTACAGCAGGTCCCACTCAAGCGATTCGTATCGCGACCAATTCCAGTGCGGTTCGCGATAGACTAACCCCGGGTACTTGCCTTTTTCGAGCAGTGTGATTCGTGCAACCTTATCAAAGCGTTTCGCATGATCCGGCCAACCGTCCGGAGGATCGACAACCTCAAAATCAGCGGACTGCTCGTAGTAGAAATGTGGGTACCACGGTTTTTCGAAATCGATCAAACTCGGCTGCAATCGATAACGAGCGACATACAGACTGACCGTTTGAAAAAACGGTAAAAGCCCAGCGAACAAAATCGCACCGGCAATCAATGCCAACGTCCCGCGGCGCAACAATCCCTCGCGTGGATTTACAATCCGCTTATCTAGCATCGCGTAGATCGCCGCAAACGCGAGGATCCCTACGAGATCACTATAGACGTCGATCCATTCTGCCGTGCGTTCGTGGAAACTTTGCCATACTTCTACAAGCAGACCGAGGATTAACGTAAACACACATGACCCGACGTACTGCCATCGAAGCCGCTGCGAGAGACCAAAAGCGCGGACCATCGTGAGCGTCATCATCACGCCGATGCCAAAAACCAGAATGTGCCCCGTATCGTACGTACGATCCCAAAAGTACGTGTAACGCGGAGCGGGCATGAACTCGACGAATGCGAGCAGCAAAGTGATGCCGATCAGACCGGCAATGAATTGAAGAAAACGCCGCAAGTAGAGGAACCTAACTTAGATGGAAAGAACAGAACTCGATGCTTCTCGATGGGTCGATCTACAATACGCGACGAACCTACCGACCGACAATGCCTTGAAGTACCGCGGCCAACTCGCGATGAGCTTGCCCCTTCGTCAATACAAAATGAGCGCCAGCGGATTGGGCAGCTTCGAGTTTTTCACCATGCACGTGCGGACCGACCGCGATAACTTGCGTGTTACCCGACGCGAGGCTACTAATCACCGTATCGACATCCATGCCCGGCATTGAAAGGTCGACGATCGTCACGCCCTCCGCGTCTGGGGGAACGTCGCTTGCAGATCCAACAGTCTGAGTTTCCAGGTTGGCCTGACTCGCAGCTCCAGAAGCTTGCGACGAAAACATAAGATCCCGGCTAAATAAAAAGCACTTCAACCAACCGCCTCCTCACCTCGAATTGAATCACTAAGTCGAATTGCATCATCCACCGGTAGCACGAAAACTTTTCCGTCACCGATGGTTCCGTTAGGGCCCGTTCTCGCAATGCCGGTCAGCGTTTCGAGAACTTGCTCGATACGGTCGTCATGAACAACGATTTCGACACTTACCTTGCGGAGTAGATTCGCTTTGTACTCATGGCCGCGATACGTCGCCGGTTGTCCGCGCTGGCGCGCGTAGCCTCTTGAATCGCAAACCGTCATACTCTCGATGCCAATGTTCTCGAGCGCCTTACGAACAGCATCGAGTTTGGTTGGCTGAATGATGGCCAGTAGTAGTTTCAATTTTCACTCCCTCTGAATTCACTAGCCCTAGCATACGCCGAACAGACATCGACGCAAAACCACTGTACAGTGAAGTTCATGATTGACTTCGTACTTCGGCAATATTCTCGATCGCTTCAGGCTGACACCGTCGAGAGTCTGGCCAACGCGGGTGGTTTCAGTGGCGCTCAGCTGTGGCGAGCCAAAGCAGGCACCGAGCACTACTGCGTGCGCCGCTGGCCAAAGTTACATCCGACCGTCGAACATCTTCAATGGATCCATTCGGTTCTGCGCCATGCGGCTGAGCGGTGCAAGTTTATCCCACAACCGATTCTCAACAATGCGCAACAAACGATCGTTTCGCATGGCGGGTACTTGTGGGAGGTAACGCCATGGATGCCGGGCGTGGCCGATTTAAGCACGAATTGCACAGAAGTGAAAGTTCAGGCCGCGTTCCAGTCTTTGGCCGAGTTTCATCTTGCAGTTGAACCGGCGAACGCGATCGAGAAACCGTCAGAAGGCATTCGTAAACGTTTAGAATTTGCTGAGCGTCTAATTGATGAGCTACCAGAACTGGCCTCTCGAACCAAACATTCGTCGCTAGATGACCATACGCTGCGTCTCTGCAATGACATCGTCGAAATGGCACCACAGAAACTGTTGCGACTACCCAACCTTTTCAAGCCAGTTGTGGGCAAACTGTTGCCTCACCAACCCTGTATCCGAGACATCTGGTATCAGCACGTATTGTTCCAAGAAAATCGCGTGTCCGGAATCATCGATTTCGGTGCCATGCGAGTCGAAACCGTAGCACTTGATCTCGCGAGACTGCTAGGCAGCCTGCCCGATCAAGGGCGAGATCTTCAGTCGGTTGCACTCGAGGCCTATACGCGGATTCGACGTCCGCTTTCCCAAATTGAACAACAATCAATGGCAGCCACACTTGAAGCAGCAACCGCCCTTTCCGCGCTCACTTGGGTGTGCTGGCTGGTTATCGATAAGCGAACGTTCGAAAACATGGATCAGGTCCAGAGACGGCTGGAACAGCTTCGTACTCAGCTACAGGCCCAAGCATAGTTTTCGCCAAAAACCGGGTAAAAAAGCGAAGATTGGGACGTGCCGTTCGCCTCGCAACAAAACCGACGATGATTCTCGACATTTCTCGCAAACCATTTTGCCCATGCATCCGTTAAACTAAAGGACCACAGAAAACGCATCTGCCGTAAGGTTTCGTTGCCAGCCGCGTCCCATCGATTGAGAGATGGTTCACTCAAGAATCGAACTCTCGTTTCCGTTAGTTAAGAAATACCCCGCAATATCTAGGTGTGTGGCCAAACGGCCCGGCGTTGACCTCCGAATCGCTCTGCACCTAGAATTCGCCGTCCCACACCCGGTTTAGAAAGATCACAAATGCAACGCCGCTATCTATGTTGCACTGAATTTGTCTCGCTCATCCTGACCGCCGTGCTAGCACTCGCGTCGTATGGCCAAGGCTTCGATCTGAGTCAGTTAGAGTTGCCGACAGAGCTTAACGATCTCGCACAAAACTCGGCGCCGCAAACAGGGATCAAAGTACAAAGTTATGTAGCGATCGAAAGCGGATCCGGCACCGGGTTGTTGACGATCGAACTTAGCATGAACGACGAGTGGAAAATCTACTCCACGACGCAACCCGCCGGTGGCCCTCTGCCAACGTCGATTCATCTTAAGCCAAGCAACGACTATCGGTTGCTCGGTACGTTCACGCCCGATCACCCACCCAAAGTCGAACAGAGTGACATCTTCCAAATGGAAGTGCAGACTTTCGGCAAGTCCGTAAGTTGGACAGTGCCTATTGCATTGAACAAACCATTTTCGGCTGGAGACATCGTTGCAAGCGGCCACATTGAAGGTCTCGCCTGTGCTGGGCAGTGCGTACCTTTCGGAGAAGACGATACACAGTTCGCTGCAACGGCAGTCGCGGCAACAACCGATACACAGCAAAACACTCGTATCAATCGCACACATGCGGACGTAAGAAGCTGGCTGTCTAAATCACAGGTAGCTCCCGGCGACACCTTGCAGTTGTTAGTTTCCTTCGACCCAGAATCGCCTTACCACGTTTACGAGTATTCAAGTCAGCCATCGCCAGTTTTCCAAGCAACGCTAATCCACTCGGTTTTGCCAGCAGGTTGGATGTCTGGCGCAGCGAAAGCCTCCGCGCCAGTGATCTCGAAAACGGTAGCGGGCGAATTGTATCGTGAATACAAAGGCCCCGTCACACTTGCGGTTCCTATCAAGGTTCCGGCCAACGCCCAACAAGGAACCTACAACCTAGTTGGCATGGTGGGTTTTCAAACTTGCAGCGACGGCACTTGCGATCGCCCATCAGCATTCTCTTGGCAAGGCCAAGTACAAGTCGCATCGACCACCAACTCGAAGGTCGCACCAGTTCAAATTTCTCAAGAAGGCGTCAGCTACAACATCGTTGCGGCTGCAATCAGTCAAAACGCAACACCGCCAACGCGACAGCAAGTCAACAACCAGGTAGATTCCGTCGTAGGAACTCCGGTTGTCATGCCGAACAACGGCAACGTTGGCAACGTTCCTGTGGAACCAACAAACAGCGGGACGGCTGCACCGGCGGTCGCGGACGTGGCGCAAATCGAATTTGCTGCGGATACCTCTGGCAAGATCGGCCTAGAAAAGGCACTGATTTTTGCGTTTGCGGGTGGCTTCATTCTGAATTTCATGCCGTGCGTCTTACCCGTTATCGGCTTGAAAATCATGTCATTCGTCGACCAAGCTGGATCCGATCGACGCCGAATTTTTCAGCTTAACCTTTGGTATGTGCTGGGCATCCTATCGATCTTCTGGGTACTCGCTGCACTGGCTGCTGGCGGAATGGGCTGGGGCCAACAATTTAGCAATCAGACGTTCGCGATCTCGCTGATCGCACTCGTGTTCACAATGGCGTTGAGCTTCCTTGGTGTTTGGGAAATCCCAATTCCAGGTTTCGCAACCAGTAACAGCGCGACAAAGTTGTCGTCGAAAGAAGGCGTCAGTGGCGCGTTCTTCAAAGGCATCATCACGACGCTGCTCGCCACACCTTGCAGTGCCCCCTTGTTCGGTGTCGCTTACGGCTTTGCGGTTCAGTCGGGAAGTACATTCATCTCGTTTTTGATCTTCACGGTCGTCGGACTCGGCATGGGCTTGCCGTATCTTCTGATCGGCATGTTTCCGTCACTCATTCGCTTCCTACCGAAGCCGGGTGCTTGGATGGACACGTTCAAGCAACTCATGGGTTTCGTATTGTTGGCAACCGTTATCTTCTTGATGCAAAACGTCGACTTCCAAAACCTCGTGCCAACAATCGGACTCTTGTTCGGGTTATGGTTCGCATGCTGGTGGATTGGTAGCGTGCCACTAACCGCACCATCTGACAAAAGAATGCGAGCATGGGCGATTTCAGCGGTAATCGGACTGGCAGCATTTGCGATTTGCTTTAGCCAAAAAGGATTAGTCGGTCACTCGATCGGCAAGTACGGCCGCAGCGTCAATCGCGAGATCAGCGACTACTTACAAGCTCAAAATGGTACGGGCGGTGGTGCGGCCATTTCACTCGTATCGCACGGCGAGAACGAATTGCCGTGGGAACCGTTCAGCGAACAGGCACTCAACGAGATGTTCCGCAATGGCGAAACCGTGATGGTGGACTTCACGGCGGACTACTGCGTAAACTGTCGCGTGAACGAAGCTGGTGTTTTGAATACGGCACCGGTTCGTGAGTTCGTCGATGCACATGGCATTCGGACGGTCGTTGCGGATCTCGGTACCGACGACAAAAAGATGGAAGAACTTCTACGGAAGTTGCAAGGCTCGGTTTCGATTCCGTTTCTGGCGATCTTCCCCGCTGGCCACCCAGAGAAAGTCATTCGCCTGCCTAGCCTTTACACGTCCGCAAAATTGCTCAGCGTTTTGGAAGAAGCCGGAGCGTCGCGAACGAACATCGCAAGTCGCAACGATAACGTTTCCAATGGCGGAACGCGGACGGCTTCGAAGTTGGTAACCAAGCAGCTACCGTAGTAATTCTCCTGGACGGCCTTGCCGGCCGTACAGGAATGATTGATTATTCGCCGAAGGTCACTTCGTCATCTACAATGTCCGGCTCCTGCCGCTACCTAGGTGACTTATGCGTTCATCGATCATCGCTCTCACAATCTGCTTGCTCGCGATTCACTGGCCATCGCCCGTCGCTGCGGAAAAGGCCGACTTCGAACTGCAAACAAGCGAATACGTTCCCAGCCTCAAGCTACCTGCCGATCTAGAAGCCCAGGTCGTCCTCAAAGAACCGCTCGTCGCAAACCCACTCTATATCCACTTCGACGCGCGCGGTCGCATGTGGTTGCTCGAATATCGGCAGTACCCGTGGCCAGCCGGACTACGACTACTCAGCCGCGATGCTGTTTGGCGAAATCGCTACGAACCACCGTTTGCACCACCACCGCCGCACGCTAAAGACTCATCGTTCCGCGGTCGCGATCGAATTTCAATCCACGAAGATACAGACGGCGACGGAACTTTCGACAAATCAAAAGTCTTCCTCGATGGACTCAACTTTGCCACGGCCGCGTTGCCAGGTCGCGGCGGTGTGTACGTCATGAATCCGCCGTACTTATTGTTCTACGCCGATCGAAATAAGGACGATGTTCCCGACGACGAAGTACCACGTGTACTGCTTTCAGGTTTCGGCATCGAAGACTCACACTCCATTGCGAACAGTCTACGTTGGGGCCCCGACGGCTGGATATATGCAACACAAGGCAGCACAGTAAGCGGCTCCATCGTGCGGCACGGCGAAGACAACAAACCCATTGCCGGTGAAGCACCCACACACTCGCTTGGGCAGAACCTTTGGCGTTATCATCCCGAACGCCACCAATACGAAGTCTTCGCGGAGGGTGGCGGCAACGCGTTTGGCGTCGAGATCGATCGTGTCGGTCGAGTCTTCTCAGGTCACAACGGTGGGGACACGCGCGGCTTTCACTACATCCAAGGCGGATACTTTCAAAAGACGTTTGGAAAACACGGAAACCTATCCAACCCATACACGTTCGGGTACTTTCCCGCGATGCGTCACCCGAAGGTCAAACGCTTCACGCATACGTTTTCGATCTATGAATCGGCCGAGTTGCCCGATCGTTATCACGGAAAGCTCATCGGCATCAATCCTGTCGAGAACTATGTGATTCACAGCAACGTCGAGCCAGATGGATCTTCGATCAAGACAAACGACATCGCAACGATTGTTGAACCAGGGGAGGGCGAACGAGCAAAATGGTTTACGCCAGTCGACATCCAAGTCGGCCCCGATGGCGCGTTGTATCTCGCGGACTGGTTTTCCGTTCAGGCAAACCACTATCGAAATCATGAAGGCGAAACGAATCCCGATTTAGGTCGCGTGATTCGCGTCCAAGCGAAAGGGCAGGGCAGGGCACAGCCAATCGATCTCGAGTCGCTCTCTTCAGTCGAGCTCATTGATAGCTACCTCATTCATCCAAACCGATGGCATCGCCACCAGACGCTCCGCATCTTGGGTGATCGTAAGGACGCATCACTTCGCTCGAAACTCATCACGCTCATTAGGAAAAACGACAAAGCTTCACTCGAAGCTTTTTGGGCTCTGAATCTTTCAGCCAGTTTGACAACGCAGGACACCGAAGAATTCCTGCAACATCCAAACGAACACATCCGGCGCTGGGCTGTGCGATTGTGGGGTGACCAGCAATCGCCGCGAAACAATTCGACCGTCAATCGGATCGCGGAACTCACCGCCAATGAAAACAATCCCGAGGTCATCAGCCAAATCATCTGCACAGCGAGACGACTGCCTTCCAAACAAGCAATGCCGATCATCGAAGCGGTCCTCCGTCGCGACGAATTCTCCGACGACATTCACATTCCGTTATCTGTGTGGTGGGCGATTGAGCACTTTGCGGACGACGACAAGCTGATTTTATCGCTGTTCGAAAACGAAGACACTTGGCAAACGAAATGGAAACCGGCCGGATCCACGTTGTGGGCAAACCTCGTCAAACGCTACGTCACTAAGGG